>NZ_JAAZTY010000189.1 GCF_018854775.1 Acidithiobacillus ferriphilus | reverse complement strand
CCCCGCGCACCTCCAACAGATCCGGCCAGCCCTTGCCCGCCAGTTGCAGAGGAATATTGCGGATGGTGCGGACATTGGCGGTGACATCCTCGCCACTCTGACCATCACCGCGGGTCCCAGCCTGCATCAATTTGCCATCCACGTAACGGATGTTGACCGAAAGGCCATCAAACTTGGGTTCAGCGCTCAGCGCAACCTCTTCAAGGTGCAGTCCTTTTTGCACACGTCCCAACCAATCACGAAATCCCTCCTGATCAAACACGTTATCCAGGGAAGTCATCGCTACGGTATAGTGAACTTCGGTAAAGGCCTCCAGAGGCGTCGCCCCTACCCTCTGGGTCGGCGAATCGGCGCTTTGCCATTGCGGGTTACGTTCCTCCAGGCGGCGAAGTTCGCGCAGCCGTGCATCATATTCCGGATCACTCAGAGTCGGTGCATCCTGCTGGTAATACGCCTTATTGGCGGCCATCAATTCGGCACGCAACAACTGGATACGCTCAAAGTCCGTAGGCTTGCCCTGCGCCACCATCCGCTCCTTCTTTCGAGATATAATGCCCTGCGCATGCACCTGTTGCGCCCAACCCCGGGCAAATTATACCAGAAAGCATATTTGCGGTATCCTAGCGCGGCATTTGCCATTGCCCACCTCACTGGACGGAGAACCTATGGCCCTCACTCTTTTTGATCTGGACAACACGCTGCTCTCTGGCGACTCCGATCATGCCTGGATGAAATTTCTCAGCAGCCGCGGCGTTGTGGACGCCGAGTGCTTCAATCATCGCAATGACCGGTTTTACGCGGACTATATGGCGGGCACCCTGGACATTCAGGCTTTTCTGAATTTTCAGCTTACCCCTCTGGCTGCGCACCCGCGTGCCCAGCTCAATGCCTGGCACCGGGAATATCTACAGGAATGGGTGCTGCCGATGATTTCGGATCGCGCCCGCGCCCTGATCGAGGATCACCGCCGGCAAGGTGACCTGTTGGTCATCA
>NZ_JAAZTY010000188.1 GCF_018854775.1 Acidithiobacillus ferriphilus | reverse complement strand
CTTCCTTCTCCAGTTCCCACATGTGATCGCGAATGTCGTCCATCCGCTCACCCAGGTCCACCGTGCGCCGGTCAACATGATTACGCACCCAGGCCGTAGCCGCCTCAGCTTCGTTCGCCGAAAGATTCGTATCCTGAAAAAAGGCGCCGTGACCCGCTACGCCCTGCTGCGTGCTGTTGTCGCTCATGATGGTCTCCTTGGCCGTTAAGCCGCTTGTTGCGAATATGTTCTACACGTACCCAAGTAGTTGACCATTGTGCTCCACAATAATTCCGTTGCCAAGTAAATGACTATATGATTATCGTCGTGGATGACGTTTTGTATTTACGGATGGCTTTCCTGTGCACTTATGCACATTAAAACAAATGGATGGGATATTATGGGAAGCTTGGGACAGACGCAGATTCCGGCACCTGGGGAGATTGACGAACGTTGCCGCGCATTGTATCTGACTCCAGCGGTGCGCAGTAAAGGATGGTTGCCGAACCTGTTTTGGCGACCTGCGACGCGGGATAACCCCTTCGGGACGCTGCGGGTGGATTCCTGGGAGCTGGAGGTGCTTTTTGCCGCGATTGGCGGTGAATCTGCCTTGTCGCGGGCGGCACTGGAACAGCGCGCACCCGGTCGCGCTGGATTCATTGAGCGCTCCATTGCCCACGGTGAATTGCCACTGCTGAGCTTTCGCGAGGACATACCTTAAGTCATGCCCGCGCCGCCCCGCATTGCGATTCTCTCGCACCATACCGGGTTGTACTCGACCCGTCGCCTGCTGGATGCGGTTGCCGCGGCGGGCGCAGAACCCGTATTGCTTCAGCCTGAGCATTGCTTATTGATGTTAGATGATACTGCGGCCCGGCTTTACTACAGATCATCTCTCCTGGCGCCCTGCACCGCAGTGATTCCGCGAGTAGGCGGTCCGCTGACGCACTTAGGGTCACGCCTGCTCCGTTTTTTTGCGGGGGAAGGCAGTTGCTGCCTCAACAGTGCGGAATCGCTGGAGTTGTCCCGTGATAAGTTTGCTTCTTTGCAGGTCCTGGTTGCCGCGGGTATTGCGGTGCCGAAGACGGCCTATTTCACGCAGATGGAGCAGCGTGATCTAGCAGTGTCTGCCGTGGGTACGCCCTTGGTACATAAACTGCTCAGTGGTTCCCAGGGGGTGGGCGTTAGTCTGGCGGAGACGGATATAGCGGCACGGGGAATGCTGGACACCTTTCTTCATCTGCAACACGAAGCGATGGTTCAGCGCTTTCTTCCAGGGCGTCATGATTTTCGGATGATCGTCCTCTTCGGCGAGGTGATTGCGGCCATGCGCAGGGATGCTTCTGCTGAGGATTTTCGCAGCAATCTGCATTGCGGGGGCCGGGCGTCGGCGCTGCTGGATTTGCCGGAAGATTTTGCCGCCATTGCCCGCCTGTCGGCGGCTTCACTAGGTCTGGGTTTTGCCGGGGTGGATATCATGCTGGCGGAAAATCAGCGGCCTTTGGTACTGGAAGTAAATCCCGTCCCCAGCTTGGAAGGTATCGAAGGAATCACGGGTCAGGATATCGCCGGTACTTTGGTTAAAGCGCTTTTACAGCAGGCCCTGTCCCCATCTCTGCAACCGCGGTTGTAATCCAGTCTTGTGCTTGCTGGTTGAGGGCTGCGGCTTTACCTACGGGGGCTAGTGCGGGGCCGATTTGCACCTCAACTACCCCCGGCCATTTGCGCCAATCTGCGCGTGGCCAGAAGCACCCGCTATTCACGGCGATGGGCAGGAGCGGAACCTGGGCGCGAATGGCCAGGCCAGCGGCCGTGCTGCTGAAAGGACCAACCTTGCCACAGGGGTGACGAGTGCCTTCCGGGAAGATCACTACATTAAAGCCTGCCGCCAGACGGACTTTGCCTTCTTCAATTACCTCCACCAAGGCCTGCCTGCCGGCGTCGCGGTCGATACCAATGGGCCAGGATAGATGCAGGCCCCAGCCAATCACTGGGATACGGAGAAGTTCCTTTTTCAGTACATAGGAGAGTCGTGGGAAGATGCACCAGAGGAGCAGAGTCTCCAATGCCGATTGATGGTTGGCGACGATGACGCAGGGCGTGGCGGGAATGTTGGCGAGGCCGCAAACCCGATAACGCAGGCCACAACTCCAGTGGAGCCAGCTGACGCCGGTACGTGCCCATAAACGACTGGTCCAGACTCTCGCCGTCAGCGGCAACAAGGTGACGGTCAGGCTGAAAAAGGCCCAGACCAGGGTCCAGATTGTAAAACCAATGTAGAACAAGCTACTGCGAATAGTGCGTATCACGGAATGCCGAGAATGGCGTGTACCGCCGCGTTAAGATCCGCAAAAATGGAAACGCCCGCCGCTTCCGCTGTCAAACGCATGCTTTGGCCTTTACCCGTCAGCACCAGCATGGGTCGTGCACCGGCTGCACGCGCGGCGAGCATATCGCGCATACTGTCGCCAATGGCGGG
>NZ_JAAZTY010000187.1 GCF_018854775.1 Acidithiobacillus ferriphilus | reverse complement strand
TGACCGGCGCACGGTGGACCTGGGTGAGCGGATGGACGACATTCGCGATCACATGTGGGAACTGGAGAAGGAAGGCGAGATCATCGTCCATCGCATCACCGACGATCATAAGGCGGTTGAGGTGGATACGTTGTTTGGCTGGAAAAAACGGGTTCCCACCAACAACCTCTGGCATCACAAAAGCTGTGGTCAGTGCGGTAATATCCCCGGCTACCCCACCAGTCTCATGTGGTTCATGAATCACCTGGGGGTCGATTACCTGGACGAAACCGATCAGACCTCCTGCACCGCCTGGAACTACCACGGTTCCGGCATCGGCAACGTTGAATCCCTCGCCGCCGTTTTCCTGCGCAACTTCCATCAGGCCTATGTCTCCGGCAAACAGCACGGCTTCGAGAATGGCCACTTCTTCCCTCTGGTCCACTGTGGCACCTCCTTCGGCAATTACAAGGAAATCCGCAAGTATCTGATCGAATCCGCTGAACTGCGCGAAAAGGTCAAGAAGATCCTGGGCAAGCTTGGCCGTCTGGTCGACGGCAAGATCGTCATCCCCGAAGAAGTGGTGCACTACAGTGAATGGCTGCACGTTATG
>NZ_JAAZTY010000186.1 GCF_018854775.1 Acidithiobacillus ferriphilus | reverse complement strand
CTTTCGACAGCGGAATGTGAAAGTTGTTTTCCGGTTGCGTGGAACCTGTCAGCATGGCCAGTTTCACGGGAATATCCGCGTTATAAAGGGCTGCCGCACAAAACACGATAATCGCCGCATGCGTTAAGATATAGCCAATGCGGCTATAGCGACCCTTGCGGCCAAGAATGACCATACCGCCGTCACCACGGTCGTGCAACTTCGGCCGATAGCCGCGTCCACGCAGAACGGCCACCACCATTTGTGTCGCAGAGTCCATGGGCAACGACGAAACGATTTCCGTCTTATTGGCCATACCCTGCGGGTCATATGCCGATGCCATGGCCGTATCCGGCTCGCGCATTTCCCTGATCATGCGCGGTGTATTTCGGATCAGGCAGGTGCTGGTGGACAAGACGAGAAAACCCACAATAGCCAGATACCAATTCGTCCGGTAAACATTGTATAAACCAAGATCGCGAAAAACATCAAACCAGAACGGGCCAAACTTTAACGCATAGTCCTCGTAGGGTTGTTGCTGATTCAAAATCGTCCCAATAACAGAGGCAATCGCCAATAACACCAGCAGACTAACAGCCAACCTCATTGAACCAAGAAAGTTTACTACTAAGCGGGCTCTCGAGTAATTTATGACACCGACGGAGCTCTGCTTAGTCAAACCGGCCCCCTCTGATAAAAGCGTTTAAATCACGCAACCGCAGTGGGTCATCCATCATGGATGACTGTAGAAGCATATTTACGGGATTCAGACCACGCATTATCGCCATATCCTTAACATCGACTTTCAAACCAGTTTTATACCATATGCGCCTATGGCAATCAAGTCTGTCGTCAATGCACGGTGATTGCCGGCCCGAGAAGGATGAGGGTTTTGTTGGCTGTAGATGCTGGTTCAGCGCTACCACGGTGTCAAACATCTCATACCTTTGCAATATCAGAGCAGCTTAATTTAACGTTATGCTTATCGCCCCTCGACGCCCACATCATGCTCGTAATGGAAGGAGAAGGACGCAGCACAAAGGCTCAGAAGCAGGCCGCGCACGTTCATAGTGGATAGCGACATAATATTGATAATATGCGGATCAATGGTTGCCTCGGCATAAATCACACCAAATCTATTGCGATGGCTGCGCGGGAACACGAAAGATATATACTGCGACCCTTATTTTCGGGTCAGTGCCCAAGATTAAAGAAGCCCAGATGTCACGATTAACGCCCATTTCCTCCCTTCAAAAACCATCCTGGCTGGCGAATAAACTGACTTACCTTAGCAAAAAAAACGCGCGCAGCCACGCTGAAACGAGGGATACGAGTCACTCTGGAAAGGAAGTGACCAAAGATAACCATCCCCAGAGCAGGCACGGCAAAAAATGCGATTACTCCCCATTCCAATAGCGCTGGAAAGGTTTGGTTGTTCGTCTGCGCGATTTCCTCCACCGGTGATGGAGGCTGCCATACCTTGTTTTCATTGATAGGGTCGGCATTATCCATTCGGGCAGGCAATGGATCGCGCATATCAGTGAATGCTGCTGCACGCATCGCATGAACAATAGCGACATTCTCCAAATCCATGTACGTAGTGGTTACCGGCCAGCCCCGCCAGACCTTGACCTCCATGCCACCGCCCTCTTTCCAGCGTGCCGTGATCGGCCCGTGCTTGATGTCACCGATGATGCTGCTGGGCTGTCCATACTTGTACCCAACCATGGTGATAATATTCTGGACCTGCCCGGTGTCGTTGAAGCTGGGGAATTTATACTCGGCAAAAGCAAAACGGTTATCTTTGTCATACTCCACCGAAAACTTACTTGCGCCTTGCAAGCGGGGCACCTGCCCGTTTATCCGATAGGTATCGAACCATTGCTGGGGGCCGTTCAGGGTGCAGGGAAGGCCCGCTTTCTGTAAAGCGGGCGTCAAGCTGGCGCGTGTTGCATTCTGCAAGGGAACACCAAAGAGCGTGAGCGGCACAGCCAGCGCACTCCCGGCCCATACCCATAGCGACACGGCCACAATGAAACGATTCATGATCAACCGCCTACCCTCCTCTACTCATTGGCATGCCCGCCTCCCACAGACCGCGCCCATGTCTCCAGGTTTGGACCTATCGCCCTGCTTCGCCTTGCGCGTATATACCATGTGAACGCCCTCCGAACGGGGGCGGTACCTTAACAGTATCTAAGCTGCCATGGGCGGCGGCCATGCACCGCATGACCCCTTTTTATAGCACGCGCACCGTCTTCACACAAACCGGAGAGCGTCAGCCACCCCGTCCTGGGCGAAGCTTGCATCCATCCAGGCTCCACCGCAATTCCGCACGTCTCGAAAGGCTTTTGCGGCTTTCGCGGAAATCTGCAAATCCCCCTTTACGTTGGAAACTTTCCTACTATACTAACTTTGGGTGGTAGGCTGATCCCGCATTTACCAACCAATGAAAAGGATGACGTTATATACCAAATAGACAAACTAAGGAGGTATCATGAAATCCACGTCACGCCGTCTCGTTATCGCTTTACTCGTCGGCACCGTCGGGCTGGGAAGCAGCACCGCCTCTTGGGCCTATGAGGGTCAGCAGTACGCCAAGCAGGCACGCATCAGTCCAAACAAAGCAGAGGCCATCGCCATGAACGCCAGTAGGCCTTGTGGATTCCGCTTGAGCAAGGGTTTTTTTCACCCCCTACAGGCACCCACCATCGCCAAGCAGACCTGCCCCCCGAACACTGCCAAGGTCACTGGCATGAAGTTGGCAAAAGCCTCCGGCGGTAGCGGTCTGCACTATGTTGTAGACGTTAGTCGCGAAGGTCTGATGTACACTGTTTCTATCGATGCAAAAACGGAAAAGATCCTGGAGGTACTGATTCTGCCGGTCGGGTCCAAGCCCTGAAAATCGCCCAACCACCCTGTGGGTCAGCATAACGCCGACCTGGGCTGGCGGCATCCCGACCAGCGTGACAACACGGAGCCCATCATGCAGCGAGGCAATGCCACCGCCGCCATGGTGGGTGTGTCGTTGTCAGAGTCCGGCAATCACATTTGCAACATCTCAGCATTCAAAATTTAAGTACGTAAGCACGTGAAAGTTGCATCCATACGCAACGTCTTGTCGTCCAGGGGGGTAACCACATATCGGGTTGCTTCTTGCATTCGGTTACTTTATTTTTTGAGACGTGTGGCTTCATGTTGCACCAACATAGCAGCCCCATGTTGTTTCCAGAGCGCGGTAGTAGCGCTTTTAGCGGGATCATTCAAGGTCTTAGCCAGTGCCATAAGGCCACCCAAGAGTGTATCTTCATCGATTTCCAGGATTCCTGCCATCTCTATCAGGCTACCGAGCATGAATCGTTTGTGATTGCGGTTCTTAGATTCGGCAAGTTTCTTTTTACGATTCTGTTTTTTGCGGATACTGATGAGCGTCTCTTTGGCTCTTCTCGCAGATTCCAGAGCCGCGAGACGTCGTATTTTCGCGTTTTCTGCCTGGGATGTCATATGAGCCCTCCTTGTGCCTTGTGAAAAGTTAATTTTCTCCCATTGATGACATCAATTAGGCGCATTCAAAGATTCACCAACCCCTCACCCCTTGCAACTGTAGGGAACCCGCTATGTTAGATCGTAATATCTTGCTTACCGTTGGGCAATGGAAATGTCTTCGTCGCCACACAAATGTAGTCCACCCTGCCGAGGAGTCCAGCACAAAAGTCTATGGAGGTGCCCTGCTACCTGACAAGAAGGCCACGCGAACAGACTGTCTTGCTTTTCACCGCGGTGGAGCGCTATGCTGCGCAGCATAATGCGCTTCATCACCATCCGTTAGAATTATCGGCTTTTCAACCCGACCCATCAGGATATTTTTGGTATCTTTTGTGAATAATAGGACATTTTTATGAAGTTCGTTGCCCGGTTGCCCAGGGTGTCTTGTTGAACACGTATCCAGCTAAACAGCCGATGTCGCCGCACGCCTTTAATATGCGGCGTGTTCTCCTATTACGCGGGCTGGCCATCATCGGCCAATGCATGATTATAGCCATAATTGCAATCATTCTTAAATGGCATATGCCTATATGGCAATTAGCTACAGTGATCATCATAGAGTTTGCAATAACAATTGCAAGCATTGCACGCCTTACCCTGCGATGGCCCATAACTAATAAAGAATTCTTTGTGCAGTTATTGGCAGATGTTGCCATTCTAGTGGCATTTCTATACTTCTCAGGTGGTCCCACGAATCCATTTGTCGCCTTACTACTGTTGCCCTTAGTGATTGCAGTAACCACCCTCCCGGAGATATATTGCTGGTCCATGGCCGTGATTACAGTAACTTGTTATTCAGGATTGATGGCTTTTTATATACCATTACCATTGCATGCTCTTGCGACCTATGAAATGAAACTGCATATATGGGGGATGTGGTTTGAATTTGTTATGATTGCTGGCATTATCAGCTATTTCGTCAAAAGGATGGGCGACAGCCTGCATGAACGGGATCAAGCGATTGCGCGTGCTCGTGAAGAAAAAATGGCGATGGATCGTGTTGTTGACTTAGGTGCGCTGGCCGCTGGCGTTGCTCATGAATTAGGAACACCGCTTGCCACCATGACGATAATAACTAAAGACCTGCAGCAAGACTATAAAGAAACTCATGATCTATCTGAAGGTTTGGGCATATTGTATGATCAGCTACAGCGGTGTAAACGTATCCTAAGCACCATGTCAGCATCTACTGGTCAACTGCAAGCATCCAGTGGCTGCCAGCTGCATCTTGAAGAATACCTGAGCGAGGTTGTTAGCAAGTGGGGAGCTGCCCGCCCTGGTATCAATGTCACACTGCACTCCGATGGGCCTGGAGGCGCTGCAAAAATCGTTGCGGAGCATACGCTAACTCAGGCGCTAACCAATATTTTCAATAATGCTGCCGATGAGTCACCAGAGCATGTCGAGGTAGATATACACTGTAGCGATCACAATATTGTTATTGACGTTTGCGATCTTGGACACGGAGTAAGCCCAGAGGTAATCAAGAATGCCGGGCAACCTGTTTTCTCTAAAAAAGAGGGTGGCCTTGGGTTGGGACTCTTCCTGGCCACTACTGTTATAACTCGCCTAGGTGGAAGTGTATCATTGTTCAATCGGCAGGGCGGTGGCTCATGCACTCGCGTCATACTTCCATTAACCTCATTACTCATAAGTAGTATCAATAGCTAATGTCAGACGGAAACACAGAAAACAGCGCAGATATAGATACCCCTTCGGTCTCTAACATTATGGTGGTAGACGACGACATAACATTTTGTCGAGTTTTATCAACTGCCTTTTCCCGGCGTGGTTTCAGGGTATGCACGGTGCATGATACCGCAGATACAATTACTGTTGCAGAAAAATATCTGCCGGACGCTGTAGTTCTGGACCTTCGAATGCCCGGAATTTCTGGATTAGAGTTGATAACGCCGTTAAGGAATATTATCCCGGATATCAGGATCCTTGTTCTAACCGGCTACGCCAGTATCGCAACGGCGATTGAGGCCATAAAACTCGGAGCGGTCTATTATCTGACGAAGCCAGCAGATGCAGATGAGATAATAGCCAGACTAAACGAGCATAATGGCAACCCTGCCGCGCCGGTTAAAAACGATTTATTGTCGGCACGCAGGTTGGAATGGGAACATATCAGCAAAGTACTGATGACGTGCAATGGCAATATATCTGCCGCAGCCCGCTGCTTGGGAATACATCGGCGATCTTTACAACGCAAGCTGAATAAACGCCCCGTACGGCACTGAGCGCGCGGGACAACACTGGACATCATAATGTTCTACGGGAAATTTCATCCTTCCGATCAGCAGGTAACGCTGCTACATATGCTTTTTCTCTTATCCAAATACTGGCAATCCATTTTTCTCCATCGATAACTGGTAACCCCGCGTGCAACGACTCTCTTAACTGGAGGTTCTGCGCATCTATATTCCTAAATAAAATACCAGTACCCACGCTGGGCACTATATTAGCCATAATATGTGGAAATTGAGTCCACCCACCCTGTTCCACATCGTTCAAGTATAGCAGAACCGTTAACATCCGATTCCCGCCGTTCTCCAATTGTGGGGACCCTTCTAAAAAGGAATCGTAATGTATATCATATTTTCCGCCACGAGTATAATGCAGGACTTGTAGCGGCTCTTGGTTTTCCTCTGCAACCCCAATAAATAATGAAATACGGCGCCGCACCGCTTTAATTATCGGATACCTATCAACCGATGGCGATGCCACTGTACTGCGGCGCCCTGATGTTTCATATGAAACATCAGAAACATCATATATCACCTCCGAAGGTTTCGCATTGGATGATTCACCAGCAGCAATCAACTCGGTGCATTCTTCAGGGCTTAAAAGTCCGCTGAAGTGCACCAATCCAATAGTATCATTCACGGAAAGTATCTTTACTGCCATATCATTTCCCTACTTAAAAACATGTCTGGAATCAATTCGGGAACGCTGCTGTGAGCACCCGGCGGTATTGTTGCTGCTCTAGTAGCATGCCAATCCATAGGAGAGAGCACAATACAACCGGCGCTCACATTACCGGCAGGCACGCGTTGGCGATGCCCTTTATAGATCATAAACGTAGGATGGTGCTTTTTTCATTGCATCTGAGCCATCCGCATGTGGATCATCGCGTCATACTTGCCATCCGTATTTATAACTCCTTTAGGAACGCTAATCTTGTAGTACTCATTACCTATTGTGGTTCTTATTTTGTCATATCCTGACTTTATGTTGGGCCACTCTTTGGCCAGCCTAAACCGTGTTGGGGACCATGTAAATGATATGTATCCATCTATTATCGCCCCAGCCGCCTTAGCAATAGATAAGGATTTCTTTGCGTCCTCCGGGTCTGTTGGGAGCTTGCACCGCGACAGATTTTTTTTGGCATACAGCGCATACAGCCAACTACCTTCATTAAAGGATGCCCCCGGCTTCTTATTTTGATAAAAGCTCACATCTCTGGCGACATGACCAGAGGCAACGATCGCATCATGATAAACCGCCAGAGTCGGTGGTAAGATACAGTCATAAAACGATTCCATCTGGGTGACGGCCGCACCTTGTGCCATTCCTGGCGCAGCCAGTGCCAACGTAAGCATTACCAATCGAAACATTTTCGTCATAACAACTCCTGTTCTTCATATGACTGCCAAATCATAATCAAGAGAAATACACAATTATGAAATCTGTCATACGCCCATATAGCAATACTACGGCAGCATTCTTTATTACCGCCGCCAGTTATTACCGCAGCACCGGAAGGCACCTCGAAGGACGCAAAATCAGACTGAGTGCATACATTAAAGATCGCCTAACAATGCACAGCCATTATCATCTTATCATGCATGCCAAAATATATAGCGCGAAATTTCACGCCAAAGACTTCCTCGATAGCATGGGGCCGGCTCATTTTATAACTTCTGGAAATAATCCGGCTTCAGCAATAACGCCACCCGTTTACCATTCCAACTTTGCAGGGCGAGAAGCAATCCAACGCTGGCGAGGATATAAAAAACGCCTTTCTCGCCCGCTATTCCCAAGCCCCAGCCACCGACCACACCACCTACGAAGATCCCTAGGAACTGCATCAGCGAGTAGACCCCACTGGCCGCCCCCCGCTGTTCCGGCTTGGTACTGCGGCTCATCATGGAGGGCAGAATGGCAGAGGCGATGTTGTAGCCCACAAAGAAGATGACCGCACCAATAGCCACCGGCCAGAACCGCCCGGCCAGCAGTCCCATGATCAGAGCGCCCGCCGCAATGGCGAGGCCGCTGAAGACCAGCATCTGTCCGTGCTGTTTGTTCCTTTCCGCATAAATGACCGGATAGATCATGGCCGCCACCGAGAGCAACATCACCGGCAGATAGACCTCCCAAACGGCGGCATCGGGAATGTGCATGGCGTTGACCAGTTCCGGGGAGAGCACCACAAAGCTGGCGCCAAGCACCATCTGTAGAATGAAAATGCCAATACTGGCGGTGAGTACCGATGGATGTTTGAACATCCTTAGCGCATCCCGCCAACCGCCCATGCGCTGCTGATGGTCCTGCGGTATGGGGGGGATGACTTTCCACAGCGGAAAGAGCGCGAGAACACCGAGTGCAGCGGCGACCAAAAAAACGCCCGTCAGACCCCATACACCATAAAATACCGGGCCTAAGGCCATACCCAGCACATAAGC
>NZ_JAAZTY010000185.1 GCF_018854775.1 Acidithiobacillus ferriphilus | reverse complement strand
TCGCTTTACCGCCTCGCCCCGGCATGCCGACGTGCTCACCGTGAGCGGGCCGGTGACCCGCCATATGGTCGCCGCCTTACAAGACTGTCACAACGCCATGCCTGAACCCCGGAAGGTCATCGCCGTTGGCGACTGCGCCTGTTGCGGCGGCGTGTTCCAGGGCAGTTATGCGGTCATGGGCGGCGTCGCGAAGGTCTTGCCGGTGGATTTGCAGATACCAGGTTGCCCGCCCGATCCTGACGCCCTGCTGCGGGGACTTTTGCAGGTGTCAGGGGAACGGATAGAGAACTGATACGAGGTATTCTCCTGACGCTCAAAGGTTCACCTTGTAAATATTCGTTAGCCGGATCAGTTGTGTAGTGGGCGACAAAATTAATTTTTCTTAAACCATAGCTGCACAACATCTCTCCGCCGCCACAAATAGCAGCGGCCTACCGGAACCAGCTCGACTGCCGCTTTCCCCGTGTCGGCGAGGTGTTTCCCGATTGCATCGCCAAAGCCACCGCCAGCCTCAGCCCCGCGGGGATAAGCGCGTATATCGATGCGGCGCGGTGCTGGGCGATTCTGCTCTGGAGCCGGTCATGCAGATGGTGCAGCACATGCAACGTTCGCCGAACGGCAACGCTATTGGCGGATTTCTGCCTTGATCCCCAAGCCGATGCCTATGTTGCCGACATTTTCGGCCGTCAGTACACGGTCATCGACCATATTGCCAAGCTGCCGGAAAAACTACCGGAACTATTTATCGCCCTGACCAGATAACGGTTCCCTACTCCGGCAACAAACGCGCCGCTTCCTGATCCAGCAAAAAATCCCGGAAGGCCTGGGTGGCCGCCGAAAGACGCTTACCCTGACGATGCACCAGATACCAGTGGCGTTCAATGGGTAACCCCTGCACATCCAGCACCGCCAGGCGCCCCGCCAGCAACTCTTCCCGCACCGTATGCAGAGAAGCGATGCCCAGCCCCATACCTGCGCGCACCGCATGTTTGATCGCTTCGTGGCTGCTGACTTCAATGCTCGCATGCAGAACGATGCCGGCCTTTTCGAAAAATTGTTCCACCGCGATTCGCGTCCCCGAACCAGACTCCCGCATAATGAAGGGATAAGCCGCCACCGCCTCCAGTGTAATCGCCCTGACCTGAGCCAGGGGATGATCGGGCGCGGCGATGATCACCAGCGGATTATCCAGAAAAGCCGTCGCTTCCAGCGACAAACCCGCTGGTGGCCGCCCCATGATGGCAACATCCACTTCATTCTCCGCCAACTGATGGAGCAGGCTCTCCCGGTTCGTAACATCCATACTGACCGTCACCTGCGGATGCAATTTACTGAAAGCCGCCAGCAGATAAGGCGCGACATACGCTCCAGTGGTCGCCACGCTGATATGAATATGCCCCCCGGACAGCCCCTTGAGGTCATTGATCACCTGTACCGCCTCATCCAACTGCTGGGTGATGGCGGCACTGTAGCGCGCCATTTCCCGCCCCGCTTCAGTGAGATAAATCTGCCGTCCCAGTTGTTCAAAGAGCGGCAGTCCGACTTGC
This sequence comes from Acidithiobacillus ferriphilus, assembly GCF_018854775.1. Lineage (GTDB taxonomy): Bacteria > Pseudomonadota > Gammaproteobacteria > Acidithiobacillales > Acidithiobacillaceae > Acidithiobacillus > Acidithiobacillus ferriphilus. The sequence continues at coordinate 35 of NZ_JAAZTY010000185.1, read as the reverse complement.
TCTTCCATCTGGCGGACCTGCATAGATACGGCGGG
>NZ_JAAZTY010000184.1 GCF_018854775.1 Acidithiobacillus ferriphilus | reverse complement strand
CCCCGCCGATACAATGTCCTCCGCCGTCGGTAGCCCCGCTGCGTTGCCGGGGCAATGGCGGGGTCAGGCCAACCGCCTGGACCCAAACCCCCTGTATCAATGGCCGGTCATCGCCGAAACGACAATCGCCAGCAGGATGCCGGTACTCGCTCCCGACCCGCTTCCGCCCGATCCCTGGCCAGCACGCAAAAAATCGGGGCAGACCGCCGCCAGCGTCCTGATCCGCCGTCGGCGCAGCGCCCAGCGCTTCGACCCGAAGATGGTCATGGCGGCTGACGATTTCTTTGCGCTCCTGGATGCGTTGCTGTCCCGTTCCGCCCTGCCCTGGGATGTCTGGCCCTTTACCCCGCGCATCCATCCGATACTTTTCGTGCATCGCGTTAGTGGTCTGAGCAGTGGCCTCTATGCCCTGCCCCGCACAACAAAGGGTGAAACAGTGCTACGCACGGCCCTTAATCCGGATTTCTCATGGGAATCAGTGGCTACCGCGCCCATCCATCTGCCCCTGCGGCGACTCTATAGCGGGGACGTGCGCAGTATCGCTCGGACCCTGTCCTGTCATCAGGCCATTGCCGCCGATAGCTGCTTTGCCGTGGCCTTTCTGGCGGAGTATGCCGACCCCCTGAAAAGCGGCGCCTGGCGTTATCGTTTGCTCTACCAGGAAGCCGGGCTGCTGGGCCAGATATTGTATCTGGAAGCCGAATCCCTGGGTCTGAACGGCACCGGCATCGGCTGTTTTTTTGATGATGCCGTGCATGACATATTGGGGATCCAGGATGACAGCCTGCAATCCCTCTACCACTTCACCGTGGGTCATGCCCTGACGGATACGCGAATCAGCACCCTCCCGCCCTATGCCCACCGGGAACTGAACACTCACATCGGAGAAAATTCATGAATACCCGCTCCTTTCAGCGTATAGATGTGCATAAGGCCCGCGAACTCCTGTACAGGCAGGACACCGTGTTACTGGATTGCCGCCATCCCAGCGACTTCCGGGCCGGACATATTGCCGGAGCTTCTCTCCTGGGCGATTACAACGCCGATGATTATGTGCTGAACATAGCCAAACATCGTCCGGTGCTGATCTATTGCTATCATGGCAATGCCAGCCGGATGCGTGCCCAACTCTTTGCCGATTTTGGTTTTGCGGAGGTATACAGTCTGGATGGTGGTTACGAAGCCTGGCGTCAGGTGCATACGCCCGCAAATCGGCAGATCTCCGAGGCTCTGCAATGCTGGCTGACGGCGCAGGGGTTTCCCGCCGCAGACATCCACGCGCGGACCAGTGACGGCGTGACGCCCTTGATGCGCGCTGCCGGTGAAGGCGATCCTGAACTGGTGGCTGAACTGCTCGCCGCTGGTGCCGACCCGCACCAGCGCAACAACGATGGCAATCAGGCCCTCTGGTTCACTTGTGTCAGTGAGAATCTGGACACCCTGGACCTGCTGATCGCGGTTGGCGCCCACCTCAACCACCAGAATGACAATGGCGCCACTTGCCTGATGTACGCCGCATCCGCTGGCAAGACGGCGGTAGTGGAACGTTTGCTGGCATTCGGTGCGGACCGGAGTCTCCTTTCGCTCGATGATTTCACCGCGCTGGACATGGTCGCCAATCTGGAATGTCTGAATTTGCTGCGCGAAACGCCGAGGCGGGTAAAGGTCGCCACCTGAACAGGCATTATTATTGCCTTACCGAGTAATAGATGCCGTTTTGGCCATAACCTGACAAGGGAACAAAAATGCCTATCTTCGATTACCATTGTTGCGATTGCGACGCCGACTTTGAATTACTGGTCATGAGATCAACCATCCCAAACTGCCCGCAATGTGGCAGTCAACACCTGGAAAAGCAGCTTTCGCGGGTGGCCGTACCTGGTCGCAGTGCTGGACTGATTGCGCGTGGTCGTGCGCAAGCGGCGAAAGAGGGGCACTTGAGCAATTTTTCGCCCGCCGAGCGCAAATCACGCTGACTCGGCAGGCATCGTTTCACCCCTACCGACTGTTGGAACAACACCAGCGAGGATTTATCATGAGTGGCTTTTTCATGGATTGGGATGGCAATTTACGCAGCGTTGAGGACCCGGGAGGCGGTTACGTTTGCGATGTCGACCTGCCGGCACGCTATGTCGCAGTAATGCAGGGCAGCATATTAGCCCATGAAGCGACCCTTTATAAAACCCTCGCCGATGTTGAAAAAGCCGGAATCAAAGCGGAAGTGGTTCCCGGCTCTCATCCCTGGGGAAGCAAGAGAGACGGGTTTTAGTTCAGAATTTGCCGATGGCTTTAGTGGGGTCCATTGGGTGCAAAATCACCGGTATCCACCAATACTTCGTTGTTTTCAATCTTCAGCGGAAACTCCCTGAGGGTGCAGGGCTGGCCCTTGATGCACGCGCCGGTTTCACTACCAAACATGGTGAAACTCCTTTTTAATCCAGAAAACTAAAAATAGATTGATTATGCTGATAGGGCATCCCTGTCATCCGCCGCCGCATTCCGCACCATCATGTAAAGATCAATATCCCGACTCATCCAGCCAATAGTGGCTTTGTGCCAGGCGGCATAATTGGCTTCCTCCCAGATGGCGCACAATAATGCTTCATCCCTGGTAATTTCCGCATCACCGTACTGCTTCTGATTGGCCACTTCGCAAGCCATTGGGTCAGCCTCATGCTGTGCGAAGACCTCCTCGGCCGCCTGTATGGCGAGGGCCATATCCTTTTCACTCACCAATCCCACATCCTGGCCTGCCAGGGTAATGACTATACGAATATTCATTGCTGAACGATTTGCCATAGTTTCAAATCCTTGGATGTCAGTAAGTACACATTATTGTCAGAAATCGAACAAATAAATGGGTAATATGGTTGCGTGAAAAATTCAGCAAAAAAGATGCCAAATTCATGGTATAACCCCATGCTCCGCATCCTGGTATAAGTATTGCTGGCTACGCGAATGAAGCAGCCAGGAGGATCGGAACCGTGCCAGATACAATCATTGTTGGTGGTGGCCTGTGCGGGCTTGCATTGGCCCAAAGCCTGCAGGAGCGCGGGCGGGATTTCATGCTCTATGAAGCGCGTGAGCGTATGGGCGGGCGTATATTTTCCGAATGTTGCCAGCGCAATAATCTGGCGGTGGATCTGGGGCCGACCTGGTTCTGGCCGGATACCCAACCGCGCGTCACCCGGCTGATCTCTGACCTCGGACTCGACACTTTTGCCCAACATGACCAGGGTGGCATCCTGCGTCTGAATACACCGGATGAAAAACCGGAAGTCATGGCGTTGACGGATATACACGGAGGGGCCCGGCGCGTGATAGGCGGGATGGGACGTCTCGTGACCGCCATGACCGCGCAACTCCCTGTGGACCGGTTGCACCTGGGCCATACGCTGCTATCCGTGGAAGAAGATGACGATTACGTTATTCTCAGTTTCCGCCACAACGAAAGGGTCGTGCAGGTCAATGCGCGTCATGTGGTTCTGGCTCTCCCTCCCCGTCTGCTGGAAGAACACGTCCTTTTCGATCCTCCCCTGAACGCGTCCCTGCGCGAGGCCATGCGCGCGACGCACACCTGGATGGCCGATCAAGCCAAGGTGGTCGTTGCTTACGATCAAGCGTTCTGGAGGGAATCGGGCCAGTCCGGGAACGCCTTCGTCACCCACGAACAGGTGGTACTCCCAGAAATTTTCGACGCCTGTGATGCCACCGGCGAGCAGGCCGCGCTCGGCGCCTTTTTTTCCCTCCCACCGGCATTGCGCGCCACCATTCCGCCCGCCACCATGGCCTTGCTGATCTCCAGCCAACTGGTACAGGTTTTTGATCCGCCCGCAGAAGACGGAGAACAACATGTCCATGACTGGGCTCAGGAAGCCTACACCTGTAGCACCCTTGACCGCACGCCTCCCGGTACGCATCCCGAATACGGCAATCCGAACCTGCGCCTGCCGCTGTGGGAAAACAAGCTGTTTTTCGGCGGCTCCGAAACGGCGGGCTATGGCGGCGGCTATCTGGAAGGC
>NZ_JAAZTY010000183.1 GCF_018854775.1 Acidithiobacillus ferriphilus | reverse complement strand
CCGTGGTTCGCAATATGTCAGCATCCGCTATACAGAACGGCTTGCCGAGGCTGGCATTGAACCCTCTGTGGGGAGCAAGGGAGACAGCTACGACAACGCCCTGGCAGAAACCATCAATGGACTGTACAAGGCCGAACTGATCCATCGTCGTGCGCCCTGGAAAACCAAAGCGTCCCTGGAACTGGCCACCCTGGAATGAGTGCATTGGTTTAACCATCACCGACTTCTGGAACCCTTGGGATATATCCCTCCGGCAGAAGCTGAGGCACAATATTACCAGAACTCGCCCGTCAGGCCGGTAAAGCGGCATGACTTACATTAATCAGCCTCTACAATACCCGGGGCGGTTCAGTACCCAATAGCGCCGTTCGATTTCCAACTTATCGATGACGCGAGGTTTTTCGAGTTCGCTGGCGGGCTTGACGGCACGGGCCAACTGCCTCAGCTTCCCTTCATAAGCGATATCGACCAAAAAATCCGTAGTCATGACTATTTCCGTAGCGGCGTCTCGCGGATGCTTTATATCGAGATCCGCGGCAATACGGCGGGTGTATTCACGGTCGAGGGGATACTGCTCGCGGATGTCCGTAACGGTATCCGCCCAGTCAAACTGGTAAAAAGCATCCCGCTCAATGTCGGAGAGGAGGTGGTGTACGCGGCCGGTCTTGATTCCGGCAATTCGATGTGAACGGCCATGGGAGGCCACATCCTGTATGGTCAGCCACGGCTTGTAACTTGTACCGCGGCCTCGCCCTCGCCCTTCTTTCTGGAAGCGCGCGATTTTGCCTTCATCAAACGCGTAACGCCGACGAGCCATAGCAGGTATCCCCAACCTGATGATCTGTGAGTCAGCATACACCTTCACTCCAAAGCTGAAAACACAGGATGATACTTTTTTGTCCGTTAACAATTTGTGTTAACGGACAAAAAAGTATCATCCTGGATCAGCCGTATCCCATTGATTCTACGCTTTGAACAATTTCCACGTTTCACGAAGTATCATCCTGAGTAGACCCACCGCCTTTGCCGACCCTGAGATGGTGGACAATAAAGTTTCATCCTGGCGCCTACGGGCATCCCTTGTGCTTGCGCTACACCCAATGACACATAAGCAGCGAAAGCGGTCACTCGTTTATTCTTTCATTCTGTCACCGCTATCATCCCCGAATAATGGGGCGATATCCTACGGGGCCTTTTGCGCTTCAGTCTCCCTGGCCTCGCAGGGGGTGCGTTTGTTACCCGAATTCGCCGATCCAAAAAAGCCAACAAGAAAAGAGGGGTTAGCTGCGGCATCGTGTGCCATGTACCATTTCACGGTATGGCTATCATCCAGGCCATCGGAACGCGAACACCCTGCAAGAGCGATTATTACGAGCAACGCGATGAGGAGCTTATTCATGACGGCGTCCTTTTCAATTGTCATAGGTTCAGTCGCTCTCACTCTTGACCCAATTGCCATCACATGCAGTGACGGATGGTTTGACTGCTTCGTTACGGCTAACCATCAAAAGAAGTTCGGCGTATTTGGCCACAGTAGCGGGACCGTCCACCTCCCAGGTCGGATCTGGAATCCAATCTTCACCGCAGCACGACACCAAAGACGCTGTTAAAGCTATAGCCCGCGCTGATTATTGCCAACAGACACCAAGTTTATCGTCCCGAAGTGGATAATCTTACATCTGGTTCGAATATTTTTACATGCGGCAAATTGTCGCACCCACCGTTTTGCTATGCCTCGTTAGGCGATGGGGTGGTTGCATTGTCAGGACAATTGATACCATTTTGTCTTGTGCCATCTGCCCAGCAGAGGTTGGAACAGCTGATTTTTCCGGGTTCATGGTAATGTTATGGGACGCTGGACTTGGCTCCCCGCAGGTTTTTGAGAGGGTACGCCAGCTATGTGCGTCAAGAGCAGCAATCAACGACCATAATTCCGCGATTATGTCCCGATCCCTCATAGGCCACGGGGACCATGAGGATGAGAAACGGAATGAAAAATTCGATTCCGTAGGCGGCGCCGGTTTGAGCATAGGTTATCACCCCATGCGGCATCGTTGTCCGCGATCATAACGAGAATTCCTGGCCCGATGAGAATGAGAAAGAGCCAGAGCCGTTTCCAAAAGGACGGGCTCTGAATCAATGCTTCCCGTAGCTGATGGATCCGCCAGCGGTCGGCCACCCGGTGGTGCTGATCCTGCTGGCGGCGAGTAAGACACCGACATTGGCGATCAAGTCATTTCGAGAGCACAGCCAACTGGAACTCATGTTTAGGTTGTGGCCACGGGATCGGTATGGCGTCCATCTCGCAGCTTTTGTCTTCACAGCAATTAGCCATTTGTGGTATCCCTTGAGTTTGCTGTACCTGGCGGTAGCGTAACCTCTGCACCGGCTGTTCGACGAATATATACCCGAATACCTCACCAAAATAACTCTAAAATCCGTTATGGTGATTTTGCCTTACGCCAATAAGCGGCAGCGCACTGCTGGCTGTATCCCGCGCAGCCTTTACCCGATGACGGGGGGGGGGCTTGCGGTTCTGCAGTAGCACCGCAAGCAGTCCGTGCCCGTCCAAGTGTGTTTCCACCCCCAAAGACCATGAGAAGCAAACCGCCAAGTGGTCAGCCGTTGGGTGACCATCTTCACAACGAAAAACTCCATCCTATCAGGTGAATCTCCTGATTTCAGCGAACGGGAACTGCTGTTTTTAGGATTAAGCATGTATTCATTCCTCACCTTTAACTTTCAGCAGCCAAAATAACGGGAATTTTGCCTTCAGCGCCACGACCAATTTTCCGCCCGATCATCCCTTCCCCACAAAGGCATCATCCCGTTACACCAAGCCATCCGGCCAGTAGATGCTATCGCTCCGCCCGCCATGAAGGCCTGATGGCGCCAGCGGCTACATCAATAAGCGTTTATTGCCTGTATTTGTTTGCCAATCTCGGCAATCTTTCGGGCGTCCTTCACGACTTCCGTCCAGTGACCATCCTTGATCTGTACAATCATGGTGTGTGTCAAATATTCTGCTTTATCTGTCAGTATTTTTGTCTCATACCTTGGATTGGTTGGCGCATGATCTTCGCGTGCATAGGCAGATAATGGCGCGGTCATAAGAATCGTCATCATAAAACCCCGCAGGGCAGCATGGCGAAATCTGATCGTCATGATCTGACTTTCTTTGCATATTTCTTGGTGGGATGTTCCCAGTGTCATGGTGAATCCTACTGTATTTATTCAGCTAAATTTAGTGGCAATCCAGTGGATGATATAACTCGATAATATCCCCATGGTGTTCCCCGATGTGCCGGATTACAGGGTTACTCCGTATTTTCATTGTCTGACCGGCGTGATCCTGGTGATGATGTACCCCCCGGCAGCATCCTTTGCGAAACTGAATTTCACCATTTCTCCAGCCTTGTAGCCGTTGAGCATAGCCTTGTTCTGGAGCAGGAAATTCATTGACATACTGGGCCAGCCAAGGGCCTTGACGGGGCCCATGGCGACATTGACCATGTTCGCAGCGGGATTGATGCTGTTGATTTTGCCCTGCCCCATGAAGGTCTGGGCCTTGGTCGCTTGGCCTGATACGGTGCCCATATTGTCCATGCCCGGCATGTTGCCCGTGGCCGCATATGCCGGAAGCGTGACCGCCGCCGAACACGCCAGGATGAGGGTGAGATAAAAACGTTTCATGTTCGTCTCCTTGCTGTTGTTGAACTGTTCGTTTATCAAAATTAAGCACTTGGTTATGACTACAATTTTCGGTGCCCTTCCTTTCCGCCCATGGCGAATTTGACCGTCCGTACCACTCGCCTACCCATCACTCATGCCTGGTTTTCGTGATATCTCCGTTATTTGAAGTAATATCGTCCAGCCCTTTCGTCCCGCCGCTCAGGTCTGCCTGGACACCGAGCGCAGCGTCCCAATCGGCATGAAGGGCTTGGTGTTCCGACTCAGTGAACCCCTTGTGACCGTGGATCATGGCCGATATCAAGCCGTGGCGGCCCGCAACCTCGTGCGCGATCACGAGCGCCACATGGACAATGACGAAGGCAAGCAGCAGAAAGAATCCCCATTCATGCATCACCATCAACGGGGAGTTCATCGCTTCACTGTCCGGCATAAGCGAGAGGCTGATTCCCAAGGCGATCTGCGCCACGGCAATCAGGAAAAAGGCGAGATAGGCGGGGCCAGCGAAAGCGTTATGCCCCCGATAGGGAGAAATCGGGCGTCGGAAGCCGCTCAGATAACAGGAGAGGGTTTCCCGCCAGATGCGGCGCTGGGCTGACGTCAGGGGCAGGAGGTCGCGCCAGCGCGCCGTCGGCGGGCCGACAAAGAGCCAGATGATGCGCACCACCAGCCCGGCGGCGAAAGCATAGCCGCCGACATAATGGATGATGTCGATCTTTCCCATCAGGGCGTCAGACATGTCGTTACCCAAGGCCAGGAGGGTCGCGCCTGAGGTGAATTGCGCCATCATGGCAAGCGCCATCCACCAATGCAGTGCCCGCAGCAGCGGGTCCCAGACAGGGTGCAGGATATAGCGGGTGTCCGTTGCCAACATCATTACTTCCTCCTCATCCGTAGTCTCATCATCGTAGGCCCAATCGCCGCTTCTGCCACAGGGCGTAAAGGGCAGGAATTACCAGCAGCGCCAGTAACGCGGCGCTGAACATGCCGCCCACCATGGGGGCGGCAATGCGCTTCATCACATCGGCACCGGCGCCATGACTGAACATGATGGGTAAGAGGCCACCCACCACCAGGGTCAAGGTCATGGCTAGGGGCCGTAGGCGCAGCATGGTCCCCTCGATGACGGCAAGCTGAAGGTCATGCCAGGTCCGCAAGGCGTCACGGGCCTGTCGCCGGAGGAGTGCCTGGTCCAGGTAGAGAAGCATCACCACCCCGAATTCTGCCGCCACTCCCGCCAAGGCAATGAAACCCACTGCCACCGCCACCGAGAGCTTGTAATTCAGCCAATAGATGAGCCAGAAACCACCGACCAGAGACAGGGGCAAAGTCAGCAGGATGATGGTCACCTCCACCCAGTTTTTGAAATTGAAGTAGAGGAGCAGGGCGATCAGCAGAATCACCGCAGGAATGACCAGTTCCAGGCGCTTGGCGGCCTGCTCCATGACCTGATACTGGCCTACCCAGGAGACAGTATAACCTCCTGGGAGATGGACGGCTTTCGCAATGGCCGCTTTGGCGCGGGGTACATAGGCACCGATGTTGGTGCCCGGCTTCGGGTCAATATAGATCCAACTGTTCAGGCGACTGTTGTCGCTGGTAAGCATGGCAGGCCCGCCCTCGATCCGGAGATCGGCCACCTGGGCCAGAGGGATCTGGGCACCATCGGGAGCGGCGATGCGGCTTTCCATCAGGGTGGACAGGGATTGGCGCAGTTCCCGGGGGTAACGGAGATCCACCGGGAAGCGTTCCAGCCCTTGTACTGCGGTGGTCAGGACCTTGCCACCGATGGCCGTTTCCACGAGACGGTTCACATCCGCCACCGAAAGGCCAAAACGGGCGGCCTTGGCACGATCGGTGTGGATGACGATGTAGCGGCCGCCGGTGACCCGAGCGGCATAGGCGCTCTGGGTGCCGGGTACCTTGCGCAGGACGGTCTGGAGTTCCTGCCCCAGGCGGTTCAGGGTATCGAGATCCGTTCCGCCGATTTTAATGCCTAATGGCGTCTGGAGACCGGTAGTCAGCATATCCACCCGTCCCTTGAGCGGTTGTGTCCAGATATTCGACAGGCCAGGGACTTGCAAGGCTTTGTTCATCTTGCTTTGCAGCTTGTGCATGGTCATCCCGGCTGGCCACTGGTCGGGATTTTTCAAATTCACCACCGTATCAAACATGGACAGAGGCGATTGGTCCGTCGCCGTTTGTGCCCTTCCGGCCTCGCCGAAGACCGTCTCCACCTCGGGGAAGGTCTTCAGGATGCGGTCCGTCTGCTGTAGGAGCGTGGCTGCCTGACCGATGGAGACTGCCGGGTCTTGGGTGACCGGCATGTAGAGCAGCGTCCCCTCGTTCAGGGGGGGCATAAATTCCGACCCCAGGCGGTTCCAGGGGTAGTAGAGGGTGGCCGTGAGCAGCAGGGCGAGGACCAAAATGATCCAGGGGGCGCGCAGGACAGTGTGGATGACCGGTCGGTAGAGGAAAGCCAGGACCCGATTCAGGGGGTTTTTGTTTTCAGGGCGGATGCGGCCGCGGATGAACCATGCCATGAGAATGGGCACCACGGTTATGGAAAGGATGGCGGCGGCGGCCACGGAAAACGTCTTGGTAAAGGCGAGGGGCGCAAAGAGCTTGCCCTCCTCGCCACCCAAGGCGAAGACCGGCAGGAAGGAAACAGCGATGATAATCAGCGAGAAAAACAGTGCCGGACCGACCTCCTCCGCCGCCGCCATCGCCGCCGCCCAGGGGTCGCCACCGGGGTTGTGTTCCAAATGCTTGTGCATGTTTTCGATCATGACCACGGGGGCATCCATCATCACGCCGATGGCAATGGCGATGCCGCCCAGGGACATGATGTTGGCGGGGACACCCATGGCCCACATGATGAGGATGGCGGCCAGTATTCCCAGCGGCAGGGCGACGAGGGCCACCAGCGCCGAACGCGCGCGCAGCAGAAAGAGCAGGGAGATGAGCGCCACCGCCAGGGATTCTTCCAGCAACTTGCCGGTCAGGGTATGAATGCTGCGCTGGATGAGCGGGGCCTGGCTATAAGTCGTGACAACCTGCACGCCCTTGGGCAGGGAGGGCTGGATGTCCTTCAGCTTGCGCTGGATCTGGTGGATGAGGGCATAGGCGTTGCCACCCTGGTTCATCATCACGATACCGCCCACCACCTGGCCCTGGCCATTGAGATCGGCGACGCCGTTGGGCAATTGTGGACCCAACTGCACCCGGGCCACCTCCCGCAGCGTAATGGGCACATCGTTGCGTACGGCCAGCGACGCATCTTGCAGGTCTTTCAGGGAATGGATATAGCCCGAGGTGCGGACGATATAACTCGCTCCTCCCATGTCCACCACCGAGCCGCTGGTCTCCCCATTGGCAGCCCGAATAGCGGCCTCCACTTCCGGCAGAGTCAGGTTATAGGCGAGGAGCTTCTGGGGATCCACCACCACCTGGTACTCCTGCACCATGCCCCCCACCGTGGCCACCTCCGCGACGCCGGAGATGGCCTGCAGTTCGTACTTGAGAAACCAGTTCTGCAGGGTGGTGAGCTGGGCGAGATTCAAGGTCCCGCCGGGATCGGTGAGGGCATACTCGAAGATCCAGTCCACCCCCGAACTGTTCGGCCCCAGGGCCGGGGTGATCCCCGGCGGCAGCTTGGACTGCACCTGGCTCAGGTATTGGAGTACCAGATTGCGGGCCTGATAGATGCTGGTGCCCCCTTTGAAGAGGACGTAGACATAGGAGTCCCCGAACATGGAGTAGCCGCGCACGGCTTGGGCACCGGGTACCTCCTGCAGGGTGGTTTCCAGAGGATAGGTGACCTGGTCCTGAATGATTTGCGGCGCCTGGCCAGGGTAGGAGGTCTTAACGATGACCTGGGTGGGCGAAATGTCGGGGAGTGCTTCCAGGGGGATGTTGATCACCGCCAGCGTACCGCCGACGATCAATACCAGGACGGCGATCACGACCAGCAAACGGTTTTCCATACACCAACGCATGATCGCTCTAATCATGAGATTTGCCTCCTTGACCCCTGTTCATCCCGACCATGACGCCCGGACCGGATGAGGCCGGTGGCGTTGGCGGGGCACCAGCATTCCCGGCGGGAGCGGCGGACGCAGGGGGCTTCCGGCCCTGAGTCATGTTCTGCGGCTGGGAAATCCCGGTGCCCGGCGCGGCACTCGTGGTGCCCCCCAGCATACGAGCCTTCACCGACTGGAACCGGGATTCGGAATAGAGCAGGAACTGGGCGCTTTCCACTACCCGGTCACCCGTTTTGAGTCCCTTGTCGATGGCTACCCAACCGTCGGCCTCCGCCCCTAGAGCGACCTGTACCGGCAGGAAGTGTCCTTGGCCCTCGCCCAGCATCACGTAATCTCTCTGACCGGTACGCAGTACGGCACTGCTGGGCACCGCCAGAGTCTCCGCAGCGCTGGCCAGAACCGTGGCGTCGCTATAAGTGCCGGGGCGTAGCATCCCGCCGGGATTGGGAAAACTCAGCCGGGCCGTCACCGTCCGGTTTTTGGGGTCCAGTGTCGGGTAGAGAAAGTTCAGGCGTCCCTCCCAGGATTTGCCGGGATAGGCGGGCAGATGCAAGCGCACGGCATCGCCGATATGTACCCACGGTAACTGGTAGGAATAGAGCGCCACATTGACCCAAACCCGGTCGAGGTTGGCTATTTCATAGAGATTCGTTTGCGGCGAGACATAACCACCCTGGCGCGCATGGAGGGTCTCGACCACCCCGGAAGTGGGAGCTATGACCGCTACATTGCGTTCCGCTGTGCCGTGCCGGGCTAGAGCCGCGATCTGGTTTTCCGGCATGCCCAGCAGTCGC
>NZ_JAAZTY010000182.1 GCF_018854775.1 Acidithiobacillus ferriphilus | reverse complement strand
CGGCTACCTGCCGATTTCGTCAATGATCAACAGCCGGTAAGCACTGATTGCCCGATGCATCACCGTCTTTAACTGGTTCTGGGCATGCGCGACGGACAAGGTCAGTAACAAATCGGCGGCAGTGGTGAAGCGGGTCTTGATACCCGCCTGTGCGGCCCGATAGCCCAGCGCGATGGCCAGGTGCGTCTTGCCAACACCGGAAGGGCCAATCAGGACCACGTTCTCGTGGCGCTCCACAAAGCCCAGCCCTGCCAACTCGTCGATCTGGTTCTTTTTAACCCCGGTGGCGAAGGGGTAATCGAAGTCGTCCAGCGTTTTGATGGCCGGGAAACCCGCCAGACGGGTCAGCATACTTTGCTTTCGTATTTGCCTGCCAGCCACTTCACTCTTCAGAAGCCCCTCCAGGAAGTCGCTATAGGCCATTTCCTTTTCGGCCGCCGCCTGGCTGGCACCCGCGTAGCCTTGGGCGGTGAAGGGCAGGTTCAGCGTCTCGCACAGCGACAGCATCCTTTCATGCTGAAGGTTCATGGCGCCACCCCGATCCCCGCACCGCACTGCGCGAGTAATTGCTCATACACCGCCAGCGGATGTTGTGCCGGTGTCGCGGCTTCGATGCGTTCCATGACCGCCACCGATCGAGCAGCTTCCGCTTCACCTGAAGGCGGCGCCGTTTCCCTGGGTCGGGCCGCCGCGATGTCGCCTCGCCAAGTCGCCGGAATGGCTTGGAGATGAAGCTGCTCTTCTTGCAGTCGCTCGACCGGTTTCATTTTGGTCGTACCGTGAATGCGTTCGTGGGCAACTTCTCTCAACCAGTGCTGAACCTCGGCGTTGGCCGTGACGACATCCAGCTGCAGGCCGGCCTGCTTGAGCTTGGTCGCCAGCGGTACGTAGAAAGAGCGGCGCAGGTAGCCATTGAAGCGTTCGACCTTGCCTTTGATACGTGCGCGATAAGGGCGACAAAGTTTGATGACGAATCCGCAGTGCTTGGCGTAGTCGAGAAATCCGGCATGGTAACGGTGCTTTCCCGGACCATCGACATCGCGTTCCAGAACGACGGTCTTCATGTTGTCATACAGGATGCGTCGGGAAACCCCGCCCAAGGCACCAAAGGCGCGCTGGTGGCAGTCGATCAGGGTGCCCACTTTCATGTCGCTGACAAATTCGACGTAACTCGCCCGGCTGTAGCCGAGTGTGGCGCAGAAGGCGTAGAGGGGATGGTTTCCCCTGCGGAATTCCACCCAGTCCACTTGCATCTGCTCACCCGGTGCCGTCTCGAAACGCATCACCGGATCGTCGGGCAGCGCGGGCTTGACCCCGCGCAGAAAGCGACGCAGTTGGCTCATCCCACCGGGGTAGCCAAGAGCGGCAATCTCCCGGTGCAACACCGTGGCCGGTATCCAGTGGGGATGTGCTGCCGCTTGCCGTTCCCGCAGGTACGCTTCATAAGACGATAGCTTGCTGGCCCGCTTCTTCCGCCGCTCGTATTGCGGATTCCGCCCCTCCGATAGGTGGCTGCGCACCGTGTTTACCGCACATCCCACCTCCGCCGCTATCCGCCGCAGGCTGAAACCGTGTTTCCTTAATACCTCGATTTCCATATACACCTCGTTCGTGATCACCGGCGCCTCAAATACGCCGATCTTCTCAACCCGGTGTATCAATTTTCAATCGCTGGCCTGTATCAATTTATATCCGCTGCTGACAAACAGATCCGCACCACGGTTCCAGATACCCAGGTGCCCTGCCCACGAGACCGGGTCCACCGGGTTTTTCGGGCGGAGCGGCCTGACCAGCTCTGGGTGTCGGATTTCACCTACGTTTCCACTTGGCAGGGTTGGCTCTATGTCGCTTTTGTGATCGATGTTTTTGCGCGTCGGATTGTGGGATGGCAGGTCAGCTCTACCATGCATACGGACTTCGTGCTGGATGCCTTGGAACAAGCGCTACACGCCCGACAACCGCAGCGGGACCAATCCCTGATTCACCACAGCGACCGTGGTTCGCAATATGTCAGCATCCGCT
>NZ_JAAZTY010000181.1 GCF_018854775.1 Acidithiobacillus ferriphilus | reverse complement strand
TCGCTTCCATTGACATGGAGCTCAACGTGGTGCGCAGCGAGTTGCAGGCGCTGTATGAAACCGGACGGAAGCCGCCGCAGCGTCATCCCTCTGCCCCCAATGCCACCCCGCCGCAGCTCGTTTGAGGATTTCCCTCGTAGACCTTCGCCGCCTTGCAATTTTCGGGGTTTATACTAATTATCCAAAGAGACGGGGGCAAAAAAATGGCATCGATCCTGAGTAAAGACAAGAAATCCGCAATCCGCGCGGCAAAGACCTACGACTTTACCTGGGAGGCGACCACTCCCGACGGGAGAGAAAAGAAAAAGGGCGAAATGAACGCCGTCTCCGCCAACGTCGTGCGCTCCAATCTGCGCCACACGGGACTGGTGCCCACCGCCGTGCGCAAAGCGCCGCAACCCCTCTTCGGGGAAAGAGGCGTCAAAGAAGCGCAGTTAGTGGTGATGGTCCGTCAGCTCTCCACCATGATCAATGCCGGCGTGCCCATCGTGCAGTCCTTCGAACTGCTCATCTCCGCCACTTCCGGCGAGGGCATGAAAAAACTGCTCAAAGGCATTCTCCAACATCTCCGGGAAGGCGACTCCCTGTCGCAAGCCATGGCCCACTTTCCCAAATACTTCGACCGCCTCTTTGTGTCCCTGATCGCCGCCGGTGAGCAGGGCGGCATCCTCGACACCATTCTGTTGCGTCTGGCCGAATACCGCGAAAAGACCCTGGCACTGAATAAAAAGGTGAAGTCAGCCATGTTCTACCCGGCGGCCATCATCACCGTCATGGTCGTGGTCGTGGTCATTCTGATGATTTTCGTCATCCCGGTATTCTCACAGTTATTCAGCAGCTTCGGCGCCACATTGCCGCTGTTGACGCAGGTCGTCGTCAACATCTCCGACTGGATGAAAGGTCACTGGTATATTGTGGTGCTCGTGCCCATCGCCGCGGTATGGCTTTTTGTCTACGCCTACAAGCGCAACCTGGCTTTCAAGACCGTGGTAGACCGTTTCTCCCTGAAAATCCCGGTGCTGGGCGACATCCTGCTTAAAGGCGCGGTGGCGCGCTTTATGCGCACCCTGTCCACCATGCAGGCGGCGGGGGTGCCCATCATGGAGGCCCTGGGAACCCTTTCCAAGGTCTCCGGCAATATCATCATCGAGCGCAGCGTCCTGGCGGCCCGTGACGACGTCGCCGGTGGTGGTCGCATCACCACCCGGCTCAAATCCGACGGCGTCTTCCCCATCATGGCCACGCAGATGCTGGCCATCGGCGAGGAAACCGGCGCCATCGAAACCATGTCCGGCAAGGTCGCCGACTTTTACGAAGCGGACGTGGAGGAATCGGTGGACCGCCTCTCCACCCTCATGGAGCCGATGATCATGGTGGTGCTCGGCATCATCGTCGGCACCCTGGTGGTCGCCATGTATATGCCGATCTTCAAGATGGGCGCGGTGGTGACGCATGGGGGGTGAAGGCGGCGCGGGCGATGCTGAGTCGGTGAAACCCCGTCGCAGGCCCATGCGGGGATTCACCCTGATTGAGTTGATGATCACTATTGCCGTGCTCGCCGTTATCCTCGCCATTGCCATCCCCGATGTTGAAATCTGGATGGTGCGCGCGCGCATACAATCCGCCGCCGGAAGACTTCAGCAAGACATTCTCTGGGCCAAGGGCTACGCCATCCGCAGTGGCTACCCAGTGAGCATCAGTATTCAGGGGGGCGGTGGAAACACCTGTGCATGGACCATCAGCCCGCAGACGCTCAGCACAACATTGCAAAATATTCCGCAAATGTCCGCCCCGCAATACGCCAATCACTATCGGAACACCCCTTGTACCGTCTTGGTCGGCACCAGCCCCCCCACGGCCACCGCATTCAGTGTGACCCCCACCGGAATGGTGTACAACGCCACCGGGGCCGTCACCAGCGCGGCCATCACCTTTCAAGCGACCAGTTCGCAGCCGGCTACCTATGGCTATTGGCAGGTAGAGGTGGGTGGCGCCGGGGATGTGCGTTCCTGCGCCACCGCTTCCGCCCATAGCACCCAGTGCAACCTCCAGTGAGGACCCTCATCATGCACGCGCCACAACCATCGGAACAAGGCTTCACCCTCATCGAGACCATGATCGCTCTGGCGATTTTCGCCATCGGCTCGATGGGTATTCTGGCGATCCTCATGACCGGTTTCAGTACCACTGCCGAGGGCAACAACCTCACGGGCGGCTATGAGATGGCCCAAAACGCCATCGGCATGATCCGCGCCAACGGCAGCAACGCGCTGCAATTCGACGGCGCGGCCGTCTCCAAAACGGGCAGCGTCACCATTCCCGGTAGCGCCAACACCGTGGTTGCGCAAGCGATCGTGAGCTGGAAAAATATGTTGCATCCTGCCGCCCTTCCCCCCGCCCTCCCCTCCGCCAACGGCAATATCGCGGTCATTTCCCTGCAAGGCGGCGGGATGTGTCCCTGCACCGCTACGATTTCCGTCGGTTGGCTGTCCAATGGCACCCCGGAAGCCTACACCGTGCAAACCATCGTGGGCTACTGACCATGCGCCGCACTGCTCTTCCTTCTGAAAATGGCTTTACCCTCACCGAACTGCTGGTGGCATTGGTCATCGGCACCTTGCTGGCGACCGCCGTCTTTACCTTCTTTTTGAACAGCAGCCAGATCATCACCAACCAAAGCACCACCTCGGATATGTTTCAGCGTGGTCGCAACGCGTTGGCCTTGGTGCGCCAGGCGGTGGAATCGGCGGGATTCGGGTTGCCGCAGGCTGCCAATTGTCCCAACGGCATTGCGGCTTATAATGCCAAGCAGTCCACCACCTCCCCATTTTCCATGACGGCCATCACCGCCTCCGTGCAAAGCGGCAGCGCCTACGATCCCACGGCCCTCAGTCAGATCGACACGTACTCCTTGATGACCGTGACGGGAGGGGCTTCTTTCGGCAATGCCCCCGCAGCGCAAATCAGCTCCATTCCCAGCATGAGCTCCCAGCGGGTGTTTTTGACCACGACGGCATTCATCAACTCGGGCGACCTTTTCATCGTGCAGATTCCCGGACAGGCCTGCCTGATGGCGCAGGCCACCAATCTGCTGCCCAATGGTAACGGACTGGGTATCGTCCACAACTCCGGACTGTCCAACTACAATCCTTCCGGAGGCTTTCAGACACTAGCAAACAGCATTTATCCCAGCCTCGGCCTCACAAGTACCGCCTTCGCCGGAGCCAACCTGATCGATCTGGGCAGCAAGAACTTCACCATCAATCAATTCACCATCGGCGACAACGGCGGCACGGCAACGCCCACCCTTTACCTGACCCAATACACCGCCAACCAGGGCACGGGTACCCGTCAGGCTTTGGCGCGCGGTGTGGTGGACCTGCAGTTGGAATACGGCCTGGGTAGCAACGGGGCCATCACGCAATGGGTATTGCCGAAAAACTATACCGCTTCCGTCACGCAGCAAATCCTCGCCGTGCGGATCGCCATGCTGGTCCGCAGCACCCGTTACATGCCCAATGAAACCAGCCCGGCCAGCTTCGCCATGCCCGCCCCCACCGGACAAACCCAAAGCTACAGCGTACCCCAAAACAACGGCCCCGGCTGCCTGCAGGGTGATTGCCGCCATTATGCCTACCACCTCTTCGAGAGCGTGGTGCCGGTTCGGAATAATATCTGGAGTGGACCATGATCCAGCACACGCAGCAGGCGTTCTTCGCCCAAAAACCGGCACGCAACGACGAGCGCGGCGCGATACTGGTGATCACCCTCGTCCTCGTGCTGGTGATCACCATCGCCGTGCTCGCGCTCATGTACCTGACCCGTAATAATGTGCTTATTTCTTCCAATATGGCGGTGCAAAGCGCCGCGCAGGAAGCGACGGATCAGGGCGTGACGGCTGCGAATACCAGCTTGCAGATCCTGCCAAACTGGCCGGAAATCACTTCTCCGGGCACCTGGTATCAGTCGTTACCAAGCAACGCTAATGGCCCCACCCGCCCCACAGTGCCGCCCGCAAGCTTTTGGTCCAACTGCACTGGGACGACCTGCGCTTCCATTCCGGTGAAGTACGGCAGCTTTAATTTTAATGTGCAGTATACGATGTACCCCGCCGGCGCCCTCGCCACCCAGGTGGGCGGCAATGAACAAAACCAGACCGGCACCGGCCCCGGCGTGCAAAGCATGCGTTACTACGTCGTCTATGTGCATACATCCAGAACCAACGGCGGTGGGCTCGGCGTCACCGTGCAGGCTATTTTGAGGAAAGTGCAATGAAGAAAAACGCGCGTCAGAAATTCATTGTCAGCATACTCTGCCTGTCCATGACTGCAGCGCCCCTAGCCGGTTGGAGCGGCTTCGCGCAGGCCAACAATTCCATCAATATTCCCTCTGCCAATCAGCCGCAGATCATGATCCTGCTGGACAACTCCCAAGGCATGGCGGGCGTTCTGCAAGGACCCACCGGACTCTCCGGCGCCATCATGACCGGCTCCGGCACCGTGCCCGAAGACGCCAACTCATCTTCGCCCGCAAATTATACGGCCAGCGGCTTCACGCCCCCGGCGCTGGGGGCCTCCGGGGGCAGCGTGCCCTACTCCGTTCCCTGCGATACCTCCGGCATTACCGCCGCCGCCCAAAGCGCCTGCGCCTCCGTAAACGCCTCCACATCCTCCAGCGCCTATATCGACAACTCGCAGTCCATGCTCAACGTGGCGGAACAAGCCATCGGCACCATCATCAACACCCCGGAATACAGCGACAACATCCAGTTCGGTCTGATGGATTATGTCGGGAAAAACATCGAGGAAAAAAAGATATCGCTCTACAATACCTGGGTGTATTACATGAGCGATAATAACGGGTTTTCCTTTGGGAATAATGCGACAGGGGCGCCGTCCGGAGATATTGCGGTCAATAATCCATGTTACGGATCGGTTAGCAAATCATGCGCCAGCATTTATGGTCTTGGTTATAATAACCTATCTGTATCCGGGCTCTATAAAGACAAATATCTTTACGTCAACGCCAGTAGTGATGCTCCGGTCATCAATGATGTGCTTTATGCCTATGCCGCACAATTCCCAGGTTCCACCAACATCGCCTCCGGCGGCCCAAACCCCTACAACTTGAGCCTGTACCATTATGAGCGGCAACAATCTGGCGTCAGTTACCAGAACACCAGCAACCTGCTCGGCAGCGGCATGACCCCCACCAGCGCCGGTTATTTTCCCCTCTCGCAGCAGATCTGGGAGTCGCAGCGCGGTTACGCCTTCAACGCCAGCACCGTCTATAATCAGGGCAATATCGTCAGCCCCATATCCGCGACAAACAGCACCAATGCGACCAATATCGCCAACGCCATACTCCCGGAAGTTTTTCTAACCAGCCCCAACAACACCAGTTTTCCTTACGCTACGCAAGGTCCGATAACCGCTTCCGCGGGTTACTCCCCCATGGCGGGTGCTTTCAGCACCGCACTGAAGTATTACGAGGGAAAGTTATCCAATCCGCCACCAACGACCTGCGGCAAGAAATATGTCATCTTCATCACCGATGGACAGCCCACCCAAGGCATGAATAACGGGTATGTGTATCCGCCCTTGGGCAGCGCTTCGGCGCAAATGTTCGGCGTCACCTCCATCACCGCCAGCACCTG
>NZ_JAAZTY010000180.1 GCF_018854775.1 Acidithiobacillus ferriphilus | reverse complement strand
ACCCGCCATGCCAAACGCATCGCCCTGGTGCCCATGCAGACAGAGGAGCCGGTGGGTATAGACCAGTTGCGCTCGCTGCTGAATCCGGCACCGTGACCATCACCCTGGGCGTGTGCCGGACTATTTAGGCTTGAAACTATTCCACGTCGCCTTGTTCGAGAGCTTCTCTAAAATGCATGTCGGCCTTGCCTTCCTGCATAAATTTATAAAGAAAACCTGCGACCAATCCTCCTAAAGGTGTCGCAATGAGATAAACCCATATATGCGGGTAGTAATCACCGGCTACGGCGGGTCCTAACGTCCGCGCTGGATTGACACTGGCACCGGTTAGTGGGCCCATGAATGTGACGATCATGACCAAGGTAAAGCCTATTGCCAGTGGTGCGGCATTACCCGCACGATCGCTCATGGCCGTATGCAGGGCGGTGGTGGTTAAAAAGAACGTCCCCAGCGCCTCCAGAATGAACCCATCTGGGACAGAGATAAGGTCGGTGTTTATGGTAGTGGCGCCCAAGTGGCTCATTTGCCCGTGTAGTACAGCAAGAAGGGCAAAGCCGGCAGCAATTCCGCCAAAGACCTGAGCGATCATATACATTCCCGCATCACGCCAACTGATTTTACCTGCTATGGCGCCTCCCAGAGTGACGGCAGGGTTCACAATGCCGCCGCTAATATCCCCGAACACGTAAGCCGCAATCATGATGGCCAGACCATTGGCCAGAGCAATATCTATAAGCGGCTTACCCATAGCCGCAGCGCCACCGCCAAAGAAGATAAGTCCAAAAGTACCGATGAACTCTGCCATCATTTTTCGTGTTATCTGGTGCATAGATGATTCTCCATAGGTATAGGATGATGATTCATAGAGCTGGGGGCATTCCTCATTCAGGACGCAAGGTGCCATTGAAAATGAGAAGCGATATTATTGTTACAATTGCCTAGTTACAGAACAGCTATCGATATCTAGTCGTTCAATACATAGAACAGGCCTATGACATCGATTGTTTTAGAAGGTTCCCAGGTATTCCTGAAAAAATAGGGTGCGACAATTTGCCGCAGTGTATGCTTAAGTAACTTTTGGTATGGTAGCGTTCAAAGCTGGAGCAGGATATATGGCCTTGATGAATGCTATAGATTGCATAGTAATGTGCTAGCAATGGACACTGGTGTGGGCATGGGAGGTAAGTTGAATGGCAAATGCAACATGTAATAAAGGTGTTGTATCAGTAAAAATATGGGACCCATTTTTGCGTGTTCTACATTGGTGGCTGGCCATTACCCTGATGGCGCAATTCGCCACCGGGACAATTTTTTTTGTTTGGGGTGACGAACTGTCCAATGCCATGATGTTTGGTGTAAATGTACCCCATTTTTATATAGGATACGCATTTGCCACTGCTCTGGCGCTACGGATCGTCCTGCTCTTTGTGGGGCCACAGACGTCACGCTGGCGAGATCTGCTGCCTCTTACCCCAAATCAACGGCGCGACTGGCAGAAAACTTTCCTCTATTACATAACCCTGTTTCGCCGTCCATGCCCGCCAAGCCTTGGGCACAACGCTTTTGCTGGACCCGCCTACATTATTTTCTTTCTTATCGCTGCAGCACAGGTTGCCATAGGTATTTTTTTATCGTTTATGCCAGGCGGCACAACGCAGATGAATTCCCCATGGATGACAGTTCATGAATATTTATTCTTTGCATTGATAGCTTTTGTTGTTGTTCATCTGGCAGCGGTTGTTGCGCGCGAAATAAATGGCCGGAACAACATAGCATCAGCCATGATTCATGGGTATAAAGAGTTTACAGAGGCGGAATATAAAGAGCTTATATTAAATCATGATGAAAATAATACCCCGTCATTTACGGCAGGCGACATATCTCATGCACATACTGATAACGGTTGAAATGTAAAATGTTTATCACTTATTCACACATGCCAGACAATTTATATCATTTTATCAAACGTCAGCTCCAGATGTTGGCATCTATTATTATGATAACATCCCTATTTTCAGGAGTTGCGCTTGCGACCACCGCACAGGTGGGCGAATGGTCAATCACAGGACTGACGCCAGGGGTGGCACGGATAGTTGGCAACACGAAATTCTCAAGTGATGCAAACAAGGCCGCTATAGAAAAATCTGTAAATGCCGCTGCGGCTCTCGATGGGTATTCAGATGCACACCTGGGCGCGTGGGAAGGGAAAACGATTCACTCCAGCCTGCAAAGCATTTCGGAGTACAACAAGGCTGGATATCGATTGTTAGAATATAATGGACTGATTCTATTGTGCTTTATAGTTTTTTTCGCAGCCACCGATGCACTGCTGACCATATCCGGCAAAAGTCAGAAAAAAAACCGAAGCATGACTTTTATTCTGCATGGCGCAAGAATCTTGGCTGTGGCGCTTTCATGCGCGCTCATTGTGCTAGGGTATTTTCATGTTATGGACTCGATAAACTGTTCACAGTGTTCAGTGGAAGTGAGTCACCGGATACCTCTTCTTTTGTGGTCACCCATGCTTGGAATATTGTTGATATCACTAATAGCTTTTTATACGTCAGAAACGTACCGCAAAAAGCATGACAACGGCAGCAATATAGGATAAACATCGCCAACGCCGCGATCTGTTTGTCCTGATGGGTGATGGGCGCTTATTTGCGAGACGGCCAGTGTGTGGCATACTCCGTTGATATTAATGGGCACTCATATTTGATTCTCCGGCTCCCCGCTCCCAGTCTGGAGACCGGCGTCGATCAAGGACTCCATCTCATGTCAACGCAGCAAGGCATATCTTCCGCACACACCAGCCCTACCGAGAACCTCATCGACGTGCGTGGCATGTCCAATGCGATGGCCCAGCCTTTGGTCTACGCCGCCACGATCCGGCTGGCGATTGGCCAGCGTGTGCAGGTGTTGGCGGACGCCGACCCCGGTGCCATGATGCGGGCGGTGGCCTTTCAGTTGCGCAATGCCATCTCCTGGCGTTTTGAGACCGACGGCAAGGTCTGGCAGATAAACATACAACCCCGTGCCGAAGCGGAAGCCAAGGACGTAGTGGATCTGCTGACTTGGGACCATTACCGTCTGGATCGCCAGTTCGCGGACATATTGGCCGCCGCCAACGAAAAGCGAATCGCGGATGCCGAAAGCATCTTCAGCGACTACTGGATCGGTCTCCGCCGCCATGTCCACCTGGAAAACAATGTCCTCGGCCCGACCTTGGGTGGCGGCGAGGAAAAAGGTCCTCTTGCTGACATGCTCTTTGAGCACGACAGCATCATCGTGCAATCTCGACTAGTGGAAGAAACGCTGCTGGAAAAGGATTATGACCTGTTGCCCGCCATCTGCGCGGTACTTTCCGGCTCACTCGCCAAGCACGAAAATCGCGAGGAAACCACCCTCTTCCCCATTTGGCAAAGCACCGACAACAGCGACCGGGGCCGCGCCGCCGAGTTCCTGGCCCGCGCTAAAGAGTTGCTGGCGGGGGCGGAGGACCAGCAAATCGACAAGGAGTTTTCTCCCAGTCTCAGGCCAGACTAAATACAGAAGACGCCGCGCGAGAAGTTTAGCCCTGATAAACACCCATGCGGCGCTGTCCGCGCACCAGCAACCAGCGACCAATCAGGATCAGAATTAACACGCCCGTGGTGATCAGGAAAGCCGCGGCAAATGCGATCCTGTGAGATTCAGCGAAAGGTTCGTTGATGAAGGTCCAGACGACGTAAGTCAGATAACCGATAGGTTCTTTGGTAAACTGGCCATTCCACATGTAATTGGACCAGCCCGCTGTATATAACAGAGGAGCGGTCTCGCCCATGGACAGGGCGACGGCGTAAAAAAGCCCCGTCATGATCGCCGGCGCGGCGCCAGGCAACAGAATACTCAGCACGACGCGTCCCTCCCCTGCACCCAGCCCATAACCGGCTTCGCGCACCGCCAGAGGAATATTGGCGAGCGCCAGTTCCGTGGAGCGGGCAATGTAGGGCAGCAGCATGACTGTCAGGGTGATGATGCCCGCGGCCACAGAGAACTGCCAACCCAGGTAAATGACCATGGTGATATAGCCGACATAGCCGAGCACGATGGACGGTATGCCAACCAGCACGTCCGAGAGAAAACGCAACACTTTTCCGGCGCCACCCCGACCATGCTCACTCAGGTAGATCCCCGCAGAAATACCAATCGGCGCCGCCAGAAGCAACGCCCCGACAGACATGACAAAGGTTCCTTCGATGGCGTTTTTAAGACCGCCGCCAATTCCGCTGGTAACCTCCGTTAGCAGTTTTGGCGTCAACGCGGGCCATGCGCGGATAATTACGTCCCCGATAATGGAAACAAACATCGTCGCGACAAAAAGAAAAGATAATACCACGAACATCCAGGCAAATACCGTCGTCACGCGCCGTGATAAAGATACCTTGAAGCCTCTCGCGCTGGACCTGACAACGATGTTGCGCCGCTCAATCGCCTTGGTTGCCATCAGCGCACCCTCGCCATCCACAACAACAAACGCGCCGCAAAATTCACCACCACGGTAATGAGCAGCAGCACGAGGGCCACTTCAGAAAGGGCCTCCACGGCCATATTCGTCGGGTCCTGCAGCGCGCTGTCCAGTTGCGAGGCAATAAACGCGGCCATGGTGGAGATCGGCGCGTAAATATTATCAGGCAGATAATTCAGTGCGTTGCCACTAACCATGAGGACAGCCATGGTTTCTCCCAGGGCTCGGCCCAGGGCGAGAATACCCACGCCGATCAACACCGTCTTCAGTTTGGGCAGGGTGATATGCCAGAAGACCTCCAGGCGATTCAAGCCCAGGCTCCGGCCTGCTTCTTTCAATTCAGGTTCGGTCATCCGGATGGACTCGCGCAGGGTGGCGGAAATCAAGGGAATGATCATCACCGCCAGCACGAAAGCCGAGGTGAGCAGCCCATAACCGCTGCCTGGGTCACCGTTCAGGAAGGGAATAAAAGAAAACGTCTTGGCCACGAAGGGGAAAATGGTCTGGCCAAAAAGTGGTACGAGCAGCGCGTACCCCCACAATCCGTAAACGACGCTGGGGATCGCCGCCAGTAAATCGACAAAAAGAGACAAGGGCCCAGCCCAGGATTTACGCACGCCTTCACTCAAAAAGTATGCCGCACCAATGGCGATAGGCATCGCGATCAACATGGCGAGCGCGGAACTCACAATGGTACCGACGACCAGAAACCAGATGCCGTACTTCGCTCCCGGCATGACCTGCGTGCCATGTACCGTAACCGGGTTACCATAAAGATTGCCCAGGTTCCAGTCATTGGTCCACAAAAAATAGAATTGATTAAACTGAATGGCAGGCCAGGAATAAATGGCCAAAAATACAATCAATGAAATTAAGGAAAGCGGCAAAAAGCTGGCCGTAGAGATCAGAGCAACTCTGAACACAGGAATTTTCATCCAACGAATCTCCCGGCACTTAGAGTATCTGGATGGTCGGCATCAATAATCATAAAAATATACAGACAAGTCTGGCATAGGATATGGAAGAGCCGGGGACTAGCCCCAGCTCGGCACGACGTTTACTTAATTTCCGCAATCTGCTTGCGGGACAGCTTCACCGCACTATCAGGCAGCGGCACAAAGCTCACCGCGTCGATGAAGTGTGGCGCATTACCGCCCTTCGGATCAAGAGCCCAATTCAGGAACTTGCGCATGGCCGCAGCGACTTCCGCGTTGGGCTGCGTCTTGCTGACGATGGCATATTCGTAGTTGATGATGGGGTAGGAGTTGGCACCCGGCGCATAGACCAGGCTGATGCGCTCGTCAGCCGGGGTCTTGCTGACCATTTCACCCGCCGCGGTCTTGGCATTCGCCACGGTCGGCAGCACGAATCTGCCAGCGCGGTTTTTCAACATGGCCATCCCCAGATGGGCTTCTTCCACCGGCTTCTTCCAACTGATGCCGATATAGGCGATGCCGTAAGGCGTCGTCTTCAGAGCCTGTACCATACCGGGGTTACCTTCCGCACCGATGCCACCAGGAACTGCCGGCCAGCTCACCGTCGTGCTGTAACCGATGTTCTTGCTCCATTCCGGCGAGGTGTCGGACAGATAGGTGGTGAAGATGAAGGTATCGCCGGAACCGTCGGTACGATGCACGGGAATAATCTTGTGGTTGGGCAGCTTCATGCCAGGATTCAGCTTGGCAATGGCCGCGTCATCCCAGTTGGTGATCTTGCCGGAGTAGATGCCGGCGAGCACCGGACCGGACAGCTTCAGATGCACATTGTTCAGACCGGGAACGTTGTAGTTGATCATCTGGATGGAGATGGCCAGCGGGATGTTCAGGATATTGGCGTGCTGCTTGATCTGCGCATCGCTCATGTAGGCGTCGGAAGCACCGATCTGGGCCACGCCAGAGATCGCTTCAGCGATGCCGGTGCCGCTGCCCGTGCCCTGGGTGGTGATCTGAACGCCGGGGTTCATCTTGGTGTACACAGGAACCCATAGATTGAAGAGCGGGTACAGCAGAGTGGAGCCGGTTTCCAGCAGCGAGATGGTCGGAGCCGCCGAAGCAGGCAGGGCATACAGGGCAGAAAGGCCCAACGCGGACAGGACTACAGCGCCTTTGACACTACGCGACACTTCTTTTTTCAAGCGATACAGCATATAAGGCCTCCAAAAATGGCAAATACGTCGAGTTACGGCTTACCCATTGAACATCTCGCATCCAGATAGCACAAAAACGCTATCGTCAGCAAAACTCGAAAAGCAATTTAACACAGCAATATGACGGTTTAATGAAGTATTTGTGACATTTTTGTGACAACAAGGATGTCGACGGCATACGACCGCGCTCCATCTGCGATGGACATAAGCAAAGCCCGTCAACAGATCGGGCTCCAAGGTGCTTAACCGTAATGATCCATTCCGGCTACCAAGTCAGAATCCGTCCCGCGGCGGCCAGAGACGGCAAGGCGGCGCTCGGATTTATCAAGGGAACGGGCTTGCCCAGGTCATCTTTGGTCATGCCGTTGAGTTCCAGGGACTGCAGGCAACCGATGATCTGCACGCCGTTGTCTTCGGCCAATTTCATGAAGTCGGCGATATTCTTGCCACCGGCCATCGGAAATATGGTCTCGGCCTTGCCCTTGGCCAGCAATTCCGTGGCCGGACCGGTGAAATACATCACCACTTTTTGCTCCGCCGCAGCAGCCGTAGCGGCGAGAAAAAAGGCGGAAGGTAAACGCTTGGGATTTTCCGGACCGGTGATAAGGATGATAACGAGATCGGCTGCCTCAGACATTTTACACCTCCTGATGAACGGTTGATCGGACGGACGCAAGGCCGCGTTGCCCGGAACTGCGCACATTATAGCGCAGGCCACCCCTGATGCCGAATCTGTCCCAGCCGCGCCAGGGCCGCTGGCTGTGCATACCAAAGCAATTGCCCGCCCGTACCGGCGGAATCCAAGGCGATTGCTATGACGCTGGCTTTTTTGACCGGGAGAGATATACCCATCAACTGGGCACCCCAGACTCCGAGATGCGGTTGATGGCCCACCACAATCAGGGTATTGGTCTGCGGAGAAAGACTTTGCCAGTCATGGCGAAGCTGGCCGAGGTCGCCTGCCGGTATGGCGTCAGGATAGTTCGACACCGTCACTCCCAAAGCCTTCCCAATATATGCGGCTGTCTCCCTGGTGCGCAGCAGAGGGCTGCTCCACAACACCGCCGGTTTATGGACGCAGAGCGCTAGTCCCTCTGCCATTTCCGCCGCGCTCGCATGGCCGTGCGCGGTCAACTGACGTTCAAAGTCAGATCCACTATCACCTGCATCTTCTGCCTCAGCGTGGCGGACGAGTAATAGGTCCACGACGAATCACCTCCTGACCAAACCAGAAACGCGTGCCGGCGGCGGGCAAAAAACGGGCAAGAATGGTGACCATCGCAATGCCGATGAGCGCCGTCATCCATTCGTCCACCCGTACCTTCGTGCCGGGCCCGGTCCCAATAAAGATTTCCAGCCCTGCGAGTATCGCACCGAGGAAAATGGTGACCGGCCGCCAACCATAAGGCGTCAGTGCCGGCAAGAAGCGGGCAATGGCACCCAGCGCTGTGGCGGCCCACAGCGCATATTCGCCAGCATACACCCATACCATCTGCGGATTAACCGGCAAGTAGCGATTAATTACCAAGGTCGCGATATAAATGCACACCGTTACGAGCGCCCAACGCCACCAACCAGGGATGCGCCCCGTCACTCAGTGTTTCTCTTTTTTCGGCTGCGGGTCATAGGGGTTTTCTCCCTGCCGGAAGACCAGACGCAAGGGTACGGCTTCCAAATGGAGCGCGCGCCGAAAGGCGCTCTCCAAATAACGCTTGTAGGTGCCGGGCAAACGCGCCACCTGGTTACCGTGAAACACCAGGGTGATGGGATTTTCTCCGCCCTGATGACAATAACGCAGCTTGATACGTCGCCCGCCTACCATGGGTGGTTGATGCGTCTCGATCACGTCGGCCAGAGCGCGGTTGAGCTCGCCCGTGGAGAAATGACGACGGGAATCGATCCATAGCTGATCGATGCTTTTATAGAGATCACCCACACCCGTGCCATGCAGAGCGGAAATGGTGTAGATCGGTGCGTATTTAATGAAGTCCAGCCGCCTTTCCAGTTCTTGCTTTACCGCCTTGCGCTGTTCGGGATTCATCCCGTCCCATTTGTTGACTACCACTACAATGGGACGCCCCAATTCGACCGCCACCCCTACCAGGTGGGCGTCCTGCTCGGCGATACCCAAACGCGCATCGAGCACCAGCAGGACCACGTCCGCTTCACGC
Source organism: Acidithiobacillus ferriphilus (assembly GCF_018854775.1). Taxonomy (GTDB): domain Bacteria; phylum Pseudomonadota; class Gammaproteobacteria; order Acidithiobacillales; family Acidithiobacillaceae; genus Acidithiobacillus; species Acidithiobacillus ferriphilus. The sequence goes on along the minus strand of NZ_JAAZTY010000180.1, from coordinate 2,813 downwards.
AGAGCACTCAGCGTCTTCAGCACACTGAGCTTTTCGAGTCCCTCGCCCACTCTGGCACGGCGCCGCATACCCGCGGTATCAATCATGACGTAGGGCTTGCCCTGGCGCTCGTAAGGAATGCGGATGCTGTCCCTGGTGGTTCCCGGCTCGTCAAAAACGAGGACGCGCTTTTCACCCAGCATCGCGTTGACCAGTGTCGACTTGCCCACGTTGGGCCGACCGAGCATGGCTATACGCGGCCCCTTCCCCGCCGCTGCGGCGGCTTCATCCTCAGGGCTGGGCAAGTCCGAAAAAATCGCCTCCAGCAGCGGTTCAACGCCGTGCCCATGGGCTGCAGAAATGGTGTAGGGCATACCCAAGCCTAGACGATGAAATTCAGGCAACTCGCTCACCGCGCCCTTCGCATCCATCTTGTTCACGACCAGATAGATGGGTTTGCCACTGCGGCGCAGTTCCTCGGCAATTTCTGCATCTTGGGCGGAAAGCCCTTCCTTGGCATCCACCAGAAAGCAAATCGCATCGGCCTCGGTGATAGCGAGGCGCGTCTGTACCGCCATAGCCGCCAGCAGACCTCCCCGTTCCTCCGGTTCGAAACCGCCGGTATCCACCACCAGATACCGGCGCCCTTCGAACTGCGCCGTACCATAATGGCGATCACGGGTGAGCCCTGGGAAATCCGCCACCAACGCCTCACGGGTACGCGTCAGGCGATTGAAAAAGGTGGATTTACCTACATTGGGGCGCCCTACCAGGGCGATAATCGCGGTCATGAATGGAGCCTTAGCGCTTGGCCAGCTTGATTCGATACAATGTGCCCGCATCACTGAAGGCAAGAATCTGGCCATTTCCCAGGCAGACAGGCGTACTCTGAATACCGCTGTCGGACAGTCGCGTCTGGCCGACCCGGTGTCCCGTCTGCGGATCAACGACATAGAGATATCCGGCATTATCCGTCGCCAGCAAGTCACTGCCACACAGGCCAAAACCGGTTATATAGTGCCCACTCAGGCGGTCATTGCGCCAAAGCACATCGCCGGAGTTGAGGTCTACGGAGGATATCCGCCCGTCGGCATCGGCGACGAAGAGATGGCCATCGTCCAGTACGGGGGTCTGGTAGACGGACATCGGCACACTCCAGTTCTGGGTACCGCCTTGTAACGCATAAGCGGCCAGATTCCCCTGATAGGCAGCGGCGATGACCTGATCCTTCGCGATCACCGGGCGCGCGGCCACATCTACCATGCGAGCCAATTCATTACTGCCATGCGGTATGGCGACCTGCTCCCGCCAGAGCTCCGCACCGGACGACAAACTCAGCGCCACCACCGTTCCATCGGCAAAACCGGCATATACCACGCCGTCATGCACCGTAGGCGTAGCCACGGTGCGCAGGATGAGGGACGGCTCATTCATGGAGAATGTCCATTGCACCTTGCCATCTTTAGGATCGAGTGCCCAAAGGTGACCATCCGCCGTCTGCACCAAAAGATGTCCGTCCACGGCGACCACCGGCGTGAGCACCTCGGAACTCAGCTGTACAGCCCAGAGCTTGTGCCCGTCTTTGGCGGTCAACGCATACACTTTTCCCGCATCGGTACCCGCATAAACCACGCCGCCTGCCAGCGTCGGGCCACGCGCCGTTCTGCCATCCAGGCTACGCATCCACATCTGGTGACCGCTATCCGTCATGCTGACCAGATGACCAGAAGCATCGGCGACCACCACCTGTCCTTGGCCATGCGCGACCAGCGTTCCCTGATACGGATCAACTTGCCATATACCATACAGACGGGACTGCCATTCGGTGGAAAAAGATACCTTATCCTGCCCCTTGGTGATGGGCGGAGGTGCCTTGGGGGATGGGGTGGAATGGAACCAGGACGTGATGCCACAGCCGTTCAGCAAGATCGCCAAAAAACCCAGCGCCACAGGGCGTCGGAAGGATGAAAGAGAAATTCGCAAGGTCATGGTGCCACTCCAATGTTAGCCATCTTCATCTGCAGGTAACTGCGATAAGGATCAGCGGCTGGAAGCGCGACGATAGCCGACCGATAGGCCTGCATGGCTTTACCGTTTTGATGGAGTTCCACATAGGCATCCCCCTGGATTTCATCCTGCAGGGCGGCGAAGGCCACGTCCGTCGCCTTCAGTAAGTCCAGCGCTTTTTGTGCCTGTTTCTGCTTCAGATAAAGCCGGGCCAGACTGAGCTTCGCCATACTCTTCAGGCCCCTTGGGACGCTTCTGCTCTGGATGATGGTATTCAGATCTGTTTCCGCCGCGGGCATCTGATTGCTTTCACTGTCCATACGCGCCAAAAAAAAGTGGGCGAAAATGGCGTAGGGCGTGTGCCCATATTGATGCACCAGGGTGTCCGCACTGGCGCGTGCCGTACTGACCTGCCCGGCGACGCTGGCACCCACCAGTTCGTTATACAGTACGGCAGCCCGCTGCACTTGATTACGCTGGTATTTTTCGTAGCCAAAAAACCCCAGTGCCGCGAGCAAGATAATAATGGTACCCGCAACAAGAGAGATCCGGTGGCGATAAAGGAATTCGGAGAGTTCTGGACCGGTCACGATAAGGTTCTGACTGTAGCAAAATTGCGCACAGTATGGGGTGCAGGCTGCGGGAAATCAACGCCAAGACTACGCAGTCCTTCATGCAAAGCGTCAAGATCGCCCTGCCAACGGCCCTCTCCCGCCTGTTCCTTAAGGATCAGCGTCTCACCGGCGAGTTGCCCCGCGCCGATAACGGCCTGAAATCTGGCACGGGAACGCTCCGCCTGCTTCATGAGCGTCTTGAAAGTGGCGGGG
>NZ_JAAZTY010000018.1 GCF_018854775.1 Acidithiobacillus ferriphilus | reverse complement strand
CTCGTACTCCACGTGCGAGGTCGCAATCGTGATCCCTCGTGCCCGCTCTTCCGGCGCATTGTCAATCTGATCATAAGCGCGAACCTCACCACCAAACTTCGCCGACAACACCTTCGTCAGCGCCGCCGTCAATGTGGTCTTGCCATGGTCCACGTGACCAATCGTTCCCACGTTCACATGCGGCTTCGTCCGCTCAAACTTCCCTTTGGACATCTTGAACTCTCCCGTTACGACTAGCGCTGACTTTTCTTGACAATGGCCTCGGCCACATGACCGGGGACTTCCATGTACTTCTCAAACTGCATGGTATAGGTAGCCCGGCCCTGGGAAAGTGAACGCACGGTCGTCGCATACCCGAACATTTCCGCCAGAGGCACTTCGCAGCGGATCATCTTTGCACCCGCCTCGTCTTCCATACCTTGCATCATACCGCGGCGGCTATTGATGTCACCGATGATGTCACCCATGTATTCTTCCGGAGTTACCACCTCTACGGCAAAAATGGGTTCCAGCAATACCGGGTTGGCCTTCGCCGCGCCCGCTTTGAAACCCATCGACCCTGCGATTTTGAATGCCGCCTCGGAAGAGTCGACATCATGGTAAGAACCGTCAAAAAGGGTGACTTTAACGTCCACCACAGGGAAGCCAGCGATGATACCATTTTCCAGCGCTTCTTCAATACCCTTTTCGGTTGGGTTGATGAACTCTTTGGGTACGGTACCGCCGACCACCCCGTTCTCAAAGACAAAACCGCTTCCTGGCTCAAGGGGCTCAAGACGCAACCATACGTGTCCGTATTGACCGCGTCCACCTGACTGACGGACAAACTTGCCTTCTGACTCAACCATTTTGCGAATCGTCTCGCGGTACGCCACCTGCGGAGCACCGACGGTCGCCTCAACGCCGAATTCGCGCTTCATGCGGTCGACAATGATCTCCAGGTGCAATTCTCCCATACCGGAAATGATGGTCTGCCCGGACTCTTGATCGGTACGCACCCGAAACGACGGGTCTTCCTGAGCAAGCTTGCCCAGGGCGACGCCCATCTTTTCTTGATCTGCCTTGGTTTTTGGCTCGACCGCAACATGAATCACCGGTTCGGGGAATTCCATCTGCTCCAAGGCAATCGGCTTACTTAAGTCACAGAGTGTATCTCCGGTGTAGGCGGTTTTCAGCCCGACGGCGGCGGCAATATCTCCCGCGAACACTTCCTTGATTTCATGGCGCTCGTTGGCATGCATCTGTAGCACGCGGCCAATACGTTCTTTCTGATCGCGGCCTGGATTGAGCACCGTGGAACCCGCAGTGAGCACCCCCGAATAAACCCGGAAGAAAGTGAGCTGCCCGACAAAGGGATCCGTCGCGATTTTGAACGCCAAGGCCGAGAAAGGCTCGCTATCATCTGCAGCGCGGACGATTTCCACCCCGCTATCAGGATGCGTGCCTTCCACCGGCTTGATATCGACTGGCGACGGCAGGTAGTCCAGCACGGCATCCAACGCTGCCTGCACCCCTTTGTTCTTAAAGGCGCTTCCACACAACACAGGCACCACGGCACCGGCAATCGTCGCCCTGCGCAAGGCCGCCTTCAATTCCGCAATACTGATTTCCTCACCTTCGAGGTATTTCATCATCACGTCTTCATCGGCGTCCGCGATGGCCTCTACCATGAAGTGACGCGCGGTCTCGGCATCCGCTTGCAAAGCGGCGGGAATCTCTTCTTCCGTAAACCGGGTGCCCTGCAACGCGTCATCCCAGTTGATGGACTTCATCTTCATCAGATCGATGACGCCGCTGAAGCGATCCTCTTCGCCAATGGGTAGTTGAATCGGAATCGGATTACCCCGCAACTTGGTCGCGACCTGCTCAACAACCCGCTTGAAGTTCGCGCCCTGGCGATCCATCTTGTTCACGAAGGCAATACGGGGGACGCCATATTTGTTGGCCTGTCGCCATACCGTTTCAGACTGGGGCTGCACACCACCTACCGCGCAAAACACGGCCATGGCGCCGTCCAGCACACGCAGTGACCGCTCCACTTCAATGGTGAAATCGACGTGGCCTGGCGTATCAATAATATTGATCCGGTGCTCGGCGCGCTGCCCATCCATACCCTTCCAGAAGCAGGTGGTCGCCGCGGAGGTAATGGTGATACCGCGCTCCTGCTCCTGGGCCATCCAGTCCATGACCGCAGTACCTTCATGCACTTCGCCAATCTTATGAGAGACGCCGGTGTAGAATAAAATGCGTTCAGTGGTTGTCGTTTTGCCGGCATCAATGTGCGCCATGATACCGATATTGCGATAACGTTCGATGGGGGTTGTGCGAGCCACGTTTCAGTCCTTGTGCGTAAGGTGCAACCAGTTACCAGCGGAAATGTGCAAAGGCCTTATTGGCTTCAGCCATACGGTGGGTCTCCTCGCGCTTGCGAACCGCATTACCGCGATTTTCGGCCGCTTCGAGAATTTCCGCCGCGAGGCGATTGCCCATGGACTTTTCGTTACGCTTACGCGCCGAGTCGCGCAGCCAGCGCATGGCCAGCGCCATCCGTCGATCCGAACGGATTTCCACGGGCACCTGATAGGTGGCGCCACCGACGCGGCGGCTTTTCACTTCCACCACGGGCCGCACGTTATCAATCGCCTTACGAAAAATTTCGAGGGCGTCGCTTTTGCTGCGCTCCGCCACCATTTCCAGGGCGCCGTAAACGATTTTTTCAGCGGTGCTCTTTTTGCCATCGCGCATCATTACGTTAGCGAACTTGGCAATCACTTCTTCTTTGTATTTGGGATCCGGCAGGACAATCCGCTTGGGTACTTCACGACGTCTTGGCATGGCGCAACAACTCCTTACAATTAATGCTTACTTGGGACGCTTGGCGCCATACTTGGAACGCGACTGCTTACGGTTTTTAACGCCAGCCGTATCCAGGGTGCCACGCACGATGTGATAGCGCACACCGGGAAGATCCTTTACGCGACCACCGCGAATCAGCACCACCGAGTGCTCTTGCAGGTTGTGACCCTCACCCGGAATATAACTACTGACCTCAAAACCATTCGTGAGACGCACACGGGCGACCTTACGCAACGCTGAGTTGGGCTTTTTAGGGGTTGTCGTGTAGACACGGGTACACACCCCTCGCTTCTGCGGGTTAGCGTCCAAGGCAGGAACCTTGCTTTTGGCGACAGGCCGCTTACGTGGCTTACGCACGAGCTGATTTAATGTGGGCATTTACAATCTCCAGAGTACGATGATGGCAGCCCGCCCTCATCGATGAGAGGGCGCATTCTAGTTAGACTTGTCTTGACTGTCAAGGCAAGTCTTAGTCACATAACCAATTACTGAGTTTCGGTTACCGATACGGAGAGATCACTCCGCACCGCCTTCTCCACGGAATGGACAGGCTCCCCGCGATTCAGTCGCCGACGATGCTCATGATAAGCGAGACCCGTCCCTGCGGGGATCAGTCGTCCAACAATGACGTTTTCCTTTAGACCTCGCAAGTCATCCACCTTGCCTGATACGGCAGCCTCGGTGAGTACGCGAGTGGTTTCCTGGAAACTCGCCGCCGAGATGAAGGATTCCGTGGACAGACTTGCCTTGGTGATACCCAACAGCATCGGGGTGAAGCGCGCCAGTTCTTTGCCAAGGGCTTCAAGCTTGATATTTTCATCTTCAACCCGCGCCCGGTCCACCTGGTCGCCGGGAATAAGGGAGCTATCCCCACTAAATGTCACCTCGACCCTGCGAAGCATTTGGCGCAGGATCACCTCGATATGCTTATCATTGATACGCACGCCCTGCAGACGGTATACATCCTGCACTTCATCGACGATGTAATTGGCCAAAGCCTGCACACCCAATACGCGCAAAATATCATGCGGAACCGGCTGCCCCTCTACAAGCTGCTCACCGGGACTAACCCGCTCGCCTTCGTAGACCGTCACGTGGCGACCTTTAGGAATAAGATACTCGTGCTGGTCCCCATTCTCGTCGGTGATGATCAGTCGCTGCTTACCTTTGGTGTCTTTGCCGAAGCCAATGATGCCCTCGTGCTCCGCGATGACAGCGAAGTCCTTGGGACGTCGTGCCTCAAAGAGTTCAGCCACACGGGGCAGACCGCCGGTAATGTCGCGCGTCTTGGTGGTACCCACCGGCAGACGTGCCAGAATGTCACCAGGATGAATTTCCATACCCTCATGCACCGCGATAATCGCCTTTGCCGGCAGGAAATAACGTGCAGGCAAATCAGTGCCCGGCAATTTCAGATCCTGGCCATCCTCATCCAGCAAACTGATTACCGGTCGCAAATCGCGGCCCTGCAATGGGCGTTGTTTAGCATCGATGACGACAAGCGTCGACAGTCCCGTGATTTCGTCGGTTTGAATGGCCACGCTCGTGCCCTCCACCGCATCCTTCAAAGAAATTCGACCACCGACTTCGCTGACAATAGGCCGCGTATGCGGATCCCACTCCGCCACCCGCCGACCTGCCGTAACCGGTGCATTGTCATCCACCAGAATGGTCGCGCCGTAAGGTACTTTGTAACGCTCCTTTTCACGCCCCTGTTCATCGGTGACCGTCACCTCACCATTCCGTCCGACGACCACATGCCGCCCACTGGAGTGGGTGACCAGCCGAAGGTTGGGCTGGTAACGGAACACCCCGCCCTGCTTGATATCGATGCTGCTCTGCGCCGCAGACCGACTGGCCGCACCACCAATGTGAAAGGTGCGCATAGTCAACTGGGTACCTGGTTCGCCAATGGACTGGGCAGCAATAACGCCGACCGCTTCGCCCGCATTGACCAGATGGCCGCGCGCCAGATCACGTCCGTAACACAGCGCACAGACACCATGCCGTGAACGACAGGTCAGCGGCGAACGCACCTTCAGGGCATCTACACCCAACTCGTCCAATTGACCCAAGTGCTGCTCCATGAGCAGGGTATTGCGGGCAATGACGACCTCACCGGTGTTGGGGTGAACCACGTCTTCCGCCACTACGCGACCCAGTACGCGGTCGCGCAGTGGTTCGATGACCTCACCGCCCTCCACGAGAGAGGTCATGGGCAGACCTTCCTCCGAACCACAATCGGTCTCAACCACGACCAGATCCTGGGTCACATCCACCAGACGCCGCGTTAAATATCCGGAGTTCGCCGTTTTTAGCGCAGTGTCGGCAAGACCCTTACGGGCACCGTGGGTGGAGATGAAGTACTGCAGAACGTTGAGACCTTCACGGAAATTCGCGGTAATGGGGGTTTCAATAATTGAGCCGTCAGGCTTTGCCATCAGGCCGCGCATACCGGCGAGCTGACGGATCTGTGCCGCAGAACCACGCGCCCCGGAATCGGCCATCATAAATATAGAGTTGAACGAATCCTGCTGGACCGATCCGCCATCGGGCAAGGACACCGTATCTTTGCTGACCCGGTCCATCATGGCCTTGGCGACTTCATCCGTAGCGCGCGACCAGATATCGACGACCTTGTTATAGCGTTCGCCCTCGGTCACCAGACCCGAGGTATATTGATCCTGAATGGCTTTAACCTCATCCTCGGAGCGCGCCAGGATGCCTTCCTTTTCCGGGGGGGTCACCATGTCTCCCGCACCGAAGGAAATGCCCGCACGCGTGGCCATGCGAAAGCCTGTATACATCAACTGGTCGGCAAAAATAACGGTGTCTTTAACACCCAGGCGGCGGTAACAGATATTGATCAGTTCACCGATCACCTTTTTCTTCAGCACCCGGTTGATCACACTAAAGGGGAGGCCTTCGGGAAGAATATCTCCAAGCAGGGCGCGTCCTGCCGTGGTGTCCATACGCTCCCCGCGAAAGCGGACGGTGATTCGAGCGTGCAGCCCCAGGTTGCCGGTCTCGTAAGCACGCCGCACTTCCGCCGTATCCGCGAAAACACCACCAGCACCCTTCGCGTCCGCACGCTCCTGACTGACGTAGTAAAGTCCGAGTACAATGTCCTGAGACGGCACAATTACCGGTTCCCCGTTGGCCGGGCTCAGAATATTGTTGGTGGACATCATCAATGTCCGCGCTTCCAGTTGTGCCTCCAGCGAAAGCGGGACATGCACTGCCATCTGATCGCCATCGAAATCGGCGTTATACGCGGCGCACACCAGCGGATGCAACTGAATAGCCTTACCTTCGATCAGTATCGGCTCAAAAGCCTGTATACCAAGACGGTGCAAGGTGGGTGCGCGGTTGAGCATCACCGGATGTTCGCGGATCACCTCTTCAAGGATGTCCCAGACCTCCGGCTTTTCCTGCTCAACCAGGCGCTTGGCGGCCTTGATTGTGGTCGCCAGGCCACGTTCCTCCAACTTGTTAAAGATGAAGGGCTTGAACAGCTCCAGGGCCATTTTCTTCGGCAATCCGCACTGATGCAAACGCAGCTCGGGTCCGACGACGATAACGGACCGGCCGGAATAATCCACCCGCTTGCCGAGCAGATTCTGGCGAAAACGACCCTGCTTACCTTTGATCATGTCCGCCAGCGACTTGAGCGGACGCTTGTTGGGGCCGGAAATGGCGCGCCCGCGACGCCCGTTATCCAGAAGCGCATCCACCGCTTCCTGCAACATACGCTTTTCGTTACGGACAATGATGTCCGGTGCCTTCAGCTCTAGCAGGCGCTTCAATCGGTTGTTGCGGTTAATGACGCGCCGATAGAGATCATTGAGATCGGAGGTCGCGAAGCGCCCGCCATCCAGCGGTACCAGCGGGCGCAGATCCGGTGGCAGAACAGGGAGCACTTCCAAGATCATCCACTCGGGACGATTGCCGGACTGCTCAAAGCCTTCCAGAATCTTGAGGCGCTTGCTAAACTTCTTGGTTTTTGTATCGGAATTGCTCTCCCGCAGCTCATTGCGGATCCGTTCAATTTCTTGAGTCAGCGGAATACCGCGCAGCAAGTCGCGGATACCTTCGGCACCCATTTTGGCCGTAAATTCGTCACCGTGTTCTTCTAAAGCGTCCAAATACTGGTCTTCGGTGAGGATGTTTCCGCGCTCAAGGGCAGTCACACCCGGATCAACCACCACATACGCCTCAAAATAAAGGACCCGTTCGATATCGCGCAGGGGCATATCGAGAATCATGCCCATGCGGCTCGGCAGAGACTTGAGAAACCAGATATGCGCGACGGGGCTGGCAAGTTCAATATGTCCCATCCGCTCACGCCGGACTCGCGCCTGAGTCACCTCAACGCCACACTTTTCACAGACTACGCCGCGGTGCTTAAGACGCTTGTACTTACCACAGAGGCACTCGTAGTCTTTGATCGGCCCAAAAATTTTGGCACAGAACAGCCCCTCGCGCTCCGGCTTGAAGGTCCGGTAATTGATCGTTTCCGGCTTTTTTACTTCGCCAAAAGACCATGACCGCACCTTGTCAGGGGACGCGATACCGATTCGAATCGCATCGAATTCTTCTTGCTGATCGTTTTGTTTGAAGAGCTTTAATAAGTCTTTCAAGGCATTCACCCTTGCCCGCCGCGGGCGGAAATTTATTTGGATTGTTCCAATTCAATATCGATACCCAAAGAACGCAGTTCTTTCAACAGCACATTGAAAGACTCCGGCATTCCGGCATCCATGCGGAAATCACCCTTGACGATGGATTCATACATTTTGCTGCGCCCGCTTACGTCGTCCGACTTCACGGTGAGCATTTCCTGCAGGGTGTAAGCCGCACCATAGGCCTCCAACGCCCACACCTCCATTTCACCGAAGCGCTGGCCACCAAACTGGGCCTTGCCGCCTAAGGGTTGCTGGGTGACCAGACTGTAAGGTCCGGTGGAACGGGCATGCATCTTGTCATCCACCAGGTGATGGAGCTTGAGCATGTAGAGATAGCCCACCGTTACCGGGCGGTCAAAGGCATCACCGGTCCGCCCATCATACAGCGTGACCTGACCGCTGCGCGGCAAATCCGCCAACTCCAGCATATCGCGGATCTCTTCTTCAGAAGCGCCATCAAAGACCGGGGTCGCCATGGGCACACCACCGCGAAGATTCATGGCGAGCTCGCGTATTTCCTGATCAGTCAGACTGTCGAGATCCTCTTTTTTACCAGAACGATTATAGATCTCCGCGAGAAAGGCGCGCATTTCTGACATGGCGACCTCACTATCCAGCATCCCGCCGATTTTCTTACCCAGACCCTTAGCCGCCCACCCCAAGTGGGTTTCGAGAATCTGTCCCACGTTCATTCGTGACGGCACGCCCAGCGGATTGAGCACAATATCTACCGGCGTACCGTCGGCAAGATAAGGCATATCTTCTACGGGAACGATCTTCGATACCACACCTTTGTTGCCGTGGCGTCCGGCCATCTTATCGCCGGGCTGCAAGTGTCTTTTGATGGCCACATGCACTTTAACCATCTTCAGAACACCTGGACTCAGATCATCCCCTTGCGTCAGCTTGCGCCGCTTTTCTTCGAGTACCGCGTCGAGACGTTGGCGCTGGTCTTCGAGCTGGGCACGGATCTGCTCCAGGGACTCGTTGCTTTCTTCCGTGCGCAAACGGATCTCAAACCACTTGCTGCGCGGCAAATCCTTCAGATAGGCCTTTGTCACTTTGTTTCCGGCCACAAGGCCGTTGGGGCCACCCTCAGCAACCTTACCAATAAGCTGACGCTCGATACGCTGATAACTGTCTTCCTCAACGATACGATACTGATCGTTCAGATCCTTACGAATCCGTGCGAGCTCGTGCTCCTCAATGGACTTGGCGCGGCTATCCTTCTCGATACCGTCGCGGGTAAAGACCTGCACGTCGATCACCGTGCCATACATACCGGCCGGCATCCGCATGGAGTTATCTTTCACGTCGGAGGCCTTTTCACCGAAGATCGCTCGCAGGAGTTTCTCTTCCGGCGTCAACTGGGTCTCCCCCTTGGGCGTGACCTTGCCGACGAGAATGTCACCCGGCGCCAATTCCGCACCGATAATCACGATGCCGGACTCATCGAGGTGGCGCAAGGCGCCCTCCGCGACGTTGGGAATATCCCGGGTAATATCCTCCGGTCCCAGTTTGGTGTCACGCGCGAAGACCGAGAACTCCTCGATATGAATGGTGGTATAGCGGTCTTCAGCCACCACCCGCTCCGAGATCAAGATCGAGTCCTCAAAGTTGTAGCCGTTCCAGGGCATAAAGGCCACTAGAATATTTTGACCAAGAGCCAGTTCACCCATCTCCGTACTCGGCCCATCGGCTAGCACATCGCCGCAACTGACCAAATCACCCACCTTGACCACGGGGCGCTGATTCAGTGTCGTGTTTTGGTTCGAACGTGCGTACTTCACGAGGTTGTAAATGTCCACACCGGGCTCTTCCGGCAAGGTTTCCTCATCATTGACGCGAATGACGATACGGGCACCATCGACGATATCCACCACACCGCCACGCCGCGCGACAACCGCCGCACCAGAATCGATGGCGACCACCCGCTCCATGCCCGTGCCCACCATCGGCGCGTCAGAGCGCACCGTCGGCACCGCCTGGCGTTGCATATTAGAACCCATCAAGGCGCGGTTGGCGTCATCATGCTCCAGGAAGGGGATCATACTGGCCGCCACCGAGACGATTTGTCGCGGCGAAACATCCATGAACTGAACTTGGTCGGGATTCGCCAGGGTGAATTCATTCTTGTGTCGGCAAGAGACGAGTTCGTCGGTCAGCACACCATTTTCGTCCACCGCGGAGTTCGCCTGGGCAATCATATAATTACCCTCTTCAATAGCCGACAGGTATTCGATCTCATCGGTCGCACGGCAATCGACAACGCGTCGATAAGGCGTTTCAAGAAAACCATAGGAATTAGTGCGTGCATAGCAGGATAAGCTATTGATCAAACCAATATTCGGACCTTCTGGCGTTTCAATCGGACAGATACGTCCGTAATGTGTCGGATGTACGTCACGCACCTCGAAACCCGCCCGCTCACGGGTCAAGCCACCCGGCCCCAGTGCGGAAACCCGACGTTTATGGGTGACCTCCGAAAGTGGATTGGTCTGATCCATAAACTGGGAAAGCTGGCTGGAGCCGAAGAACTCATTGACCACCGCCGCAATGGGCTTGGCGTTAATGAGATCCTGGGGGGTGAGGCCCTCGCTCTCGGCTAGCGCGAGACGATCCTTCACGGCTCTCTCGACGCGTACCAGACCGAGGCGGAACTGGTTCTCCATCAATTCGCCGACTGAGCGCACTCGCCGGTTACCAAGATGGTCGATGTCATCAATCTCGCCGACACCGTTACGCAGGGCAATCAGCACCTTGAGCACCGCGACAATATCCTCGTTATTGAGTACGCCAGGACCAGTAATCTCGTCGCGATTCACCCTGCGATTGAACTTCATGCGGCCTACAGCAGACAGATCATAGCGATCCGGGCTGAAGAAAAGTCCCTGGAAGAGGTTCTGGGCCGCGTCCTTCGTCGGTGGTTCACCCGGACGCATCAGGCGATAGATTTCCATCTGCGCCTCGTGGGCATCACGCGACGTATCGACGCGCAACGTTTCAGAAATGTAAGGCCCACGATCCAGTTCATTGATATATAAGGTGTGTAGCGTAAGCGATGGCCCTTGACGCAGAAGATCCAGGACCTCACCACTTATTGGCTCATTAGCCTGCACAAGCACTTCGCCGGTTTCTGGGTGCACGACATCCCTGGCGGCAACCTTACCCAGAAGGAAGGCATCCGGCACGGGGATCTCGTGCATGCCTGGAACCTCGGCGAGCGCTTTCGTTTGACGTGCAGTAATTCGTTTGCCCGTCTGCACCAATACTTCACCGGTCTGCGGATTGGCGATATCAAAAGTCGCCATTTCACCCTGCAACCGCTGGGGGATTAAGACATATCGCAGATCACCGTCAATGATACGGAAAGTCTCTGTATCAAAAAACATCTCAAGAATGTCTTGAGTGCTGTAGTTTAACGCGCGCAGAAGGGTCGTTGCCGGCAATTTGCGACGGCGATCGATACGCGCATAGACGTGATCCTTGGGATCAAATTCGAAGTCTAACCACGAGCCCCGGTAAGGGATGATGCGCGCGTTAAAAAGAAGCTTTCCCGAAGAATGGGTCTTACCGCGATCATGATCGAAGAAAACGCCCGGCGAACGATGCAACTGCGAAACGATAATACGCTCGGTGCCGTTGATCACGAAAGAACCGTGCTCAGTCATCAGCGGCAGTTCGCCCATGTAGACGTCTTGCTCCTTCACGTCCTTAACGCGCTTGGCCCCCGTGGCGTCGTCTTTTTCCATCACCGCCAAGCGCAGACGCACACGCAATCCGGCACAATACGTCAGTCCACGCTGACGGCACTCAACCACATCGAACACCGGTTTTTCGAGACGGTATGAAACATAATCCAGCGTGGCATTGCCAGAATAGCTCTCCATCGGAAAAATCGAGCGGAAAACAGCTTCCAAACCCGTTGCTTTTCGCGCTGCCGGGGACACAGACTCCTGGAGAAACTCCCGGTAGGAATCCATCTGCGTAGCCAGCAGATATGGCACAGCAAGAATGCTCTGGCTTTTGCCAAAGTCTTTACGAATCCGTTTCTTTTCAGTAAAAGAGTAGGCCATGGATGCTCCGCGCGACGACTGCATGGTTCAGGGGCAAGCGGTTAAAGCTGCTTTCCGCAAACAATGGGGGGCTGGCAGCGCTTTACGCCGCCAGCCGATAAGTTTACCCTATTTACTACAGATTATTTGATCTCCGCCTCGGCACCGGCCTCGACGAGCTGCGCTTTGACGCTTTCGGCTTCAGCCTTAGCTACGCCTTCCTTCACTGGCTTCGGCGCACCGTCGACCAGGTCCTTCGCTTCCTTCAGGCCAAGACCAGTAATGGCCCGCACCACCTTGATGGTGTTGACCTTGTTGGCACCGGCAGCGGTCAGGATAACGTCAAATTCGGTCTGCTCTTCTACAGCCGCCGCACCCTCGCCACCCGCCGCGCCACCAGCGGGTGCCGCAACCGCGACAGCCGCCGCAGACACGCCAAACTTCTCTTCCATTTCTTTGATAAGCTCAGACAGCTCCAGTACGGTCATACCAGCAATAGCGTCTAAAATTTCTACTTTGGACAATGCCATTTTACCAACTCCTTCAGTTCAATAGTGAATTAGGCAGCGCGTTGATCGCGGACTGCCGCCAAGGTCCGAACAAAACGGCTCGGGACCTCGTTAAGGGTGCGGACAAGGCCGGAAACCGGTGCCAGCATGGTGCCGAGCAATCTGGCCAGCAACTCCTCACGCGAAGGCATTTTGCTCAACTGCGTTATTGCCGCCGCATCGATTTGCTTGCCACTAAGCACGCCACCGGTAATAACCAGCTTGTCGAAACGCTTTGCATGGTCGGTGAAGAGCTTGGCAAGGGCAACAGGGTCCTCCGCCGCCGCAAACACCAAAGGACCCTTTAACAAGGGGTCCATCACCGTGAAGGATGTTCCCGCGAGGGCACGCTTCAACAGCGTGTTTTTCACAACCTGCACATGCACCGACTGCTTTTGTGCTTCTGCCCGGAAAACCGTCATTTGTGCCACCGTCAAACCGCGATATTCCGCCACCACTGCGGCTTGCGCCCCAATGAGTTTGGCTTGCAAAGCGGTGACGACTTGTTCCTTTTCTGCGAGTTTAAGACTCACGTGAATGTCACCTCCTATCTAAACCGAGGCGGCCAAAAGGTTTGGCACGCCGTCGCCTACGCAGGGAAAATCATTAAGGCTTACGCCCCCTGCGGTCTTCGTACGCCGGCTTACGCCGACCTTCCCGCCCAGAGACGGAAATCTTTAACCGAGGCCGCCGAGATCCACGGCGACACCAGGACCCATGGTCGGGGAGATACTCACTTTACGGATATATATACCTTTACTGGTGGTCGGCTTGGCTTTACGCAGACTGTCGATCAGCGCCAACAGATTTTCATGCAATGCCTTCACCTCGAAGGAAGACTTGCCGATCGTGCTATGCACAATACCACCCTTGTCGGCACGATAACGCACCTGCCCACCCTTGGCATTGATTACGGCCGTACGTATATCTGTAGTCACCGTCCCCACTTTAGGGTTCGGCATCAAACCACGGGGACCCAGCACTGGGCCCAGTGTGCCCACCACACGCATGGCATCGGGTGTAGCAATCACCACATCAAAGTCCATATGTCCGGCCTTCACCTGCTCCGCGAGATCTTCCATGCCGACGATGTCGGCACCGGCTTCGCGCGCTTCGGTCGCTTTATCGCCTGTCGCGAAGACGGCCACCCGCATGTGCTTTCCGGTACCATTGGGAAGCACTACCGCGCCACGTACCACCTGATCCGATTTGCGCGGATCAATACCCAGACCCACGGCCACATCTACCGACTCATCGAATTTTGCCGTGGCCATTTTCTTAGCAAGTTCGAGGGCTTCCTCAATCGCGTAACGGTTGTTCCGATCCACCATCGCCTTGATAGCAAGTGTACGCTTAGATTTCGTCGCCATGTTTCAGCCCTCCACCGTCAGGCCCATACTACGGGCGGTACCACGCACGCTGCGCTTTGCTGATTCAATATCCTGCGTGTTGAGATCAGGCATTTTTGTTTTGGCGATTTCTTCGACCTGCGCTTCGGTCACATGACCTACTTTTACCGTATTGGGGCGACCACTGCCCTTCTTCAGCCCGGCCGCCTTCATCAACAATACGGCTGCCGGTGGCGTCTTCACTTCAAAAGTGAAACTTTTGTCCGCGAAAACGGTGATAACCACCGGCAATGGCAAACCCGGTTCAATACCCTGTGTCTGGGCATTGAACGCTTTACAGAATTCCATGATGT
Source organism: Acidithiobacillus ferriphilus (assembly GCF_018854775.1). Taxonomy (GTDB): domain Bacteria; phylum Pseudomonadota; class Gammaproteobacteria; order Acidithiobacillales; family Acidithiobacillaceae; genus Acidithiobacillus; species Acidithiobacillus ferriphilus. Next base: position 1,542 of record NZ_JAAZTY010000018.1, on the reverse strand, counting down.
TTAATCCGCGCTGCCCCAAGGCCGGGCCAATAGGCGGGCTCGGATTAGCTTGCGTGGCCTTCACCTGCAGCTTAATATATCCGGTTATTTTCTTTGCCATTTACTTAACTCCTGCGAGGTGCAAACGCCGTCAGGCTCCCTCTGTTGAAAACAATCAGGCCTTTTCAACCTGACCAAAATCCAATTCCACCGGCGTAGAGCGGCCAAAAATGGTCACCGAAACCCGCAGCTTGCTTTTTTCGAAGTTCACTTCTTCGACGACACCGTTAAAATCCTTGAACGGGCCATCTACAACGCGCACCTGCTCACCGGCATCAAAGCTGAACTTCGGACGCGGCTTCTCAACGCCTTCCTTGATACGGTCCATGATGGCGTCGGTCTCCGCGTCGCTCAGCGGATGTGGACGGCCCACAGAGCCACCGACAAACCCGGTGACCCGCGGCGTACTTTTGACAAGGTGCCAACTGACATCGTCCATTTCCATCTGTACCAGGACATAGCCAGGGTAGAACATCCGTTGCGAGTTGGTCTTTTGGCCATTTCGCATTTCCACCACTTCCTCAATAGGAACGAGGATCTCGCCAAATTTATCGGCAAGCCCTTCCCGATTGGCACGCTCGCGGATCTCTGCCTGCACTTTTCTCTCGAAGCCCGAGAACGCATGAACTACATACCAACGCATAGACATTTACGCGACTCCTCCGAGTAGCAGCCGCACCACCCCAAGGAGTGCCAAATCCACCAGCCACAGGAAGATCGCGATTACAGCGATCAAACCAATGATGATGGCTGTACTACGTAAGACCTCGGGACGCGTCGGCCAAACCACCTTCAGCAATTCGACATAAGCCTCCCGAAAAAAAGTCAGAAGTGTTTTGCCGTAGTTACTGGAAGCGAAAAAGCCTGCGGCAACCAACAAAGCCAGAATGAGCGCAGCACCAGGGTAATACGTACCGAGGTGGATGGGAATGAGGAAATAGGCGAACACCCCGAGGGCAGCCAATCCTGCCGCAAAATAGAGCTTCACTTTTTCCGACATGAACACCACACCTTTTTAATAATGGCAGGGCAGGAGGGGCTCGAACCCCCAACCTGCGGTTTTGGAGACCGCTGCTCTACCAATTGAGCTACTGCCCTGCAGACGGCAAACGGCGGACAATGCCGCCGTTCAACACTAACAACTTGAAACCTTACTCGACCACCTTTGAGACCACGCCGGCGCCAACGGTACGTCCACCTTCGCGCACCGCAAAACGCAAACCTTCTTCCATCGCAATCGGTGCAATCAGCGCTACCTTGAACAAAATGTTGTCCCCAGGCATCACCATCTCCACACCTTCCGGCAATTCCACCGCACCCGTCACGTCCGTGGTACGGAAGTAAAACTGCGGACGATAACCATTGAAAAACGGCGTGTGACGACCACCCTCTTCCTTGGACAATACATACACTTCGGCTTCAAAACGCGTGTGCGGCTTGATACTACCGGGCTTCGCCAACACCTGCCCACGCTCTACGTCATCTTTCTTCGTGCCGCGCAAC
>NZ_JAAZTY010000179.1 GCF_018854775.1 Acidithiobacillus ferriphilus | reverse complement strand
AGGTATGGGGCGAACAGCCGATCTTAGGAGCAATAGACTCCACCGCCGCCCAGGGCGAGGAATACTCGCCGCGGTGTTCCTGCACCATGCGCACCGCGCGTTCGCGAACTTCAGGGGAATATTTGGGTGTTTTAGCTTTGTTCATCATGGCTCCATTCTCTTGGAAAAAGGAGCCTCCTCAAAATCCGGGGCGGTTCACTCTTCCAGCAATACGGACACCTCTGTCTCTATGGCCTGTTCGATCAGGGAACGTGCCGCTCGCCGAAGTACGCCTTCAATGCCCAGGCCCAGCTCTCCCATACCACTCTCAAAAACGGTACTATCTTTCACGGCGCACTCCTCGTTGCTCATTGGTCGGCAAACCCTTTGTAGCAACATTTATTTCGCGTACTGGAATCCAGCCAGTTCCAATTCCGGCAATGTACCCACGATGCCCGGTGTCAGGATCACGCCGGGAATGAGGTGGTTGGTAAATTCCGCAGCCATTTCCACATGGCTGAGCTTGGACGGGTTGATCCCTTTCTTGTGCAAGCCCATGGTGAGTTCCCATACCTCGTTATGACACGCCATGAATACAGCGCCACGACGCTGCAGAACGATTATGCTGTTGTCGTGGGGGGAGAAAACGCCCTCTGCGTCTTCAAAATCAGCCGGATTGGTCGCCGATGCCGGGGGCTGTTTCAACCAGGCGTTCGCTTTCCATTTGCCTTTGGTGAGGGTGGCGAGATACTTGTTCCAGATGTAATTGTCATACAAGGCAAGATGCGCGGAACCATGGGTGGCAGACACGCAGAAGAAATCAGCATGTTTGAAAGACCATATCTGGCAGTTCATGGCATTACGCATGAGATTGAGCCACGGGCTTTTCAAGACGGTGTTATCCCAAACCTGTTTAGGACCGCCAGCATAGTGAAGCACCTCGTTCAGCGCCTCGCTGTCCCATTGGTCCGGGCTGGTCAGTATCATGGGAACGGTTTTGAAATCGCGCCGCCGGGGCGCTTTGGCCAGCCGGTTACTCAATTCCTGCAGTGTACTGGCCCCGGGGGGCAACAGGTTGCCCGGGTTTCCGCTCACCCCCGCAGCCATGGCGCTGGTGCTGGCGCCCATAGCACCCACCGCTACCACCCCTGCGCCCAGTACCGCACGCTTCATTGCTTCTCTGCGGCTCAACAGATTTGATTCTTTGATCATGTCCATTCTCCTTTCAGGTTGATCCAACAAGAACACCACTCAACAGATTCTTTACAGCTTCACCTTCCCACCCGGCGACGACTGCCGCTTCGACAAACCGCTCTCCAAACCCTCCAACCCGAGGCCGCAGTCTCAACCCCGAACTTCGAAAAAATCGCGCTGACCCCGCCAGCCATCGAGCCTATTCGGACGCGCCGAGCATCTTCAGTGGTATTGCCTGCATGAATCCATCATTGGTACCGATGAAATACGTGCTGCCCACGGCAACGCCGTTTTGCGGGCCGTAGCCGCCCTCCTTCTGGTCATAAACATGAGTGACCTTGCCGCTCGATTTGGCAAGCGTGAAGATCTTGCCCTTGCCGGTCGGTTGGATCACGTCGTCGCCCACGATCGTCGGGGCCGCTTTCATTCCCGCCTTGAGCGGTGCAGTCCAGATGATCTTGCCGGTCTTGGCATCGATCGCGTATTCGTCGTGAGTCACGGGGCTGCCGGTATAGACCACGCCATCCACGATCGCCGGAACTGCATCCTTGTTGCGCGGCGGCGTCTTGCCGACCCCGAGCGTCTTCGACCACACGATCTTGCCGGTCCCGATATCGATCGCGATTTCCTCCGAACCCGAGGTCGCCTTCTGGGAAGACGTCCGGGTTTCGATCTGCCCGATCGTGACATTACCCCCGACCGCCCAGGTTCCATCCCCGCCGCTGCTCGAAAAGATGTTCTTCGGATGCACCGTCCACAACGGCTTGCCGGTCGCTGCATCGAGCGCATAGATATTGCTTGGATGTGTACCACCCATGATGATCACATTCTTCTTCGGATCGAACGTGGCGGACGACATGCTGACGAAGGACATAATCGCGGTCTTCCACTTGAGCGCCCCGGTCACGGCATCAAGCGCATAGATATGCCCGTCACCGTTGCCGAACAGCAGCATCCCCTTGTCGAACACTGCCGTGGGCATATCCTCGCCCTTGGTCCCATAGGTCCACACGAGCTTGCCTGTCGCGGCATCGACGGCATCAACCGCCGAAACATCGGACCCACGAATCACCGCAACACCATTGACGCCGAATTTCTTGGCATGGCTGTATGTGAACACCGAGTTACCGGCACCGATGAACACGAGCTGCTTGCCACCGGCAGTGGCCACCACCGGCGTGGTCATCAACTGATTATGGGCATTGAACGACCATTCGAGCTTTCCGGTCCTGGCATCGAGCTTGTACAAATAGCCGTTGTCGTTCGGCGCGAACACCGCACCGTCGACCACCGCAACCCCTATCGGAAACCCGACCAGATCACGGATGATCGTGTTGTTCTTCACTGCCTTGCGCGCATCCGCCGCCCCCGGCACCGTACAACTCACCCCGGTCGCAATGGCGCAAGCCCGAGGCGCATGATGGTCTTGAACGTCATTGGACTGCTCCTTATCTGTTCGGTCATTGATAACCCATCCCTGATGAAAGGCCCCGTCTATTTTTCCATTATACCATGCCAACCATTAAACTGCATCAAGAATGCAACTGAATGTCTAAAATTAAGACGATAATTTGAATTAAACAAAAATATAAATACACAATCAAATACAATAAAACTGTTACAGGCAGCCTTGGCATTTTGCAAAGTAGCACATAAAGGCCTATAGTTAAATCTGGTAGGTAAGTTTTATCATAAATCATCACAACACATTAAGTATGTGTTGTGCCGCACATACAGCACTCAAATTGATATGTAAAATTTATGATTATTTCGGTAGATTCTGACAATTTCATGTCAAGAGGAGATCAAATCATGAGCAAGAACCCAATTATTGCGATCAATCAGGCCAAAATATTCAATCGCCCAGAAAGTTACGAAATCATGATGAAGGTGGGACCAAAGGTCTGTATTACCACGGCCAACCACCCGGGATTTCTGGGCTTTGAACAACTCATACAAACGGGCATTCATCCGATGGCAGGCCGCTATGGCGGTGGTTCCGTAGACATGCGGGAAACCTTAAATCCAATCGCCATGTACCAATACACAGTATGGAAAGATGTACATTCTCACGAAGAAATGCATCACGACAACTTTGATACCATCTACGAATTATGTGGAAGCTGTCTGGATATGGTGATTGAAGGACCCTGGGAAGTCTATTACGAGATAATAAAATCTGACTTGCCGCCTATTATGGGAATAACAGACGTGCCGACCATCTTGGGAGATGCTTTTGCCAAGCAGCAACCGGTTCCTAAAGTCGCTTTGGCGGAGCAACGGGCTATCACTGTAGGGGACCATTGGGTTATGAAGGGGCACGAACAGGGCTTTGAAGAAGGTGTTATCAAGACGCTCGAATGGCTGAAAGCGTCGGTTCCGGGCATGATCGGCTGGATGATTCTGAAACAAACTGGAGCCTCGGCAATCGGATCGTTTCAGCTTGATCCTGAAGGAATGCTGAAAGCTACATTGGGTGCCAACCCGCCGAAATACAATACCAATTACGGATCCAAGATCCCTACTCAGCCGCCCATTCCAGCACAAACACCTGCACAGTACCTGATTCACATGGAATGGGAATCTCCTGCACATGCGCATACCGGACTCGGTTATGTCATGGTCGATTATGATCTGCGCCAGATACATAACAACGGCGTATTACAGCACTTGGATAAGGGTCCCTATTATATGTTTTTTGCGCCCATGATGGAACAGGGCATGTGGCGCAAAAAACTGATGTTCTAAAGGAAAATATTTAGTGGGGATATCCCGTCCAAAAGCACCGGAATGGATATCTCGCAGGGGGAGTACGTTGAACTTTTCGCAATCTGTACTACCCTCAATTGAGTGGTAATGCGTAGTTTTCCTACTTTTTCATGTCGAAAAATCGGAGGGACACATCTATGAAATCTTATGAAACTTCAATGAACTCTCATGTCGTCATCCTGGGCGGTAACTTTGCCGGCCTTGGCTCCGCCCAGAAGGTTCGTGAATATTGTGGTGATTCCGTGCGTATCACCGTCATCGACCGCAAGGATTATCTGCTCTTCGTTCCCAATGTGCCCGCAGAAGTATTTGAAGGCCGTGATCCGGGCAAGACATTACGCATGAACATCCCGGACGCCCTGGAAGAGGACCATGTCCAATTCCTGCAGGCAGAAATCAAAGCCATTGATCCTGAGGCCCGGCGGGTGGACTTTGTTCCCAATGAGCGGCCCGGTGCCGCACCGGATAGCATCTCCTATGACTACCTGATTGTTGCCGTCGGCAACCGACTGGCTTATGACAAAATCGAAGGCTTTGCCGAACATGGTCAGACCGTCAGCGATTTTTATTACGGCAACAAACTGCGCCATTTTCTGGCCAATGACTACAAAGGCGGCCCCATCGCCGTTGGTTCTGCCCGGTTTCATCAGGGTGATGGCACCAAAGACATCACCCTGTATGGCGGGCATCCTTTCCCCCGTGCTGAAGCGGCCTGCGAGGGGCCGCCCGTTGAGGTCATGCTGTCCATGGCCTCCTGGCTGGGTCAGCATGGCAAGGGTGGACCGGACAAAATCACGGTCTTCACTCCGGCCAGCTTAATTGCCGAAGATGCCGGTGAAAAAGTGGTCGGCAAACTGCTGGAAATTGCCGGGGGCATGGGCTTTAACTACGTCAACAAAGCCAAGGACATCACCCGTCTCACGAAAGAGGGGGTCGAACTGGCCAGCGGCAAGAAGATCGAGGCGGAGTTGAAAATCGTCTTTCCGGATTGGGTACCCCACGACTTCATGAAGGGGCTCCCGATCAGTGATAATGAGGGCTTTGTGGTGACCGACGTGACCATGCGTAACCCCAAGTATCCCAACGTCTTTGCGGCGGGGGACGCGGCCGCCATCACCGTGCCCAAGCTTGGCGGCATTGGCCATGCCCAGTGCGCGATCGTGGCCAGACAGATCGCCAGGGATCTGGGCAAAATGGCGGCGGCAGAAGCCGACAAGCCGCTGGA
>NZ_JAAZTY010000178.1 GCF_018854775.1 Acidithiobacillus ferriphilus | reverse complement strand
CCGTTGGAAAAAGTGTCATCCACTACAGCCATCAGGTTGGCGCTGGCAGTGGAAGACGGTGAATAGGCGGGTACCGCCGGCATCGCTATCGGCGTGTGCAAGATTGGCACGGGCGCCATCCTGGACGCGGTACGTTGTACCACAGGCAGCACTTGAGGAGGCGGTGTGCTGGGGATTGGACTGCTGGGAATCACCTGAATGTGTACCGGCGTTGTGCCCTGGTTGAGCATACCCAACTGGCTGGCGGCACCATAGGACATATCCATGATGCGACCACTCACGAAGGGACCGCGATCATCGACCAGCACGACGACGCTGCGCCCGTTCTTCAGATTGGTGACGCGTACGCAGGAGGGCAGCGGTAGCGTTCGGCTCGCGGCTGTCATTTGCCGGGCATGAAAAGCGGTGCCCATGGCGGTTACAGCACTGGAGGATTGCTGGTTGTACCATGAGGCGATTCCATTTTCGGAAAAGCGCGCATCGCTACGCATAGGATGATACCAATATCCATTTATTTCGTAAGGTTGATTGTAGGCAGCATGGAAGTTTGGCGCTGGCGCATGGCAATCCTGCCCGGTGGAATAGGCAGAGCCCACCATCGCCGAACCGTAGCCACCGCCTGACGTGCCGACCATGTGACTGGGCACACTCGCACAGCCCGCAAGTGCTGCGGCGGCAAAGCCGAAAGCCCCCAGTCTGAAAATCTGAAGATGGTATCGTACGCACATGCTGATGCATGGCCTCCGTCTGGAAAGACCTTTGCATTCTAGGCCATGCTTTCCAGAAAATTCAAGTAGAGCTGATGCTTGGCCGTTTATTCTCAAGCAATCAATGAAAAATGTCGGCAAACGATATGTATGGCAGATACTTCTGCTGCTATGGGCCATCCCGGTCCTGTCGGAATTCCAGCAGCGTTTCCTTTATTCTGCAATGCCATCCAGGCGCCACTATAGTTACGTGGCAGCGGGGCGCCTGCCGGACGTTTGGGCTACCGCCATGCTTCATGTTTATCGATGGTAGCAGGTATATCCTGGCGGACAGGCGGGTGCCTGCTGATATTGCGGTGCCGTCGGTCTGCACACATAGCCGGCGGGGCACGGTACACTGCCCTGCGGAGCTGCATAGTAACCGGGCTGTTGTGGTGCCGGTGCCTGTTGTTGGCTTTTAGAGATGCCATAACCGGCAAGCCCGCCTAACCCTGCGCCGCCATC
>NZ_JAAZTY010000177.1 GCF_018854775.1 Acidithiobacillus ferriphilus | reverse complement strand
ATACCCGCACGGGCAACGGCGTGGACGCATTCATCGCCATTTCCCGCCATATCGCCCGGCGCATCCGCAAGGTGTATGGGCGAGATTCCACCGTCATCTATCCGCCGGTGGATGTGGCGGATTTCCCCCTGCGCGCGGACAAAGAGGATTTCTACGTCACCGCCTCGCGCATGGTCCCTTATAAGAAAGTGGATCTGATCGTCGAGGCCTTCAGCGCCATGCCGGACAAGCGTCTGGTGGTGATCGGGGATGGGCCGGATTTCGCCAAGGTCCAAGCCAAGGCGGGGCCGAATGTGCAATTGCTGGGCTTTGCGGGCGCGGAGGTCCTGCGCGACCACCTGCAACGGGCGCGGGCCTTCGTGTTCGCGGCGGAGGAAGACTTCGGCATCGCCCCCCTGGAGGCCCAGGCCTGCGGCACACCCGTCATCGCCTTTGGCAAGGGTGGGGCGCTGGAGACCATCATTCCCCTGCCGGAGGCGGAGAGTGCGGCGTCGTCCCCCGCGCCCACCGGCGTATTCTTTTACGAACAATCTGTCGCCGCCATCATCGCCGCCGTGGAGCGCTTCGAGGGGGCGGGCGCGGCCATCACCCCGCAAGTCTGCCGCGAAAACGCCCTGCGCTTCGCCCCGGAGCGTTTCCGCGCGGAGTTCACGGCCTTCGTGGAGCGGGCAGAACCGGACGACACGGCCAGTAGCCACGTTGCGGCCCGGCAAGCGTTCGGCCAGCAGAAAAAATGACAAAGAAGCACGGCAACTCAAGGTTTTCCTGGCCCTCCCTGCTGCTTTTCGGCGGCGATGCCCTGGCGCTGGCGGCCGCTTTTTATTTCGGCCGTATCGCCCATGCCCTGTATTACGGACAGGATGTGGTTTGGGTCCTGTTGCATTGGTGGGGGGAGGCGTATTCCGCCAACTTGCTCCTCTTCCCGCTCATGAGCTGCACCGCCTTGCTCTGGTTTTATTACCGGGGGCATTACGCGCGCCAGAAGGCTTTTTGGGACGAACTGGGGGAGGTCATCCAGGTAATCTCCGTCCTGGCTGTCCTCAATGCGGCTTTCGCCTTTTCCGGCAGACTGCCCTTGTCGCGGCTGTGGCTGTTCAGCACCTGGGTGCTGGCGCTGATCCTGCTGCCCCTGTTGCGGATGGCCATGCACCGGCTCATCTCCCGTCGCCGCGGCTGGCAGCGCCCTTATGTGCTGCTGGGTTGCGGCGCTAATGCCGCAGAGGCGGCGCGGGCCTTTGCCAGCGAGCCACTCCTCGGCTACCGGTTGCAGGCGGTGTTGGTGCCCTCGGAATTGGAGGCCGTACACTGCGCCATTCCTGCGGATGTGCCCCGCGTTCCGCTGGGGGCGGACCCACTGCAGACCATGGCGGAGCTGGGCAACCCCCACGTGGTGCTGGCGCTGGAAATGGATCAGTGGCAGACCATGGAAAACCTGGTGTGGAATCTCGGCATGCGCTATCCCGACCTGACCATCGCGCCCCCTTTGCGGGGCCTGCCCATCTTCGGGCTGGAAACTTTGCACTTTTTCAGCCATGAGATTTTCATGCTGCGCTCGCGGGACAACCTCGCCCGCCCCGGGCCGCGGATCATCAAACGGGCCTTTGATCTGGTGGCGGCCAGCATCCTGGTGCTGTTCCTGTCGCCCCTGCTGCTCTTTCTGGCGTGGCGGATTCGCCGGAACGATGGTGGGCCGGTGTTTTTTGTGCAGGAACGGGTGGGGCGGGGCGG
>NZ_JAAZTY010000176.1 GCF_018854775.1 Acidithiobacillus ferriphilus | reverse complement strand
TTTTGCACTGGGTGCAACGGAGTGGGCACAAGCCGATGCACCTACAGCACCAGCTTTGTCTATCTCGACGAACACAGCTCCTCAACAGGCGTTGGTCGCTCTGCCGGATTTTACCCCGATCATCGACCGTTACGGCCCAGCGGTAGTGAATATCAGCAGCACCACGAATAAGGTCATCCACCAGCAGGCCAACCCTTTTCCACCCAATTCGCCTTTTTATCAGTTTTTCCATCACTTCATGGCCCCCGGACAAAACGGTTCAGGTCCACAGCAGCATGAAAAAATCCAATCGCTCGGATCCGGTTTCATCATCAGCCCCGATGGCTATATCGTCACTGCTGGTCACGTCGTGCGCGGCGCCAACCATGTCGTCGTCACCCTCACCAATCACCACGCCTACCCGGCCAAGCTGATCGGTCTTTCAGTACGTTATGACACGGCGCTGCTCAAAATTGACGCCAAGAACCTGCCCACCGTGCCCATCGGCAACTCGGATGACATGAAGGTCGGCCAATGGCTACTCGCCGTCGGCGCGCCTTTCGGCTTTTACAACACCGTGACCCAAGGGGTGGTCAGTGCCATGAACCGCCCGCTGCCCGATGACGAATACATCCCCTTCATCCAGAGCGACGTGCCCATCAATCCCGGCAACTCGGGCGGACCGCTCTTCAACATGAAGGGCCAGGTGGTGGGCATCAATGATCAGATCTATACCAACAGCGGCGGCTACATGGGCTTGTCTTTCTCGATTCCCATCAATACCGTGATGCGGGTGGTGCAGGACTTCAAGGACCACAAGGCGATCCAGTTCGGCTATCTGGGCGTGGAAGTGCAGGATGTCACACCGCCCATGGCGCAAGCGCTGCATCTCAAGGAACCGGTGGGTGCACTCGTCGCCTCCGTCATGCCGGGCAGCCCGGCTGCCAAGGCGGGCATCAAGCCCGGTGACGTCATTGTCACCTATGACAACAAGCCGGTGTACAATGTCGGGCAATTGCCACCTATGGTTGGCAATACCCTGCCGGGCACGCGTGCCAGGGTCGGCATCCTCCACCGCGGTGCGGCGGAAACCAAAGATGTCCTGGTTACCGCCCTACCCAAAAACATGGCAGGGCCTTCCGGCAGCCAGGAAGCTTCCCAGCCTGCCCAAGTGGGCAAAGTCTCCCGTATGGGCATCCATGTCCAGTCTCTGACCCCCGACATCGAGAAGCGGCTGGACGTGCATCATGGTGTCGTGGTGGTCGGAGTCAGTGAAGGAGCGGCAGCGGAAGCCGGGATTATGCCGGGCATGATCATCCAGCAGATTGATCAGCAGGACGTCAACAACCCCACCCAGTTGGAGCACATTGTCGCCAGTCTGCCCGCGAATCAACCCATCCCGTTGCTGGTGCGGCAGGGCAAGGCGAGCATCTATGTGGTGGTGACTTTGCCTAAGAAGTAACGGCGCGACAATACGGGCATCACCCGCGCGGGTGATGCTTCTGATGTAATTCCTTCAAACGCGCCTGCGCCACATGGGTATAAATCTCCGTGGTGGAAAGATTCGCGTGGCCAAGCATCAACTGCACACTGCGCAGATCCGCGCCATGATTCAGCAGATGGGTGGCAAAGGCGTGGCGCAAACTATGCGGCGACACTATTTGAGTAATCCCGGCGGACTGGGCGTAATGCTCAATGTTTTGCCAGAAACGCTGCCGCGTCATGGCCGCCCCGCGTCTGGTCACGAAAATGGCGGCACTGATGCGTTCGCCCAATATCTGCGGACGACCACTTTGCAGATACTGCGCCATGCGTCCGGCGGCCACTTCCCCCATGGGCACCAGACGTTCCTTGCGACCCTTGCCAAAGACCACCACCAGACCGGCGCTGAGATCCACCTGGCGCATCTCCAGATTCACCAGCTCCGACACCCGCAAACCGCAGGCGTACATCAACTCCAGCATGGCTGCATCGCGCAATCCCAAAGGGCGTGCACAATCGGGGGCCAGCAACAGTGCCTCTATTTCTGTTTCACTGAGGACATGGGGTAACGCGCGACCAAGACGGGGACTTTGCAGATTGCGGCTGGGATCACAGGTCACCCAGCCCTCCCGCTCTGCATGACCATAGAAGCGGCGTATGCTGGAAAGCAGCCGGGCCACGGAGCGTAAGGCCGCCCCGGATTGTAACTTCTGCCCCAGCAAGCGCGTCAGCGCCCCTTCATCGGCAGTATCCAGACTCAAACCTTGCGCCGCGAACGCGACGGCCACCTGCAGGAGATCCTGCCGGTAGGCGGCGAGGGTATTTTCGCCGAGGTTTTTTTCCAGCCACAGCGCGTCGAGAAAGGCGTCGATCTGCTGGCGATCGGCCGGCAGGGCAGCAGATGCGGTACTCATTGACTGATCCATGGAGGACAAAGTAGCGGTGCTTCAGGACACACGCCATTCAATCCAGATACAGACGCGTCACTACCAGAGGGTGAATCCATGCCAATGGGCCTCCCGTCAAGGATCCGGCGCGCTGCGCAGTGCGCCACAAGGACCAGAAACCCGCTGGGCAACCTTGTGTCACACCACGTTCTGCCACCTGCAACCACCACTGCGGGCCGGCATCGGCGGCGGCGGCATACAATGCACTCTGCCAACTCCATGGCGCAGGTACTGGTTCCGTGGCTGCCCGTTCACGATAAGCGGCCAGCGTGCTGAAATCCGGCCAGTCTTCCTGGCGCTGCCATCCGGCAAAGCCAAAAGTAGTCGCTGCGGCGCTGAACAATACTTTCCGCGCCTGCCGCAAACTGCGGTGCGGTAAGGCCAGCAAAGTGCCGAGCCAGACATAGAGACGGATCAATGGCAGAGGGTCCGTGCCGCCACCACCCTCAATGATCATCAGGGTAACAGTCAGGAAAAGCTGGCGTATGGCGTCCAGGGGCTGGTCGCCGAGGGCGCGGATACGCCCCATGAAGGCGGGCAAATCGCGTTCTCGCAGGGCATGGAGCAGGGGCTTGTCCGTGGCCGGGTCGCGGCTGGCACGCCCTTCAGGAACTACCACCGCCACCCCGGCTGGCAGTTGCCAGTGACTCTGCAAAAGCGCCATCGCCCCCAGTGAGAAGGGCTGCGCGGGGAGATTGGCGGCGGCATCATGCCACTGTCCATAGAGAATGGTGCGCAGGCCTTCGGCATGATTGTCATCGGCTAGGCGCTGGGCCAGCCGGGTAAGGACGATTCGCCGGGCATTTTCGTCCTCCGCCATACTGAACAGCAACGGCGCCAACGTCTCCAGATCACCGTCTTCAATAGCCTTGGCGAAGGTGTCCGCCTCCATGTCCAAGGGCATGGGGTTGGCGGCCTCAGACCTCAGCGCTGCGGGCAGCACGGCTGCTGGTTTCACCAGCGATGCCTCCTGCACCTGTAAGGCAGTCGCCAACAGTGCAGGGGGCAAAGACTCCGCATCAGCGAGGAGCGCCAGGGTGTCCGCCACAATCTGCAGGGCCTGCGCATCTGCGGCGGCGGCCCACCAGTGCGGCAACAAACTCTGCTGCCAGGCAGCGCGCAAGACCAAGCGCTGAGCGGAATCGGCCCAGAGGATTTCCCGCTCAGCTACAGAAGCAGAACGCCAGTATTCGAGGATCTCCAGCGAACCCGGCGTCAGCACCCCCTCATCCAACCCGAACCCAGCCATGGCCAGGTGTCGCGTCAGACTGCATCAGCCCAACTTTTCCTTGATGCGTGCGGCCTTACCAGAAAGATCACGCAGGTAGTAGAGTTTGGCGCGGCGCACATCACCACGACGCTTCACTTCCACTTTGGTCACCAGCGGCGAATAAGAGGGAAACACGCGCTCCACCCCTTCACCGTTGGAGATTTTGCGGATCGTGAAAGCAGAGTGCAGGCCACGATTACGGCGTGCAATGCAAATGCCCTCAAAAATCTGGATACGCTCGCGGTCGCCTTCCTTCACCCTTACGTGAACGGCTACCGTATCGCCCGCACCAAAAGGCGGCAGTACCGACTTCATTTGTTCCTGATTAATTTCGTCAATGATGTTCATACCCAACTCCTTAGCCTAGTATTACTGCGTTTCGCCGTCCTGACGGCGATACTCTTCCAATAATTCTTTTTCACCCGCCTGCAAACCTCTTTGCTCCAGCAAATCCGGGCGCCGCTCGGCGGTACGGCCTAGCGACTGTTGCAAACGCCAGCGGCGGATACGCCCATGGTCTCCGGATAGCAGCACCTCCGGAACACTTGCCCCCGCCACCACTTCGGGCCGGGTATAATGCGGGCAGTCCAACAAACCAGA
>NZ_JAAZTY010000175.1 GCF_018854775.1 Acidithiobacillus ferriphilus | reverse complement strand
ACGCCCGAGGAAATAACCGGCACCCAGCAAGCCCCCCACCCACAGGAAAGCGCCCAGCAGATTGAAGCCAAAGAAGCGACGATACGGCATGGTGGCAATACCTGCCACAAAAGGTGCGAAGGTGCGAATAATGGGCAAAAACCGGGCGATGATCACCGTCTTACCACCATGTCGTGCATAGAAGCGCTGGGTCGTATCCAAGTACCTGACATTGAGCAGGTGCCCGCCAAAAAGGTGGGCACCCCAGCGGCGCCCCATCCAGTAATTCACCGCATCGCCCAGCACTGCCGCCGTAACGAGCAGACCCAACAACCAGGACGCGCTCATGATGCCCGCACCGGCCAGGGTACCACAGATAAATAACATGGAATCACCCGGCAAAACCGGCATAATCACCAGCCCTGTCTCGGCGAAGAGAATCAGGAACAACAGGGCATAGACCCAAGCCCCATATTCCTGAAGAAACACTATCAGGTACTGGTCAAAGTGCAGCAGAATCTGCAAGGGATGATGAATATCCGACATTGGCGCAATCACCCGGAGCAACGTGAATTCACGCGTCTTCCGGAGCGCCGCGGTAGCGCTGATAGTGACGTTTGAACATCATCTCCAATTCAACAACGATCGTCTCCGCTGCTTCCCCGCCCATCACATGCCTGGACATCAAACTGGAGGTGTCGTTGAGCATCTCCTTGGCATCAAGCATGGCATAGCTTTCCCGCAGGCGTTTAATCGCACCAACAACGGTCTCACCCTCTTTAGCGGGCAAAATCTTCGGTTCCTGATGCAGCACCGATGTTTCTGGCTGTTGCCGACTTCTCAAAAAATCGGCAAAGGCCAGCAACTGTTCCTGCTCTGCGTCTCCCAGCTTACGCATGACACGAAGAAAATGGCGCTCCCGGCTATTCATACATCATTCCCGGTATCCACCTTGAGGGAGAATACCCGTGGCTTGCGTTTCTCCGTCATGAGAGACAACTCACGAACCAGGGCGATGATGACCCGGTCCGTAGTTTTCTGCATCTCCGGCCACAGTGCCCGCGCCTGCCCCAGGAGTTCGCCGATATTCTCGGGCGTTTCGCGATCTTCCTCCATGAGGATATCTTCGATCAGCCCCGGCTTCATCTCCGGCCGGAACAGCAATCCCACCACCCCCTCTTCCGGGCGGAAGGCGATCCAGCGACCATCGTCATCCACCACCAATGGCTTGACACCCTCCGGCAGGGTAGCGGTTCCCGGTGACCAAACCATTACCTGAGCGCCGTCCACCGCCTGCGCCAGCGGGTCGTCCCGCCCTGCTTCCGTGGCATGGGCCGTGGTAAAATAGGCGTTATGATAAGGCTGCAGGTGCAACGCCGCCCCCTCATATTGGGCCAGCAAGAGTGCGCCCAGACCAAAGCCCACCACCGGCCGCTTTGCCTTGCGGAAAATGGTGATGGTATTGAGTTCCTGAGTGAGCCATTTATATTTGTCGGATTCGAGCGGAGACATGGGACCACCCAGCAAAAACAGCGCATCAAAAGTCAGCGCATTGCTTGGCAGCTCGTTACTGAGAAAAACCCGGAAGTAACTGAAGCCGATGTCACGCTTCTCCAGTTGGGTCTCCACGATGCCCAGAAACTCGGAGTAACTGTGCTGCACCACGGCAAAATGCTTCATATCAGCCCTCTCGACGCACCGGCACGGATAGTATGTCCCTGCTACAGCGGTCTTTGGCGAATTCCAGGAACTCATCCATCACCAGACTGCGGAATTTTTGTTTCTGATAAACGAAGGAATAGGGGCGGGCCAGCGGCGGATTCAAGGGGCGCGCCAGTAAAGTACCCAGCGCCAACTCCTTGAGAACCGTCGTCTCGGAGACAATAGCCACCCCCAACCCGCCTTCCACCGCCCCTTTGACCGCTTCCGGACTACCCAATTCCATGGTGATATGCAGATCGTTGGCGTCCACGCCGACCTGGTGCAAATACTCCATAGTCACTTCACGAGTGCCTGATCCTTCCTCACGGGAAACGAAAGGATAATCCAGCAACTCCTGCGCGGTCACACCCTCATGGGCACCCAAGGGATGATCCGGCTCGGCAATAACCACCATGGAGTCCATGCAGCACTTGAGGGTGGCGAGGCTCTTGTTGGTTATCAAACCTTCCACCAGTCCCAGATCAATACTGTTATCCTCAATCATGTGGACAATTTTATCCGTATTACCCACATGCAGGCGCACCTGTACATCGGGATACTTCATTTTAAAGTCACCCAACACCCGGGGCAGCATGTATTCGGCGATGGTCGTGCTGGCACCGATGAGCAGATACCCGCGCAGATCACCCGTCATTTCCCCGACCCGATTGGACATCTCGGTATACAACGAGATGATGCGCTCGGAATACTCATAAACCACCATGCCAGCCTCGGTAAGACTGATGCGGTTATGGGTGCGGTCAAATAAACGCGTGTTGAACTGTTCTTCCAGTTGCTTGACCTGGAAGGTCACCGCCGGCTGGGTCATATGCAACGTATCGGCCGCTTTGGTAAAGCTGAGCAGCTTTGCCACGGTGTGAAAAACCTGTAACCGCCTGTCTGCCATGGAAGTCCTTAAGTCGCCCGCGACTTTTCACCAGTTTAGAGGTAATATCTGAGCGCTTCAATACAGTACTAATGGAGGATAACCCATGCCCAAAGCTTGGGAAAAGCTCGACCTGCAGGGCGCTGGGGTACAGAGTTTACAAATTCGCTTGCAAAAACTCCAGAAAAAATCCCTCAGGAGTTATCTATACTGGTGCTTATTTCCTGTTGGCGCGCATCGTTTCTATCTGGAACAGCCTTGGGCCTGGGCCTTTCCGTTGGCCAGCGCTGGTGTGATTATGCTGGCCTTTCTAGGCCTAATTTGGGGGGCCATTGGCCTTGCCGTTGTCCTCTGCGCCGTTGCGCTCCGAGACCTCAGCCGCGTTAGCCTGTGGATCAGCGTCAACAATAAGGAGTTGCGCAAGGCCAGTTGGTTCGCCCAACAAACGCCGGCCGCCCCGCCCAACCACCAGGGACGCGTGAATACCGGCGAGCAGCTAGCGCAATGGCAGCGCGAGTTGCAAGACTATACCCAAGCCAAGGAGGGCGAACGGGTCGGCCACCTTGCCACCAATGCCCCTACCCAAAAGGGTTTTGCGCCCGGCCAGCGCCGCCTCTCTTTCGCGGAACAGGAGCGCCTGCTCGCCGCAATGACCAAAGCCCCCAAAAGTGTGCTGGGGCAGGAACCAGCGGACTCCGCAAAAAAATAGCCGGAACCCACTTGGTGCTTGCTATTCCTCCTTCTCAAACATGGCCAGATAGCGCCCCTTGGGAAGAGGAAGCTGACTGGCCACCGCCAGCAAATCGGCGAGATGCCGAGGCATGCTAAGCCCCACCAGCGTCACACCGATGCCTGGTGTCGAACGCACGAACTGGATGGCGCGCTGCGCGGCATCGGCCAGTTCCGGCATAGCCTCCAGCAGAGAAGGCACCTCTTCCCGCGCCAGTAATCCTTTACCGAGAGGATGACTTGCCATAATGGTCAGTTTAAGCTGAAAAGCCGCCTGGATGGTCGAGCCGATATTGCCCTGCCCCGTTACCTGGCTGAAGCGGGTGTAAGCTTCCGGCATCAAGGCATTAAAGGGTAACTGTACCACCCTCAGGTGGTGGCGGTTGCCTTGCCCTGCAGCTTTTTCAGCCAGCCCGATAAGACTGGTCAGGGACTGGAACAGGGTATCATCCGTCGCTACCCGGCAGGCATTGAAAGTGGAAATGCCATAATAGCGAATCTTGTTGGC
>NZ_JAAZTY010000174.1 GCF_018854775.1 Acidithiobacillus ferriphilus | reverse complement strand
GGCGGCGGCTATCTGGAAGGCGCCCTGGAATCCGCCGCCCGCCTGCAGCGGATGCTCGCCCCTGACCCCGTATCGCTTAGCCCGCAAGCACTGAACGGCCCTGCCGACAACACCGCCTGCATCGCTCTATTCGGTACATGGGTGACCGCGCAACAGCCGGATTTGCTGGCGACCTATCGCCGCCACCTCAATCAATATCTGGCCCGCCAGCACAAGGAACAGTTGACCCAGCGCGCCCTGCTCGACACCATGGAGCAGTTCTATAGCGAAGCATTGCGCCAACTGAGCGAATTGCCTTTTGACACCAGTGGCACGGGTGTCCATAAGGGGCGTTCTGATCTAACGCCGGAAGTGCATGCACCTTTCGCAACCGTTCATCAGACCCTGATCAGTGAGGCCCTCGCCTTCAACCGCAGTTCCTGTGCGCTCTCCAATTTTCCCGAAGAGCACGAACCCGGCAAGGAATACCTGTCCACCATCGCCCGCGACCTCGCTGCCGCCTGGCGTGAGTTTGCCCTCAGCAGCAATGCCGTGCTCCTCGGCAAAGCTGCTCCCGTCACCGAGAGCCAGCGGACCCATTGAGCTTACCGTGATAAAGCATGCATTTTGTCGCAAAGCCTACATCCGCTGCTTGCGCTGTTTTTCTGGTGCATTTTATCCAAAAGACTGTTTATCTTGACATTAACAAGACAGTCGTATCTGGAATGAAGATTGCTTAGAGTTAGTGCAACAGCATCTTCAGATCACCGACAGATCGGTAACAGGAGTACGCCATGCATATTGTCGTCTGTATCAAACAGGTTCCCGACAGCGCCCAGATCCGGGTGCATCCGGTTACCAATACCATCATGCGGCAGGGTGTACCCGCCATCATCAATCCCTTCGATGTTTTCGCCATCGAAGAGGCCTTGCGCCTCAAAGACCGCTTCGGTGGGCGAGTCACCGTGCTGACCATGGGGCCGCCCCAGGCGGAAGACGCGCTGCGCAAGGCCATCGCCTATGGTGCCGACGACGTGATACTCCTGACCGACCGCGCCTTCGCCGGTGCCGATACCCTGGCGACCTCCTTCGCCCTGGCACAAACCATCCGCAAAATTGGTGAGGAACATCCCGTAGACCTGGTGTTCACCGGCAAGCAGACCATTGACGGCGATACCGCGCAGGTCGGACCGGGCATTGCCAAGCGCCTGGGCCTGCAACTCCTCACCTACGTATCGGCTATCGACGCATTGGACCTGCAGGGGCGTACCATTACTGTACAACGCCGTTCGGAAGGCGGTGTGCAAGTCATCCAGACCCGCCTGCCCGCCCTGATCACCATGCTGGAGGGTAGTAACCAGATCCGTTTCGCGAGCATGGATGACATGTTCCGCTCGGCCCGTCTTACCGTGCCGCAATGGAATAAAGACCGTGCCGGTATTGAAGACGTCAGCAAAATCGGCCTCAAGGGCTCGCCCACGGTGGTCAGCAAGATATTCACCCCCAAGCCCAGGGCCGTGAAGGCACAGATGATCGGCGCCGACCTGGACGCCAGCGGCACCGCCAACGCCATCCTGGATATTCTCGGCAGCCGGCATCCGCGCTTGGCGCAGGAACTCGGCCTGATCGCCCCATAAACGCACAAGGAGCATTCGCATGAGCGAGAACACTGCCGCACCCGCAAAGCCCAAAGGCAAGAAGCGCCTGGAGTTGGATCCCCGTCTGGCGGCCTACAAAGGGATCTGGGTGTTTGTCGAAATGGAAAGGGGAGAGGTGCACCAGGTATCCTGGGAATTACTGGGTGAAGGACGCAAGCTGGCCGATATTCTCAACGTGGAACTGGGCGCCGTGATTCTTGGTGCTGGTAGCGACGAACTCGGTGCCGCTGCTCGCAACGCCTTCGCTTACGGCACCGATGTGGCCTATGTTGTTGCCGACCCCATTCTGGCGGATTATCGCAACGAACCCTACACCAAGGCGATGACTGACCTCGTCAATCGGTACCAGCCGGAGATTCTTCTGCTGGGTGCCACCACCCTGGGTCGCGACCTTGCCGGTAGTGTCGCCACCACGCTGCTTACGGGTTTGACCGCGGACTGCACGGAGTTGGCTATCGATCCCGATAACCGCGGTCTCCTGGCCACTCGCCCGACCTTCGGCGGCAGCCTGCTCTGTACCATCCAGACTCTCAACTACCGCCCGCAGATGGCGACCATCCGCCCCCGGGTCATGGCTATGCCCGAAGCTACGCCGGAGCGCCGCGGCCGTATTGTTTCCGAAAACCTGCAGATGCAGGAGGACGATATTATCGCCAAGGTCCTGGAGTTCATCCCCGACGACGCCCAGGAGCAGGCTCAACTCGCCTATGCCGATATTATCGTGGCGGGCGGCCGGGGCATGGGCAAGGCGGAAAACTTTCGCCTGATCTGGGATCTGGCTGCCGTGCTCGGCGCCGAAGTGGGCGGATCGCGTCCGGTGACCCATGCCGGCTGGCTACCCGCTGACCGTCAGGTCGGGCAATCGGGCAAGACCGTGCGTCCCAAGCTCTATATTGCCGCGGGCATCTCCGGGGCGATTCAGCACCGTGTCGGCATGGAAGCTTCCGACGTCATCATCGCCATCAACAACGATCCCAATGCGCCCATCTTCGACTTTGCCACTTATGGCATTGTCGGCGACGCCGTGCAGATCCTTCCCGTCCTCACCGACGCCTTGCGCAGCCGCCTGGCTGTGAGCCGCCGGGCCGGTTAATTACAGGAGTCATGACATGGCCGAAAAATTTGATGCCATTGTGGTAGGTGCCGGCCCCGCCGGTAATGCAGCCGCGTACACCATGGCCAAGGCGGGTCTGAGCGTATTGCAACTGGAACGGGGTGAAACCCCTGGCACCAAAAACGTCCAGGGGGCCATTCTCTATGCCGACGCGCTGGAGCGCATCATTCCCGATTTCCGCGACGATGCCCCGTTGGAGCGCCATGTCATCGAACAGCGCATGTGGGTGCTGGATGAAAAATCCTTCATCGGCACCAACTATCGCTCGGATGCCTTTAACAGCGACCAGCCCAATCGTTATACCATCCTCCGGGCGCCTTTCGACAAATGGTTCTCCGGGAAGGTCAAGGCCGCAGGCGGCCTGGTCATCTGCGAGACGACGGTCACCGACCTTATCCAGGAAGGCAAAAAGGTCATCGGCGTCCGCACCGACCGTGAGGGGGGCGATATTTATGCCGATGTGGTGATTCTGGCGGACGGCGTCAATTCGCTGTTGGCCAAAAAAGCCGGGTTTCATGGCGAACTCGAAGCCAAAAATGTGGCGCTCGCGGTCAAGGAAATTCATTTTCTGCCCGAGGAGGTCGTCCAGAGCCGTTTCAATATCAAGGGCAACGAAGGGGTGGTCATTGAGATCGCCGGTGCCGTCACCCACGGCATGGTCGGCACCGCCTTCCTCTATACCAACAAGGAATCCATCACGCTGGGCATCGGTTGCCTCTTGTCCGACTTCAAAAAGGCGGGCATCGCGCCCTATACCCTCCTCGAAGAACTCAAGGCGCATCCGGCCATTGCCCCGTTGATTGAGGGGGGCGAAATGAAGGAGTATGCCGCCCACCTGATTCCCGAAGGGGGCTACAAGGCCGTTCCGACCCTCTACGGCGAGGGCTGGATGATCGCGGGGGACAGCGCCGGACTGGTAAATGCGGTCCACCGCGAAGGCTCCAACCTGGCGATGACCAGTGGCCGGCTGGCCGCAGAAACGGTTATCGCGCTGAAAGAGATGAAGCTCCCCTGCACGGCCCCCCATCTTGCCCGTTACAAAGCCGCGCTGGACGACAGTTTCGTCATGAAAGATTTACGGAAGTACAAGGAGTTGCCCGATATCCTGCACGGCAATCCGCATTTCTTTTCGGTGTATCCGCAACTCCTCAACCGCGCCGCGCATACCATGCTGATGGTCGATGGCCAGGATAAGCACAGCAAGGAAAAGACCATTCGTGGCAGCTTTGTAGAGCAACGCTCGTTGTGGGGTTTGGTGGGAGACGCTTACCGCATGTGGAGGGCAACGCGATGATCAAGATCGAAGAGAAACTGTTTCAAAACCGCTATCGGGTCGATGAAGGTCGGCCGCATATCCAGATCAGCGATCCTCAGGTCTGCGCGGATGATTGTAAAACGCAGTCCTGCACCTTCGCCTGTCCCGCGGCCTGTTACGCCAAAGACGAGGGTGGTGGTGTGGTCCTGACCACGGACGGCTGCCTGGAGTGCGGCACCTGTCGGGTCATTTGTTCGGAATATCACAACGTGGATTGGTCCTATCCACGGGGCGGTCACGGCATCCTCTTCAAGTTCGGTTAATTTTGGAGGCGTGGTCCAATGAGCCCTGACGGTGCCCTCCGGGAGATCACCCTGCCCTTTGCCGACCCGACCGGGCAGGCGGCTTCGCTGCTGGAGGCCGCACTGGCCAGTAGCACACACCCGACCGAGGTGGAAAAACTGCTGAGGCAGCATCTACTGACCGATCCGGATTACCTGCCCGCCTATTTTGCCATGTACAAGTTGCTGTTTCGCCAGTCCCGGCTGGCGGAGGCCGAAGAGATAGCACGCACCGCCCTGGCCAGCGGGGCACGACTGGGCGGTTTCCCCCCCAACTGGCAGCACCTCGCTCCAGGCACGGCAGACTGGTCCGTGATTCACAGTCCTGCCCATTTTTATCTCTTCACCCTGAAGGCCCTGAGTTTCATCCTGTTACGCCGCAATCAACTGGACGAATGCCGGGAGGTTCTGGAAAAGATCGGCGAACTGGACCCTCACGATCTGGTAGGGGCCTCCGTCATCCGCGCCTATGCCGATGGCCTGACGGCGCATTGAGTCAGATGATGTGCCATTCAAGATGAAATACCCACCCGGTGCATGCCCATGCTGAGCATCTCGCCCTTTAACGCGATTGAAGAGGCGGGGACTGCCGTACTCACGCTGACTGAAGGGCTGGAGAAGGAAGAGTTTCTCGCGTCGCGCCTCACCCGTGCGGAAACTCGACGCCAGCTTCGCCTCATGAGCGCGGCCGCCCTGCTCCTATCGCCAGAGATTCACGCCCTGATGGTGGAAATTGACTGGGAAGGCTGGCGCGCCCTCGACCAGCGCCTCGCGGCCAGTGGTAAAGCAGAGGACACCCTGCTTTGGCTCGCGGTGCGCGCGCTGGCACCAGATACCTTGATGTGGCTGCGGGTGTACCGCAAAAACCAGCCGGAATACTTTAAAGAGAACGCAATGAAAGCAGATGCCTGTTATCCCGCCATTTCACCCGGCACAGGAGCCCGTCCATGAACTACGCCTTCCCGCCCGCCCCTGTCGTGACTCTGGACGCCATGTCCAGCAACCCTTTCCCGGTGCGACGCATTTTTTGCGTCGGGCAGAACTACGCCGATCACGTCCGGGAAATGGGCGCCGCTCCCGATGCCGAACCCTTCTTTTTCATGAAACCGGCCAGCGCCGTTCTGCAGAATAATTCAGTGCTGCCCTACCCGTCCGGCACTACCGACCTGCAACCCGAGGTGGAGCTGGTGGTGGCACTGCACAAGGGCGGCAAGAACATCCCCATGGACAAGGTCGATTACGACTACGTGTTCGGCTATGCCGTGGGTCTGGACATGACCCGCCGCGACCTGCAACGCGCCGCCCGCGAAAAGGGCCAGCCCTGGGAGATGGCCAAAGCATTCGACCATTCGGCGCCCTGCACGGCCATCACGCCCGAGTTTTATTCAGGGGCCATCACCATCGGCTAATCTGATCACCCCCAATCGAAACAGGAATAACCCAATGCCCACAGCCGACCTCCTCGAACGCAATCGCCTGATCTTCTGTCACTTCGATAGTTACAGTACCGCCTTGCGCTTCGTTCGCATCAACGACAGTGTGATGTTGCCCGCGCCACTGCCGGAGAACAGCAGTATGGTTGCAGCACCCACTGAGACCGGCGACACGCCCACTGACGTACTGCATGCGGTATTGGAGAAATTGAACATAAATCCCGGCCAGATAGAGCTGGACGACGGTTTCGAGGCTTGGCTGTCCACCGACACCGGTCCAATTCAGATTCACCTCGCCCGCTTCACGACATTTGAAGCCCCACACGAGGCAATCGCCCCCCACGATGGCGTTTTCAAGCCCATCAGTGAGCTGCGGCGCCTGCCGATGACGGAGTTGACGCTACTGCGTCAGGTCTTCAATCAGATCATGGGCGGTTAAATAGGTATAACCATGCAGCCCATCCGCAAACTGCTGTAGAAACTCGCGACGTTCCACATCGTCGAGATGGCTGCAGGCCTCCACTTTCTTCTGATAACGGGCCAGCAGGTCGGTAGCGGAAAATTGTACGTATTGCAGGACGGATTCCACCGTATCCCCCGCCAGCGGCTGCTCCAGACGCATGGCGCCCGAGGCATCACAGAGTACATTAACCGAGTCCGTGTCACCGAACAGATTATGCATATCCCCGAGAATTTCCTGATAAGCACCGACCAGAAAAATACCGAGGAGATAAGGCGCATCCGCCTGTAGCGCATGTACCGGCAGCGCCGGTGTCAGGCCTTCGGCCGTGACGTACGCATCAATCCTGCCGTCGGAGTCGCAGGTGATATCTTCGAGACGAGCCCGCCGGGTCGGCTCTTCATTCAGTCGTTGTATGGGCAATATCGGGAAAATCTGATCAATGGCCCAGACGTCGGGCAACGACTGAAACAGGGAAAAGTTGACGAAATATTTGTCCACCAGCTTTTCGTCGAGTTCATCAAGAATATCGCGGTGCGCGCGATTGTGCGGGTCGAGAAAGCCGCGCACCCGCCAGAGCACTTGGGCATAAATGCCTTCGACTTCGGCGCGCTCTTCAATGTGAATGATGCCGAGGTTGAATTGCTGGTGAAGCTCCGCCAGCAGATAGAGGGCCTCCTGATACACTTCCAGCGCCGCGGCGGCGTTACCCTGATTCAGCCGGGTGAGCAGACGGCCCCATTCACCCGCCATCAGGTCGACCGAAGGTGTTGACGACGGATGCTCTCCGGTCGCCATCTCCACATCGGTGACATTGGCCAGCAAAATGGCGTGATGCGCCGTCAGCGCCCGACCCGATTCAGAGATGATGCGCGGCTCCGGCAACCCCTCCTGGCGCGCCACATCAGCCAGTGTGGCGACGATGGCATGGGCATAATCGGAGACATGATAGTTCGTGGAGCAGTACGCGCGGGAGTGCGTTCCTTCATAGTCCACACCCAACCCACCGCCCACATCCACGACTTCCAGGGCTGCGCCCAGGCGTCGCAGTTCCGCATACAGGCGGGCACACTCGCGCATGCCGCCTTTGATGAACTGAATATTGGGAATCTGGGAGCCGAGGTGGAAGTGCAGCAATTGCAGACTATCCAGCGCATTTTCTGCCCGCAGACGGTGGACGAGTTCCAGAATGTCCGCCGTAGACAGGCCGAATTTAGATTTTTCGCCACCGGTATTCTGCCACTTGCCGGA
Organism: Acidithiobacillus ferriphilus; assembly: GCF_018854775.1. Lineage (GTDB taxonomy): Bacteria > Pseudomonadota > Gammaproteobacteria > Acidithiobacillales > Acidithiobacillaceae > Acidithiobacillus > Acidithiobacillus ferriphilus. The sequence goes on along the minus strand of NZ_JAAZTY010000174.1, from coordinate 1,534 downwards.
ACCGGCGGATGCCAGCCGCGCGCGCACCCCGATCCGGGGTTTAACACCCAGCTTGCGAGCCTCATTCAGGATCAGAGGCAGTTCAGAGGGTTTTTCCACCACCAGGTAGACCTGCATGCCCAACTTCTCACCCGTCAGGGCCAGGCGAACATACTCTTTGTCTTTGTAGCCATTGCAGATGATGGTGCCGCCCACCGGCATCAGTCCGATAACCGCCAACAGCTCCGGTTTGCTACCAGCCTCCAGACCGACGCTGCCCGCACCGGCACGCAAAATTTCTTCTACGACGCGCCGCTGCTGATTGACCTTGATCGGATAAACGGGCGTGTAGCTGCCGCCATAGTTTAGGGCGCGGATGGCCTCAGCAAACGCACTGTGCAGGCGCGCGACTCGATCGCCAAGAATCTGCGGAAAACGCAGGAGGCAGGGTAAAGCGAGGGAATGCTCACCCAGCACCGCCGCGACATCGGCCAGCCCAATGGCGGCACCCTGCGGGTTGGCATCGGGACGAACGACAATCTGTCCGTCCGCACCGATATCGAAATACCCCTCGCCCCAATGCGGCAAGTTATACAGATGACGGCTATCCGCGACCGACCATGTCATGCGTTCATTCCCCTGATGCCCTGCGCGCAGTCTAAGGGCTCAACAGGTCAGTAGACAAGGGCATCACAAGGCATCATTGGCAAAATCCGCCAAACGAGAACGCTCACCGCGACGCAGGGTGACATGTCCGCTGTAGGCCCAGTCCTTGAAGCGATCCACCACATAGGTCAGTCCTGAGGTGGTTTCCGTCAGGTAGGGCGTATCGATCTGCGCAATATTGCCCAGACAGACAATTTTGGTCCCCGGACCGGCACGGGTGATCAGGGTCTTCATTTCCTTGGAAGTCAGATTCTGTGCCTCGTCGATAATGACGAACTTCTCCAGAAAGGTACGCCCACGCATAAAACTCATGGATTTGACGCGAATCCGCTTATTGATCAGATCCTGCGTCGCACTGCGTCCCCAGCTGCCGCCATCATCACTGCCGCGCGCCAGAATTTCCAGATTATCCTCCAGCGCCCCCATCCACGGCAGCATTTTCTCTTCCTCCGTGCCGGGCAAGAAGCCAATCTCATCACCTACCGGCACGGTCGCACGGGTAATGATCACTTCCGAGTAGCGCTTCTGCTCAAAAATCTGATGCAGCGCCGCCGCCAGCGTCAGCAGCGTCTTACCGGTACCTGCGTGCCCCAGCAGGGTGACAAAATCGATGTCGGGATCCAGCAGCAGGTTCAGGGCGAAATTCTGTTCCGGATTGCGCGCCAAAATGCCCCAGACGGCATGCCGGTCGCTTCGATAGTCGGTTATGCGCTCGATAATGGCGTGTTCCGGATGCACTTCGCGGACAATCGCCGCGAAGTCTTCGGCCACCCCCGCCTGCGTATGTGTATCGATCGCGATAAACTGATTAGAATGCCAGCGCTGAATGGCCGGGCCGCTGATTTTATAGTAGCTCCGTCCGCTTTCCTGCCAAGCGTCCAGATCGCGA
>NZ_JAAZTY010000173.1 GCF_018854775.1 Acidithiobacillus ferriphilus | reverse complement strand
GGCGGGTGCGAACCGCCTCGATCTGGGCCACCTCCAGAGCGGCGCGCCGCTTCAGCAGCGGTGACGCAGTGGGCGCGGCAGCCAGACTGCTGTTAATGACCCAGGCCCACGGTTCGATGCCTGCGCGACGCAGGTCTTCCTGCAACTGCGCGGCCTCCAGGACCGGGGTGGGTTCCGGCAGAGTCACGATCAGCACTTGCGTCCGTTCCGGGTCCTGCAACTGCATCATCGGCGTCGTGTAATGCAGCTGCGGATCGACGCCATGGCGGGTCACTTCGCGGTGATAGGCCCCGGTGGCGTCCAGCAGCAGCAGGGTATGCCCGGTTGGTGCGGTGTCCATCACCACGAATTGCTTGTCGGCCTCACGGAGGACGCGCGAGAACGCCTGGAACACCGCGATTTCTTCCGTGCAGGGCGAGCGCAAGTCTTCTTCCAGCATGGCACGGCCTTCGGCATCCAGGTCCTGGCCCTTGGCGTCCAGCACATGTCGGCGATAACGCTCGGTCTCCACCTCCGGGTCGATGCGGCTGACTTCCAGATGGCGCAGCGAACCGGCCAGCGTGTCGGACAGATGTGCGGCGGGGTCGGAGGTGGTCAGGTGAACGGGCAGGCCACGTTCGGCCAGCGCCACCGCCACCGCGACCGCCAGAGTGGTTTTGCCGACACCGCCCTTGCCCATCATCATGATCAGTCCGCGCCCCCTTCCCGCGATCTCTTCCACCAGCGCCGACAACTGCGGAAGGTCCGCGCATTTGGCGGGAGGCGCACCGTTACCGGCGGGGGCGCTCTCGTCTTGATCAGAGAGCAGGCTGCACAGCGCCTCGACGCCGACCATATTGAATGCCTTGAGCGGCAATTGATCGACAGGCAGGTTGCGCAGCGCGGCGGGCATACCCGCTATGGCCGCTTGTTCGCGGTGACGTATGGCAGCGGCCAGCGCGTCGTAGGCGGCTTCCTCTGCCGACAGCACACCGTTGATGACCAGGTTCTGCCTGGTCAGGCCGGTGGCGGCCAGTTCCTGGTGGGTGCGTGCGACCTCGGCCAGCGTGGTTTTCTGCGCGCGGGCGACCAGTATCAGGCGCGTGCGCTCGGGATCGGACAGCGCCTTGACCGCTTCGGCATAACGCTGGCGTTGTTTTTCCAGGCCCGCCAGGGGACCAAGGCACGACGCGCCTTCCGGATTTTTCTCGATAAAGCCGCTCCACGCGCCGGACAATTGCAACAGACGGATGGTATGGCCGGTCGGCGCCGTATCGAAGAGGATGTGATCGTAGTCAGCCGTCAGCGTCGCATCGGTCAGCAAAGCGGTGAATTCGTCGAAGGCCGCGATCTCAGTGGTGCAGGCCCCGGAGAGCTGCTCTTCGATGCCACTGACCACGGCCTCCGGCAGCGCGCCGCGCACCGGGCCAATAATGCGCTCCCGGTACTCTCGTGCCGCCTGTTGCGGATCGATTTCCAGGGCGAATAGCCCTGGTACCGTGGAAATGGCGGTGATTTTATTGCCGATTTCCTGACTGAACACCTGACCGACGTTGGACGCCGGGTCGGTGCTCACCAGCAAGACCTTCTTGCCCAAGCGAACCAGACGGATGGCCGTGGCGCAGGACAGCGAGGTTTTGCCAACGCCACCCTTGCCAGTGAAAAACAGAAAGGTGGGCGGGTTTTTCAGGAAAAGCATAACGATGGACCGTTCAGCAGGTGCCGCTGCCACCGCAACAGCCGCCAGCAGGGCTTTTCATGGCCGGCACCGCCGCCAACCCGGCCCAGCGGACCAGTTCCTCACGGGTCGGATAGCGCCCGGCCAGGGCGATCTCCCCTTCCACCAAAATCAGCGGCAATGCCTCGGCGCCAGAGCGATCCAAAAACTGTTTCACCACCGAATTGTTGACAAAGGCCATGGGTTCCTGACCGAGGTTGTAGCGTAGCAGATCGATTTCCTGGCCTTTCGCCCAGTCCGCGTCAGCGGAAAAGCGTACCAGCGCAGGATCTACGGTCGGACCGCATACGCCCGTGCTGCAGCACATGGCGGGATCGTACACACGGATTTTGGTCATGATAAAGTCTCCTGAAAGGATGGATACCGTCTGAAAAGTTACTGTTCACCGATGCGCGCCAGTTCGGCTTGCAGGGCCACGTCGCCACCTTCTTCCCACCGGGTCCAGGGCAGGGCCAGAAAGGCTTCGATCCGACGACGCAGGATCTGGTAGGCGGTGGTGAAAGCCGCCTCGATCTCCGCTTCGCTACCCGTCGCCTTGGCGGGATCGTCCACGCCCCAATGGGCGCGGATCGCCGGACCGAAATAGGCGGGGCAAGTCTCACCGGCGGCACTGGCGCAGACGGTGATGACGATGTCCGGTGTTCCCGGTAGGTCATCCCAGGAT
>NZ_JAAZTY010000172.1 GCF_018854775.1 Acidithiobacillus ferriphilus | reverse complement strand
ACCGCCACCGAACTGGAATATTGCATCGTCGCCGAAGATGGCTAAGAGCGCCGGCATGTGCCAGACGTGGATGCCGCCGGAAGCCACGGCGAAGACCCCCGGCATGGAGCCCCAGTCCTGGTCGAAGAAGATGCCGCGACCGCGGTCCTCGGGGACGAATGACTCGCGCAGCAGGTCGACCCAGCCCTGAGTGGCGGCGCGGTCACCTTCCAGCTTGCCAACCACCGTGCCGGTGTGCAGGTGATCACCGCCTGACAGACGGAGCGCCTTGGCCAGCACGCGGAAGTGAATGCCGTGATGGGGATTGCGGTCCACCACCGCGTGCATGGCACGATGAATGTGCAACAGGACGCCGTTCTTCCGGCACCAACGCGCCAGACCGGTATTGGCACAGAAG
>NZ_JAAZTY010000171.1 GCF_018854775.1 Acidithiobacillus ferriphilus | reverse complement strand
TGCGCTGGGCCTTGCAGCGCGGCTCGCGCAGTGGCCGGGTGGCGCGGCAGTTCGCCCGCCACTGGGTCGGATCCAGGGCCTTGGCAGTCGCCGCGCAGACGATCTAATTCCACACACCGTTTATGTGGATCAGCGCGTACACCTGGTCAGGACGGCAGTTTCCTGCCAAATGACCATTTACACAAAAATTCTTGCACCCCCATGATGGCCGTAGCCCTTCTCGAAGAAGTCGACTGGACGGCCTCGTGGCGCCAGTTCAGGCGGCGACATTGATATGCCGTAAGGCATCCGCGCCGCCTTTTTTCGAGGCATCCAGTATCTCTATGCCGACGAGGTTGCCGTCTTTGTCGTAATCCAGGACAACCCCATCGGCCACTTCTTGCCGATGGGGTTCGCTTTGACCGTACGGATTCGGTATAGCTCAACCTGGCCGCTTTTTTCAGGCTGGAGACCTCTCGACCATACCGATCCAGAGCTTCGGTAAGGGGCGTTTGCTCCGATTCGCTTCGGTCCTGCCAGACGCCGCGCTCCAATTTCTACTTCAAGCTGTTTGGTCCAGGCTTGTGCCTGTACCTTCCGGTCAAAGGTCTTCACTTGGAGTGAGTAGCTTTTCTTGCGTACGCGAGCTTGCCAGCCGATGAGGTTGCCGTCTCTGTCTTCGCGGGGGAGAATGGATGCCATGGATTTGCTCCTGCTTAACTTGCAAGCAAGTGGAGCGAAAAAGCAAGTGAGGCGAGAGAATATTCTGTAAGTTATTGGTGCGAAAGGCGAGACTCGAACTCGCACGGCCTAAACCGCTGGAACCTAAATCCAGTGCGTCTACCAATTCCGCCACTCTCGCAATTGCGCTATCTTATGCGGAATACCGTTTGCAGACAATGACCGCGGGGTGTAATGATGGCCAGGTTACAGCAACAATCCCGTTTGCGGCGCTTGCTGGCGGTGGAGTCGGCGCGGATTATGGCCGACGAGGGGGTGTCCGACTTTCGGGCAGCCAAGGAAAAAGCGGCGCGTCGCCTGGGCGCCGGCGGCGACGCCCAGCAGGGTTGGCCAAGTAATGCGGAGATCGAAGCAGAACTCCAGTCTCGTCTACAGCTTTTTCATGGCGCGGCGCATAGTGCGGAGTTGCGTCGGCTCCGCGAGCAGGCGGCGCAATCCATGCACTGGCTTGCGGAGTTCCAGCCGCGTTTGATCGGACCGGTATTGAGCGGAACCGCGACGCGCCACGCGGCCATTACGCTCCATCTTTTTGTCGATACGCCGGAGAGTGTGATTTTTTTTCTGATGGATCAGCAGGTCGCCTATGAAGAGACCTGGCAGCGACTTCATTATGGGGATGCGCCGGCTCGCGACTATCCTTCCTTAAAGTTGAATTACGCTGGTGCAGACTTACGTCTGATCCTCTTTGAGCTGGACGAAGATCGGCGCAGCCCTGCATCACCCGTGGATGGTAGGCCTTTGCGGCGGGCGACGCTGGCACAGTTGCAGAAACTGTTGGAGGAGGAGGGCTCACCGCCCTGATTGATCTCAGCGTGTTAAGGGCGTGGCTTGGCGCGATCGTACTGTACGGGCCAGGTGAGGTCTACGCCCAGTTCCTGTGCGGCATGCAGGGGCCAGTAGGGATTGCGCAGAAGCTCCCGGGCCAAAGCCACCGCATCAGCCTGTTCGGTAAGCAGAATGTGTTCCGCCTGCATGGCCTCGGTGATGAGGCCGACGGCGACGGTGGGGATGCCCACCTTCCGCCGGATGGCGCTGGCGAAGGGTGTCTGGAAGCCGGGACCGGCGGGAATGACCGCATCCGGCGTCATGCCACCGCTGCTGCAGTCGATGACGTCCACGCCGCGCACCTTTAATGCGTTGCTGAGGGAGATGGACTGCTCCAGATCCCAGCCGCCGCGTACCCAGTCGGTGGCCGAAATACGTACCCAGAGGGGCAGGTGTTCGGGCCAGACGGCGCGCACGGCAGCGGTGATTTCCAGCGGCAGGCGCATGCGGTTTTCCAGACTGCCACCGTATTGATCGCTGCGCTGGTTGCTGATGGGGGAAAGAAAGCTGTGCAGCAGGTAGCCGTGGGCCATGTGCAGTTCCAGAACCTCGAATCCCGCTGCCAGTGCGCGCCGGGCTGCGGCTACGAAGTCCTGGCGCGCTTTCTCCAGGTCTTGATCGTCCATGGCGTGGGGCAGGGTGTGGCTGGGGCTGAAGGACAGGGCGCTGGGCCCCAGAGGCTCCCAGCCGCCCTCGGCATCGGGCGCAATGGAGTTGCCACCGAGGAAGGGCGGTTGGGTGGACGCCTTGCGTCCCGCATGGGCGATCTGGATGGCGGTGACCGCCCCCTGCGCCTTCATGAAGGCGACGATGGGGGCCAGTGCCTGCGCCTGTCCATCCGTCCAGATACCGAGGTCGCGGGGAGAAATGCGGCCTTCCGGACTGATGGACGCCGCTTCGACCATGACCAGGCCAGCGCCACCTACAGCGCGGCTGCCAAGGTGCACCATGTGCCAGTCGCGTGCTACCCCGTCGGGGGTGGAGTACTGGCACATGGGTGCCACGCAGATGCGGTTACGCAGGGTGATGCTGCGCAAGGCCCAGGGAGAAAATAGCCGCTGACTCACGCAGACGCTCCGAGATAATGCGTGAAGTGGTCCAGGGTCAGGCGCCAGCCTTCCTGCGCGGCTTCCGGACGGAAACTGTCCCGGGGATCCGCAAAGAAGCCGTGTGGTGCATCCGGGAATACGGTCAGGGTATAACGCTTATGGGCGGTGCTGAGCGCACTGGCAATACGACCATGTTCTTCGGGCGTGATGGATTGGTCCTCAGCGCCATAGAGCAGCAGCAGCGGTGCACGCATTTGATGCACCAGATGCAGCAGTGGCTTGCGCCCGACCGGGTCCAGATCGGGTGCGATACCGGCGCCATAAAAGGCGACGGCGGCACTGAGTCGATCGGCATGGATGGCATTGGCCATGAAGGTGAGGCGCCCACCCATGCAGAAGCCGAGTGCGCCGATCGCGTCCTTGCGCACTTCGCTACGCTGATGTAGTGCCTGAATAGCGAGGCCGGCTTCCGCCATGGCGAGCTCATCATTGAGCGTTTTGAGATGGCCGATGGCCCTGTCGAAATCGGAATATTCATAAGTTTTACCATGATAAAGGTCGGGCACGATGGCACAAAACCCCGCCCGGGCAAGACGCTCAGCGACATCCTGAAAGTGCTGGTTGACGCCAAAGGCTTCGATGAACACGACTATGGCCGGGTGTGGACCCGCAGTGCCGGGGCGGGCATACCAGGCCCGTGGGCCGTTTTCCAGTTGAATCCATTCAGAGCTAATCTGCGACATGATGTTTATATTTCCTCTTTAAAATGGCGTGTATCCGCGGCCTGATACTGGGCAGCGGTCAGGCGGCCAGTGATTTGACATAAAGTTGTAGCTGGCGCAGGCATCGCTGATAGGCTTCGACAGATTGGGCATTCTTACCCAGGCCGACGCAGCCTTCAATCGCGGCAACAATGAAGAGCGCCACTTCTTCCGGTTCGACATCGGCCCGCACCTTGCGGGCAAGTTGCCCATCGGCCAGGGCTGAGGCCATGACCTCGACCCAGCGATCCAGAATCTGTTGCAGGCCGTGGCGGAATCCTTCATCGAGAGGACTCATCTCCTGAATCAGATTGTTGAGGGGACAGCCATAGCGGATCACTGATTCGTCAGCCATCTTGATTTTTTCTTCGAGAATACGCTGGAGGCTGGCTAAGGGGTCATCGTGCTCGGTAAAAGGCGCGAACCAGCGCGTCGCCAGTTGTGGCGCGATAACTTCTTCGATCACGGCAAGACCGAGGTCGCGCTTGGTGCTGAAGTGATGGTAAAGAGCGCCTTTGCTTACCGAGGTGTTGGCAAGGATGCGTTCCAGGCTGGCGGCCTGAAAGCCGGATTCCAGAATCTCGGTGTAGGCGGCCCTCAGCAGATCGCTGCGCGTCTGCTCCGGGTTACGGGTTTTTCGTATGGATTGTGTCATCATGTGAAAAAAATACCGACCAATCGGTATCTTGTCAAGAAATTCGGTTTTTCATCTTGGCAAGCCGGATCCGCAGCCAGAACCGGGAAGTGCCGACGGAGGCGGAGCGGACGAGATGCTGCGCGGCCTGGATGCGGTGGCAAGGGCTTGAATGGAAAAACGTTCAGAGATAGCGCAGCGACAAATCCAGGCTGCGCAGATTCCGGGTGAGACTACCGACGGAAATGAAATCCACCCCGGTGGCCGCCACCGCAGCGATATTATGCACGCCTATATTCCCGGAAGCTTCCAGGGGCAGGCGCCCGGCGACCCGCTGCACGGCATGGCGCAGATCTTCCAGGGGGAAGTTGTCGAGCAGCACCATATCGGTGCCAGCCGTTAGCGCTTCTTCCAACTGCAGCAGATTTTCCACTTCGACCTCTATGCGGGTTAGTGCCGGGGCAATCTGCCGCGCCGCCTGGAGTGCCGCAGTGATGCTCCCGCAGGCGGCGATATGGTTTTCCTTGATGAGAATGCCGTCGTAGAGCCCTAGACGGTGATTGTGACCGCCACCGATCCGGACCGCATACTTCTGGGCTTGGCGCAGGCCGGGGATGGTCTTGCGGGTATCCAGGAGGCGCGTTTTATGGCCGCTCAGGGCATCGACATAGGCACGGACCTGGGTCGCGGTGCCGGACAGAGTCTGTAGAAAATTCAGCGCCGTGCGCTCGCCGGAAAGCAGTGCGCGCGCCGGACCCTCCAGAATGCAGAGGATTTGATCGGGGGCAACGCTGGCACCCTCGGCGATTTGCCAGTGCATTTGGATAGTCGACGAAAGTGCCGCAAAGGTGGTTTCGGCATAGCCCTGTCCGCAGAGGATACCCGCCTCACGGCTGAGGATCTGGGCGCGAAGTTGGGTGGCGGCGGGGATCAGCGCCGCCGTCAGGTCACCGCTGCCGATGTCTTCGGCGAGGGCCTGTTGTACCGAAAGTGATAAGTCAGCAGGAATCATGCAGGAACCTCGTTGCGGTCGACCCAGAAGAGCCAGGTCAGACCGATAATGGCGGCGATCAGGGAAGCGAGGAGAATGCCCAGCTTGGCTTCCTCTTGCAGATTAGGGGCGGTAAAGGCCAGTTGGCTGATGAATAAGGACATGGTGAAGCCGACGCCGCCCAGCCAGGCGGCGCCGAGCAGGTGCCGCCATTGTACGCCGTGGGGCAGACGCGCGATTTTGAGGCGCACCGCAATCCAGCTACCGAGACTGATCCCGATAAATTTGCCCAGCACCAGGCCCAGACAGGTACCCAGGGTGACCGTACTGAACAGCATTCCGGTGGATACCTGCGCGAAGTTGATGCCCGCGTTGGCCAGGGCAAAAATGGGGATAACCCCGAAGGTGACCCAGGGCTGAACCACGTGTTCGAGACGCTGTTGCGGCGCGATGGCTGCGGAACTGCTGTGTTGCAAGCTCTGGATGATGCCGGCGAGCTGGCCATTCACCAGAGGGTCAAGGCGCTTGCTGTGGATGATGGCATCACGCAGATTTTGCCCGCGGGCACTCAGGACGTCGGCCAGTTCGTCAGGCCGGATGCGGCCGCGGGCCGGTATGGTGAAGGCCAGCAATATCCCGGCGACCGTGGCATGCACCCCCGACAGCATGACGAAATACCAAAAGGGCAGTCCTACCAGCAGATAAGGCAGGGGATTACGGATGCCGCCCTGATTGAGAAGAATCAGTATGAGGAATAAAATTCCGGCGACGATCAAGGCGGCCACGTTGAGTGCCGGTGTGTAATAAATGGCAATGACGAGCACTGCGCCGAGATCGTCGGCAATGGCCAGCGCGGTGAGGAAAATAATCAGGTTACGGGGAATGCGCCAGGCCAGCAGTACCAGGATACCGATGGCGAAGGCAATATCCGTCGCCATCGGAATACCCCAGCCTCCCGCAGCGGGGCCACCGGGATTGAACTGGTGATAGATAAGCGCCGGGGCAATCATGCCCCCCAGGGCCGCAATGATGGGCAGGGCGGCATCGGCCAGGGAGGAGAGTTCCCCCACCAGAAATTCCCGTTTCAGCTCCAGCCCGACGACAAAAAAGAATACCGCCATCAGGCCATCATTGATCCAGTGATGGAGGCTTTGATCCAGCGTCCAGCCACCCCAATGCAGTCCCAAGTGCTCTTCCCAAAAGGCGTGGTATGGCACATGCCAGACGGAGTTGCTGATCGCCAGGGTCAGGATCGTGGCGGCGATGAGGACGATGCCGCCCGCCGTCGCCCGCCGCAGAAACTGCTCGAAGGGTGACAGGATACGCCCGAATAAAGGCTCCAGCGGATAAAGCCGACGTTTAGCCATGCCGGTCCCGGCACCCGGTCACAAATGCTCCAATCGCTGTGCCTGTTCACCGAGTTGCAGCAGGGCGGCATCTATTTCGTGCAGGCGCTCCTCCTCCATGGCGACGATTTCGGCGGGCGCGCGGCTGCGGAAGCTTTCCTGGGCCAGCTTGGCCGTGGCCTTGGCATGATCCTGTTCCAGACGCTGCCGCTCTTTGGCCAGACGCGCACGTTCGGCAGCCACGTCAATGACCCCCGCGAGGGGGACGAGGACGCGTAGATCGCCGACCAGTTGCAGGGCGGCGGGTGGTGCTTCTGCTTCGCTGCCCAGCCATTCCAGGCTGGCGAGGCGACCGAGAGCGAAGAGCCAGGGCGCATATTGTTCGGCACGCTGGCGGTCGCCGGCATCGCCTCCCTGCAGCAGCAGCGGCAGCGCCTTGCTGGGCGCGATATCCATCTCGCCACGCACCGAGCGGATGGCGCGGATGACGGCAATCAGCCATTCCGTATCGCCATCCGCCTGGGCGTCGATACGGGAGAGGTCGGCCACCGGATAGGGGGCGAGGGCAATGCTGTCGCCCGCCTTGCCGATCATCGGGGCTATCCGTTGCCAGAGTTCCTCGGTGAGGAAGGGCATCACCGGGTGCATCAGACGCAGGCCAGCCTCCAGCACCCGCAGCAGGGTATTGCGGGTGCCGCACTGCTGCGCCAGGGTAAACGGGCTGCCTTCACGCAGGATCGGTTTGGTCAGCTCGATATACCAGTCGCAGTAGTCATTCCAGAAAAACTGGTATAGCGTATGGGCGGCATCAGCGAAGCGATACTGGTCGATGGCGCTGTTAACCGCCGCTTCGCAGTGCTGCAGGCGGCCGATAATCCAGCGTTCCGGTGCCAATAATTCGCGCTCGCCTTCCAGATCAGTCTGATTTTGTATCTGCATCAGGGCAAAACGCGAGGCGTTCCAGAGCTTGTTGCAGAAGTTGCGATTCCCTTCCACCCGTTTCAGGTCAAACCTGATGTCACGCCCCTGGGTGGCCAAGGCCGCAAAGGTGAAGCGCAGAGCGTCGGTGCCAAAGGCCGGAATGCCATCGGCGAACTCCTTGCGGGTCGCCTTTTCGATCTTGGCCGCCATCTGCGGTTGCATGAGGCCACGCGTGCGCTTGACGACGAGATCCTCCAGGCCGATGCCGTCGATGAGGTCGATGGGATCGAGGACGTTACCTTTGGACTTGCTCATCTTCTGGCCCTCGGCATCGCGCACCAGGCCGTGAACATAGACTTCATGGAAGGGCACGTCGTCCATAAAGCACAGGCCCAGCATGATCATCCGCGCCACCCAGAAGAAAATGATGTCGAAGCCGGTGACCAGTACACTGGTGGGGTAGAACAGGGCAAGGTCCGGTGTTTTTTCCGGCCAGCCAAGGGTGGTGAAGGGCCACAGCGCCGAACTGAACCAGGTGTCGAGCACGTCTGGATCGCGTTCCAGGACCACCGGCATGCCGTAATGGCGCGCGGCTTCCATTTGCGCTTCTTCTTCATGGCGGGCGACGAAGATTTTGCCGTCGGGACCGTACCAGGCGGGAATCTGGTGTCCCCACCAGAGTTGGCGGGAGATGCACCAGTCTTCAATGCGATGCATCCAGTCGAAGTAAGTTTTGTTCCAGTTTTCGGGCACGAAGCGGATGCGACCTTCTTCCACCGCGCGGATGGCCGGTTCGGCCAGTGGCGCGACCTTCACATACCATTGATCCGTCAGGTAAGGCTCGATGACGGCCTGGGAGCGGTCGCCGCGCGGTACCATGAGCTTGTGCTCATCCGTGCGTTCCAGCAGATTTTCCGCCTCCAGCAGGGCGAGAATCTGCTTGCGGGCCGCGTAGCGGTCCAGGCCGCGTAAGGCTTCGGGGATGTTTCCGGCAACGATGTTGTCGCCAAAGACCTCCAGTGAGTCGCGAATACGGGCATCGGGGGTAAAGACATTGAGCAGGGCCAGGCCGTGTCGCTGTCCCACCTGATAATCGTTGAAGTCGTGGGCCGGGGTGATTTTCACGCAGCCGGAACCGAATTCCGGATCGACATAAGCATCGCCGATGATGGGAATTTCGCGGTCCATGACCGGCAGGCGCAACGTCTTGCCAATGAGAGCGGCATAGCGCGGATCTTCGGGATGTACCGCCACCGCCACGTCGCCCAGCAGCGTTTCCGGACGGGTGGTGGCCACCACGAGGGAACCACTGCCGTCGCTGAGGGGATAACGGATGTGCCAAAGGAAGCCTTGCTCTTCTTCACTGATGACTTCCAGATCAGAGACTGCGGTGCGCAGGACCGGGTCCCAGTTCACCAGTCGCTTGCCGCGGTAAATCAGGCCCTTGTCATGCAGGCGGACAAAGGCCTCGGTGACGGCATGGGAGAGGCCGTTATCCAGCGTAAAACGCTCCCGCGACCAGTCGCAGGAGGTGCCCAGCCGCCGCATCTGCCGGGTGATATGCCCGCCCGATTCGTGCCGCCATTGCCAGACCCGCTCCAGAAAGGCACTGCGGCCCATCTGCTGGCGGTCACCGCCTTCCTGTACCAGTTGTCGTTCCACCAACATTTGGGTGGCGATACCCGCATGGTCGGTACCCGGCTGCCAGAGGGTGCGCTCGCCGCGCATCCGGTGGACGCGGGTGAGGATATCCATGAGCGTATCCTGGAAAGCGTGCCCCATGTGCAGGGTGCCGGTGACGTTGGGCGGTGGCAGCATGATGCAGTAGGGTGTGCCGTCGCCTTCCGGCTGGAACAGACCATGGGCTTCCCAGCGCGTGTAGCACTGGGTTTCGATTTCGGCGGGGGCGAAGGGGCGATCCAGAGTGTCAGTCATGATAGGGCGTTATTACTCAATTTCCGAGGCGTTGATCTGGTCCAGACCTTCGTGCAGGACACGCCGCAGTATTTCCGGAAGCGATTTACGAATGTCTCCAGCCAGGCTTTCACGCAACTTGATGCCCTCCAGCGCAAGGGCTCGCATGATAGTCAGGTTGACCTGCTCTTTCCAGGCGGTTTGCAGATGCTGTGTCACCAGGTTTTCTACCTCATTGATAATGCGTCGTTCAATTTCCTGGAAAAGCAACGACTCGAAATTTTTGAGAAAGTCGAGATCTGCGGGCGGTGTCGGAATCGCTGGCGCGACCGTATCCGTGGCGCGCGCTTGTATTGCTGCCACCTCAGGTATGGGCGTATGTTCTTCAACATCTTCGTTGACCGTGGGGCTTGGCGCTACCGTTGCGGTAGCCAGCCTGCTCGGGTCTGTCTGTGCGTAGTCAACGCGCGCCGTCGGTGTTTCATCGTCCAGATACCGCCAAAGTTGTGGCGGCAGCCCCTCACGCAAAAGATGGGTGAGCAATAAAGGCGCTTCATCACCGGCATCCAATTGCTCTTCAAGGACGGGTTCTTTACGTCTCGGTATGTTTGCCATGGGTGTGCCTCCAGTCAGACTTCCAGGGGATGCACCTGCATGGTGAATCCCGCGTTCTTTAATCGTTTGTAGCGTTCTCTGGCAAGGTCGCGAGTCTGCTCGGCGACAGGGATGAAGTCGATAAGCCGCTCGCATGCGGGGACCGGTGTCGGCAATTCGTCCAGTCCGCAGAGCACTAACGCCTTGCTCTGCAGGGGCCAGACGCCGCCATCATGGATGCGTATCGATTCTCCCGCACCCCGGACATGGGGCACAAAGGCGCCAGCCTGGAAGGTCCAGAGAAGATCATCCATGATCTGCCCCGTCTCCCTATCCGGGCACAGGATATCTGCTTCTCCCATGACCTGCCAGACTTTTGCAATCACCCGGCACATACCGCGTTGCTGCTCGTGCGGGGTGAGCAGCGTCGGCGGCAACGTATAAAACGAGGCGATGGGCAAACGGTGCTCCTCTCAGGCCACCTGCCGCGCTCGTCGCAGCAAATACTCTACCAACAATGGCACCGGACGGCCCGTCGCCCCTTTATTCTCACCGCTCTTCCACGCCACCCCGGCGATATCGAGATGCGCCCAATGATAGTTTTCGGTGAAGCGCGAGAGAAAGCAGGCGGCAGTGATGGTTCCTGCGGGTCGACCGCCGACATTGGAGAGGTCCGCAAAAGGGCTCTTCAACTGCTCCTGGTATTCATCGAAAAGTGGTAGCTCCCAGGCTCTATCCATACTTTCTTTGCCGGCAGCGATTAGCGCATGGACGAGTCCTTCGTGATTGCCGAGCACGGCCGCGGTTTGATGCCCCAGAGCGATGATGCAGGCACCGGTAAGGGTGGCCATGTCGATCACCACGTCCGGTTTGAAACGCTCAACATAGGTTAAGGCATCGGCGAGGATCAGCCGTCCCTCGGCATCGGTGTTGATAATTTCCACGCTCAGGCCTTTCATGCTCTTATGGATGTCACCGGGCTTGGTCGCCTGTCCGTCGGGCAGATTCTCCGAAGCGGGTACCACGGTAATGACGTTCAGCGGGAGTTTGAGTTCCGCCGCCGCCTGAATAGCCGCCAGGGCTGAGGCTCCGCCGCACATGTCATATTTCATCTCATCCATTTTATCGGCGGGCTTCAGGGAGATGCCGCCCGCGTCAAAGGTGAGACCCTTGCCGACCAGGACGATAGGCGCCTGATCCTTGGCGCCGCCGTAATATTCAAGAATGATCAGCCGGGGGGGCTGCCGGGATCCGTGGGCGACGCCGAGGAGCAAATGCATTCCCAGATCTTCCATGGCGTCCGGACCGAGGATGGTGCTTTTGATGCCCAGGCTCTGGGCCATGGCCTCCGCTTGCTCGGCGAGCCAGGCAGGGGTACAAACATTTCCCGGCTCGTTGGCTAGATCCTTGGCCCACGCGACGGCCCGTGCCGTCGCGTGGGCTTGCGCCGCGGCGCTTTGAACTTCCGCCAGTTCGGTAACGTTGTCTTCGGGAACGATGAGTTGCAGGGTGTCAAAGGCTCGTTGTGGCTTGTCTGCGGGCTTTTTATGCTGGTCAAAGTGGTAATCGGCCTCGGCCATCGCCTGCACCAGAATTTTAGCGAGTGTCGATGCGGAGCGATGGACCACAGGGGTATCCAGCAGATGTAAGCTGACGCGGCTGATGCGGGCAGTTTGCAAAGCGCTTGCGGCAGCGAGTGCGGCTTTGCGAAATTGACTATCCTTGATTTTGCCGTGGGTACCGAGGCCGAGGACAAGCACCCGTGCAGTGGCAATTTTCGGAACCTGATAGAGCATCTGTGTTTCGCCACAGGCCCCGCTGAAATCGCCGGTATCGAGGAGGGCCTGGAGGGCGCCGCCACTGGTCAGATCAATCAGCATGGCAGCGGGGTTCAGTATGCCGCCTTCATACACCCCGACGACCACACAATCGTTGTTGTCGGTGACTGGGTTCCGGCACTGTACGGCTATCTCCACGGCGGTTCTCCTGATAATCTGTAGGCGAGGAATTCAAGATGACGTTAAGAGATGGAAAATAAGCCCCAATGGCACCGGGAATCAAGTCTTGCGAGTAATCCTCAGGGATTGTCCGCTTGACGCGCATCCATATGCAGCTCGTGCGGAATATCACGACCTCTTTTCTGCTGACCTGCCTGGTGGTGCTTGCCATCCTGGCTATCGGCCAGGTGACCCAGTTGTTGAAGCAAGTCGCTTCTGGCCAGTTGCCGTTATCGATTGTGCTGCAATTACTGGGGTTGGCGGTGCCTACGCTGTTGGTCATGGTATTGCCGCTGGCCTTTTTCTTCGCGGTTTATCTGGTGTTCAGCAACCTCTATCGTTCCAATGAGATGGTGGCCATTCGCAGTACCGGCACCGGATTGTCGGGACTGTTGCCGCCTGTTGCGGTAGTGGCGGCAGGCGTCTTTTGCCTGGAACTGATGTTGTCTCTTTCCTGGGCACCCGGTGCGCAGCGTCAGTTACAATCCGACTCCGCGCGCCTGGCCAATGCCGCGGCCGAGGCCATGCTGCAGCCTGGCAGTTTCACGAATTTACCCGGCGACCGGGTTATTTATGTGGGGCAAGCCGTGGGTAAAAACAGCCACCGCTTCCGTGAGATATTTTTGTCTATTGTCCAGGGTAATCAACTGGACCTGGCGACGGCGGCTTATGGGGAGATCAAACCCGGTCGGGATGGCGTTCTGACCCTGGTGCTGGTGGATGGCCAACGCTATCTGGGACGGCCGGGGCAAAACGGGTTCAAGGTTCTTTCCTTCGCGCACTATCGGGTGTTGCTGGGCAGCCCGGTCACGAGTGCCGCCCAGCCGGGTGGTGTCAGCTGGGGGAGCGCGTCTCTCTCTCAGCTTGGACGTCACCTGCGGGGTCCCGAGATGCGCTTCGCGGTAACCGAGTTGGAGTGGCGCCTGCTCTGGCCGCTGGCGCTGCCGCTATTGGCTTTGCTGGCTATCCCGCTGGCCTATAGCGAGCCACGTGGCGGTGGGCGGGCGGCGGGCATGCTGGTAGGCATACTGTTTTTGTTGGCCATCAATAACATCGTGATTTATCTCAAAGAGCACATGATGAGTGGCGAGATGCCAATTTTCCCCGGATTATTTTGGGTGCCCCTGCTGATTTTGGTGGTGGCCATGTACACCTTTCTCAGACGCAGTCGCGATCTGCCGATTTTACCCGCCTGGCCGGGGGCGCGCGCGTCATGAAGCGTGCCGACCGGTTGCTGTTTCGTGGCATGCTGCTGTATAGCAGCCTCGTGCTGATTATGCTTCTGGCGCTGGTTTACATCGCTCAACTGGTTGCCAAATCCTCTGGACCGGGGCACGGAGTCTGGTCTATGACGCGGCTGCTTTCCTACACCGCTTTGCAGTTGCCAGACGTGGCTTATGATTTGATTCCCCTGGCGTTACTGCTCGGTGCGCTGGTCTGGATGAGTATCCTGAGCGGACATTCCGAGGTGATCGCCTTACGCATGTTGGGGTGGTCGGTCTGGCGTCTGGAGCAGCCGCTGTTACTGGTCGGAGTGTTGGGTGCTGGCCTTATGTTCGCTCTGGGGGAATGGGTAATACCAGTCACCTCACCGGCTGCCGAGGCCATGTGGGCCAATGCCGATGAGCCAGGTGCGGGATTCCACAATATGGGGACGCAGGGGCTCTGGTTGCGCTATGGTGCACAGATCATCCAGATTGGTGCCGTGGGTGATGGCGGGAAGATTTTGCAGAATCTGCATATCGCCTGGGTACACCAGGGCATGGTGGGGGTGGATGCCATGACAACGGCCAGCGCGGCGGTATTCAAAGCGGGGCACTGGAGCTTGCGCAATGTCCAGATTTTCGCCATTACGCCTGATCAGATACGGGTGACCCGCGTTGCGGAGATGCCCTGGTCAGTACCACTTCTTCCGGACACCTTGCGTAGCTTTGCGCATCCGACGCGAACCATGACGTTGCTGACCCTGTGGCAAAGTTATCGGGATTTGCAGAGCGGTGCGCTGAATATGAACCGCGTTGCCCTCGCCTTCTGGCGCAGGGTGAGTTATCCATGGGTGGGCCTGGTGATGATTTTGTTGGCGGTACCTTTTGTGACACGTAATCCGCGTGGCGGCGGGCTGGCCGCGCGGATTATGGCGGGGCTGGTGTTGGGGCTGGGATTTCATTTCCTTACGGAGATGTCGGGATATATCAGTGTCTCAGGCGGAATACCCCCTTTAGCCGCTACTGTCTTACCTATCGTGTTCTTTGCGGTGGTCGCCGGGCTTTTGCATCGTTTCACTTGAATGCGGCGTTGCGCTGGCGAATCAGTTCCTGATCAAATGCATTGTCGAGTTCCTGTGAGAGTTTGAGCACTTTGCGGAAGAGGAGCGGATCCGCGTCATCCGCTTGGGTACGCAGACGTAAGCGGGCAAGACCATCAAAACTGTGGGCGCGATCCACCGGGTCGTTGGCCGATTGGCACTGGTTGCCCTGATAGAGGGCGTTGAGCACTTCAGCGGTCAGCGCGTCGTCGAGTTTGTCTTCCTGTGCCGCACGGAGTGCGGCTTCCGGGGTCATATCTTCGAGGAAGGGATATCCCAGATGCTGATTGAGAAATTGTACAAGTTCTTGATAGGTCATGGTGGACTCCGGGCTTAGAGAGAGTGGGGTATGCCGTCGTTGAGGGAGACACCACACGCTTCGGCGACACGTTGAAAATAATATTGCAAATCGATGGGTATGGTCACGCCGTCGAGTAGGCGCAACAGGTGAAAGTCGGCCGTTAGGACGATATCGATCAGCGACAGGGTGCCGGTGTAATAGCGCTGTTTGGCGAGCACTTTGCCGAGTTCACGTAGACGTCCACGGTTTTCCAGTTGCTGATAGGCGCCATAGCGATCATTGGCGAGGGATTCCATGGACTGCTGAAAACGGCGTTCGCATTCCTGCCGGTAAAACGCCATATCTTCGGGATCGTTGCGGATTTCTTCATAGGCGGGCAGGACCGAGGCAATAAGACGATCACCGAGTGCGGTCAGCCCCGCACGCCACCGCACAAAAGCCTCCCATTCGGATGCTGGAATGCTGGTGTGCAGCGTCGGGGTGTTCGGATAGCGTGCATCCAGGGCGGCCAGTTCAGCGAGTTTCCCCTGCTGGGCCTGACCATCTGCATGAACCAGCACCGGCAGATCGGCAAAACCCAGATCAAAAGCGGTTTCCTGATCGCGCAGGGCGCAGGGATGATCGTTCCAGTGCAGGCCTTTGGCGCCAAGGGCCATGCGCAGCATCTGACCCTCCACGGAGGACCAGCGGTGGTAGAGCGTCGGTCCGGTCGTGTTTTCAGGCACGCGTCGGTTTATCCGGCCCACTGCAGGACGTGATGCCACTGTCCGACCGTGATCGGCAAGATAGACAGGCGATTACCTTTGCGGATGAGTGGGCTGTCTGAAAACTCCGGCATGGTACGCAGGCGGTCCAGCGTAACGTGATGCGCAAAAGTCTGGCGGTAAGCCACATCTACCAGGTCCCAGCGCGGTTGGTGGGGGCTGGACGCCGGGTCGTAATGGTTGCTCTGCGGATCGAACTGGGTGGGGTCAGGATGCGCGGTGCTGACCACTTCAGCGGTTCCGACGATGCCGGGGACGGGCACGCGCGAGTGATAAATGAAGACCCCGTCACCTATCTGCATGCTGCGCAGGAAGTTGCGGGCCTGATAATTGCGGATGCCGTCCCAGGGTTCTTGCCCGCGCTGCTGTAGGTCCTGCAAGGAGAAGGCGTCCGGTTCGGTCTTCATTAACCAGTAGGCCATGCTGTCAATCCAATGCTACGGGATGGTCGAGACGTAGGCTCAGCAGGCGGCTGACGGCGTCCTCCAGGGACTCTCCAGTCTGGCTATTCCGCCATCTGCCATCTTGCCGCGCGAAACGCGCCGGACCATCGCTGCAAGCCAGCCAGACTTGTTGCACCGCTTCCTGGCGATTGATGATGATCTGACTATCATCGGGCAGGAGTAAAGTGAGTACGCTGTCCACGAGATCGCTCTCTACCTCGGGGGCGCTCACTTCTATCCGATTCTGCAGAGCATTGAGTGTATTTTCGACGGTGACAGCGAAGCTCTGTGCGTTCATGGGATGATCCTTGGCTAGCGCTCTATGATGAGACTTGCCGGGCTGGAGGGCAAGCTGTCGTCTGTATGCAGGTCCTGCGGGGGGCGATTCATGGACGCGTACCGCGATGCAGTATCTTCAGGAAGGACTCCCCGTAAGCCGCCAATTTGCGCTCGCCGATGCCGGGGATGGTGGCCAGCCCCCCCAGGTCGCGGGGACGCCGTTGCAGCATTTCCATGAGGGTCGCGTCGTGGAAAATGACGTAAGGAGGCACGCCCTGTGCCAGGGCCAGTTCGCGGCGATGCTGGCGCAGGGCTTCCCAAAGATCGGCATCCTGGAGTGCGACTTCCGGGCGCTTGTCGCGCTGCTTGGGTGTTGTGCTTTCATGCTGACGCAGCGTCAGCTTTTCCTCACCGCGCAGGAGCGGGCGACTGCTCGGGCTGAGGCGCAGGCCACCGTGACCTTCGGCATCGACTTCCACCAATCCACGCAGTAAGAGATGGCGAAAAAGGGCTCGCCAGGCGTTGGCGGAGAGTTCTTTGCCAATGCCGTAGACGGTCAACTGGTGATGGCCCCATTGCTGGATGCGCGGGTTTTCGCGAGCCAGAAGCACGTCGACCAGATATTGCACCCCGAAGCGCTGACCGGTCCGATGGACGGCAGAAAGGGCTTTCTGGGCGGCGACGGTGGCGTCCCAGGTGGCAGGGGGTTGCAGACAATTATCGCAATTGCCACAGGGCAGGGCGAGGTGCTCGCTAAAGTAGCCGAGCAGGGTCTGACGTCGGCAGTCGGTGGTTTCGCAAAGGGCGAGCATGGCGTCCAGTTTGTGCCCTTCCATCTGCTTGCGTGGCAGGTCGGCTTCCGATTGCTGAATCATTTGCCGTAACTGCACCACATCCTGCAGGCCATAGTGCATCCAGGCCTCGGCGGGCAGTCCGTCGCGTCCGGCGCGGCCTGTTTCCTGATAATAGGCCTCAATGCTCTTGGGCAGATTCAGATGGGCGACGAACCGGACGTTGGGTTTGTCGATACCCATACCGAAGGCGATGGTGGCCACCATGATTACCCCTTCATCCCGCTGAAAATGTTGCTGGTTGCGGCGCCGCTCGTCGGCGCTCAGGCCGGCGTGGTAAGGCAGGGCGCCGAGTCCCTCGCCTTGCAGCCATTCGGCCACTTCTTCGACGCGTTTGCGGGACAAGCAGTAAACGATGCCAGCCTCTCCCGCGTGGCGGTCGCGGATGAAGCGCAGCAAGGCGTTGCGTGCGCCCTGACTGCCGCTGTGGATGTGGTAACGGATATTGGGGCGATCGAAGGAGCGGATAAAGACGGCGGCCTTCTGCAACGCCAGTCGCTCGATGATTTCCTGGCGGGTTTTCGAGTCGGCGGTAGCGGTAAGGGCGATCCGCGGCACCAGGGGAAAGCGCTCATGCAGCACCCGAAGCTGCAGGTATTCCGGGCGAAAGTCGTGGCCCCATTGGGAGACGCAGTGGGCTTCATCGATGGCGAAAAGATTGACGGTACTTCTTTGCAGCAGGGCGAGGGTGCGCTCCTGTAGTAAGCGCTCCGGGGCGATATAAAGCAGATCAATGGCCCCTTGCAGCAGTGCTTCTTCGGTGGCGCGCGCTTCTGCGGGACTGGCGCTGGAGTTCAGGGCGGCAGCCGCTACACCTGCCTGACGCAGGGCATCGACCTGATCTTCCATGAGCGCTATTAACGGAGAAACCACCACGCCGACCCCTGCCCGGGCGATGGCGGGAATCTGATAGCATAAGGATTTGCCGCCTCCGGTGGGCATGAGCACCAGCGCATCTTTGGCCGCCATCAGGGTCTGGATCACCTCTTCCTGTGGTGCCCGGAAGGCATCATAGCCGAAGGTATGGCGGAGTATTTCTAGGATGGATACCAATTTTATCCGTTACCGGGTTGCGCAAACATCGGGCAGGATGTCTGATAAATCACGGGTTCTGTACCATCGATGCGTGCGACACTGAGTTGGCGGCCCCAGACGCAGCCGCTGTCCAACGCCAACAGGCGTGGCTGCACCAGCAGACCTTGGGTGGCCCAGTGACCGCAGATGATGGCGCCAGAAGTCTGCTTTTCAAAAAACCGCTGGTGCCAGGGCGCAAACTCATGGGCAACGTCCTTGGGCGGCGTGTTGGGCCAGCTAAAAAAGCCTTTGGCGGTCACGTAGCGGGCTCGGGTGAATACGGCGACCCGGAAACGCTGTGCCTCATCCTCGTTACGGCAATCCTGCCAGCGGTTGGGTGCCGGCGCCGCCCAAAGGGAGCGCATGAAGCGCCGCCAGTGAAGACCATGCAGGGCATTTTCGACGGCATCGGCATGGCCTCGCGCTGTTGCCATGTCCCAGTCGGGATGAATGGCGGCGTGGACCATGGTCCACCCCAGTTGCGGATCGGTATGCAGCAACGGGCTGCTGCGTAACCATTCCATCCGTTCGTCTACCTGGGGGTCGGCTAGCAAGAGGGCGAGGGTGTCACTTTTTTTTGCCGGAGTGATGCCCGCCCAACGCGCGAGTGCGTAGAAATCATGATTGCCGAGGACGATCCGCACGCGGTCGCGCCAGGTGTAAAGTCGCTTGATGACGGCGTGGCTGTCCGGCCCCCGATTGACGAGGTCGCCCGCCAGCCAGAGCTGGTCTGTTTGCGGTGTAAAGCCAATTTGCTCCAGCAGAGCGCTAAAGGGTGCATAGCAACCCTGCAGGTCGCCCATGGCGTATATGGCGGCCATATTTTAGAGCGTGATGACCTGATCAGAGAGTTTCATCTGGCGAACGAGGGTTTTCATGCTCGCTACTTTAATACCGGGAATCAAGACCCGATTTTCAACCGTGTGCAGCCATTCGAGGCCGATCACGTGAATTTCGGCTCCTAATTCTTGAACCTCCGCGATGAGGTCGTGGTGGACACGTCGCCGCGCTCCCAGATCTTCCGAATGGAGTGCGAGTGATGCGGCCCCTTCAGCCAGAAATACACTGACCACGATCTCATCGGCGACGGCTGCCGCCGCCATGCGCAGGCCTTGGAGAACGGGATTGCCGCCGGCGTCCGGATGGGATCTGATGAGAATGGTCCAGTGCATGGTCTTTACGCCCTTTGTCATCTGTAACTCTTCAAAAGCTTGCGGGTCGGCGTCCCGCTTTGATGTATGACGTTACAAGCTTAGCATAAAAATGCCCCAAGGGAGATTTTGTCTGGCACGATGCCTGAGTTCGCTTGACCCTTTTCGTAGTCACCGATATAAATCGATCTTGGCAATATCCAATGGAGAACAACGATGGGACTATGGATGCGGAGCGTGTTGTTTATGGCACCGTGTATGGTCCCGGTGTTCGCCAGGCTGCCCATGGCGGGCCAAATGGGAACGTCATTTGAGTGATGCGGCGACTCTGGCCATTGTCGCGTCACGCCAGCCACCCGCACGCTGGCTGGCGACGCTTACGGCGGCCGCTGTTCTGGTTTTTTTGCTGGCGCCTTTTGCGGCACTGGTTTTTGCCACGGACTGGCATGATTTTCAGTTTGCTCCCGGTGATCTCGGTGCTATCCGGGTTTCCCTGTTTTATAGCGGTCTGGCGCTTATGCTGGTGGTGCTGGCGGGGACGCCACTCGCCTGGTGGCTGGCGCATTGTCATTATCGCGGCAAATGGCTGGTGGATGCCTTGCTGTTGCTGCCGCTGCTGACTCCGCCTCTGGCTATGGGTATTTTGCTGAGCTCCTTTTACGGGCCTTATGCGCCGGTGGGTGGTTTGTTCCGTCAGGCGGGGCTCTATCTGACCAATACCGCACCAGCCTTTGTGCTGGCACAGATCTACGGGGCCATGCCCTACTATGTGCTGGCAGCGCGGGCGGCCTTCGAGGGGGTGTCTGAAGAGCTGGAGCAGATCAGCCGTACCCTGGGGCGCAACCGCTGGCAGACTTTCTGGCTGGTGACGTTGCCTCTGGCACGTCTGGGGCTGACGGCCGGGGTGGCGCTGGCCTGGGTGCGCGCTATGGGAGAGTTTGGTATCGTGCTCATTGTGGCGTATTTCCCGCAGGGAATTCCGGTGAAGCTTTGGGTCAATCTGCAGGATATCGGATTGAGTGCGGTTTACCCCCTGCTCTGGGTTTTCTTTTTGGTCGCGGTGCCTTTACCGTTGTGGCTGGGGCTGCGCTCGCGTCGGCAGGGGATGTTTTGATGGTGCCGTGCTAAGCCCATGGACATTCGCTATCAGTTAGAAAAGCCGGTCGTGCTGGACGTTCAGATGCAAGTGCGGGATTTCACCGTTCTCCTCGGCCTTTCCGGAGAGGGCAAGACTTTGCTGTTGAAGGCCATCGCTGGCCTGATTCCAGCGCGTGGGCATCCTTTCGCCGGGCTTGCTGCCGAGCGGCGGCCCATCGGCTATTTGCCGCAAGGCTATGCGCTTTTCCCGCACCTGCGGGCTTGGGAAAATGTCGCCTTTCCGCTGCCCAGGGGCGCAGGTCGCCGCGCGCAGGCGATGAATTTGCTAACGCGCGTGGGGCTTGCCGATTTGGCGGAGCGCTATCCGGCGGCGCTTTCCGGCGGGCAACGCCAGCGGGTGGCGCTCGCCCGCGCTTTGGCCCGGCGTCCTGAATTGCTGCTGCTGGATGAGCCCACCTCGGCGCTGGACATGGCCACCCGCGATGAAATTCTGGACGAACTCATCCGTGAGGTCCACGACTTTGGGGTGCCGGTGCTGGCCGTGAGTCATGATCCACACCTGGCGATGCTTGCCGATCATATGGCCGTATTGCTGGATGGGCGCGTTGTGCAGGAGGGGCCTCCCCGTGCAGTGTTTGCGCGGCCCGCCACTATGAGGGCGGCACGTTTGCTGGGGTTTCGTAATTTCCTGACGGGACGCGTTGCGGAAATAGAGCGATCCGGAATGGTGGTGGCGGGAGCCGACTGGCGTTTGCGTGCCGACTTGCAGCACGGCATGCGTCCGGGTATGGCGGT
>NZ_JAAZTY010000170.1 GCF_018854775.1 Acidithiobacillus ferriphilus | reverse complement strand
TGGCCTTCATGGGCATCGCCGATTGCATGCCCATGCTGCATGGTTCTCAGGGCTGTACCGCCTTTGGCCTGGTGCTTTTTCAGCGGCATTTTAACGAGGGTATACCCATGCAGACCACCGCCATGAGTGAAGTGGCGACGGTCATGGGCGGGCTGGATAATATCGGTATCGCTATTCTCAGTATTCAGCAGCGCACCAAACCAGCCATTATCGGCATCTGTTCCACCGGCGTCACCGAGACCAAGGGCGATGATGTGGATGGTTATCTCAAAAACTTTCGCGCCAGCCATCCCGAACTGGATCAGCTAGCCCTGGTTTATGTCTCTACCCCGGATTTCAAGGATGCTTTTCAGGACGGCTGGGCCAAGGCTGTGGAGGGCATGGTGAAGGGGTTGGTCGAACCCAGCAGTGCGCGCCGGGAGGGTTCCGTCAATTTCCTCGTGGGGTCCCATCTCACCGCTGCGGACATCGAAGAACTCCGGGAGATCAGTGAATCCTTCGGGCTGGAGGCGACCATTCTGCCTGATATTTCCGGGTCTATGGATGGCCACATTCCGGACGACTTCACACCCAATACCCTGGGCGGCACTCCAGTGGATGCCATCCGGCGCATGGGCGAAGCGGAACTGACCATTGCCCTGGGCGAACAAATGCGTCCTGGGGCAGAAGCCTTGATGACCAAGACCGGTCAACCTTATGTGCTCTTCGATCGCATTACCGGCATCGAAGCGACGGATCAGCTGTTGGATTGCCTGAGTCAGTTGAGCGGACAACCGGTGCCCGGCAAATATCGTCGGCAACGTAGTCAGTTGATCGACGCCATGCTCGACAGCCATTTTTTCTTCGGGGGCAAAAAAATCGCCATCGGCGCCGAGCCGGATCTGCTCTGGAATATCGGATCATGGTTCAACGAAATGGGGGCGATCATCACCGCCGCAGTGACCACCACCCACTCGCCGCTGCTCGAACAGATGCCTTGTGAAGAAGTGCTTATTGGTGATCTGGAAGACCTGGAGGCGCGGAGTGCCGGATGTGACTTGCTCATCACCCACTCCCATGGACGGCAGGCGGCGGCGCGCCTGGATATCGCTTTCCTGCGCATGGGGCTGCCTATTTTTGACCAACTCGGCGCCGCCCATCGGTTGTCCCTCGGCTATCGCGGCGCCCGCGATCTGACCTTCGAGATCGGCAACCTGTTAATGGCGCAGGAAGAGGAAAATCGTCCGGATAGTTGGCCATTACCCATGGAGGATCACGATGCACATGCGCCGTTTGCGTTTGGTTAAGGACGCGGAACGCAGTAGTCATTTTTTATCTGGCCAAAGCCCGGGAGGCGCCATGAAAGTCGCATTTTCAACTCAGGATATGCAGAGAGTCGATGCCCATTTCGGCTGGGCGAAAAACATCGCCATTTATGAACTCAGTGCAGAAGGACATCATTTTCTGGAGGCTGTGCAATTTGATGGTGAACTTGCCGAGGATGGCAACGAAGATAAGTTGGCCCCCAAGCTGGAAGCCATCAAGGATTGCGCCATTTTATATGTGGCCGCTATTGGCGGCTCCGGTGCGGCGCGGGTGGTGGCCATGAAAATTCATCCCATCAAGGTGAATGAACCGGAACCCATCAATGAAATACTCGACAAGCTGCAGGTCGTATTACAGGGCACTCCACCCCCATGGCTGCGCAAAGTCATGAACAAGGGTGCGGAAAAAGCGTTTAATTTTGATGATAAAGAGGAGTTAAGTCATGCCTGAGAATACTGCGGTGGCGGCGGTTTTGCCGGAAGAGTCCCTGTTTTTCCGCGAACTGGTCAAGCAGTGGCGGGCACAGGATAGCTATGGTGCCTGGGAAAAAAAGTCCGATACCGGACTGCTGGCGCCTTATGTGCTGGATAAGGAACAACGTCGGGCGATACCCATTATTGGCGATCCCGATCCCGAAATACTTTGGCGGGTGGAACTTTTTTATAACGCCGTTGGGTTGGCTACGGAGCGTGCTTCCGGAGTCATGGTATCTCCCATGATGAAAATGAGTCATGAAGGCTTTGGCCGCATGGTGCTGATTGCCGGACGGTTGGTCGTCGTCAATAAACAGTTGCGCGACGTGCATCGTTTTGGCTTTCCCAGCATGGAAAAACTGGCCGAGGAAGGTGACAAACTGGTGGCAGGCGCCCTGGAAATGATCGAAAAATTTCCGGAGGTGGCTCGCTTTTGACCCTTGAACCAGCATAGAGCTCACGCTTATGGTTCATCAGCGCAGAGGAGTATGACGCCATGTCCGTATTAATGGAGATGTTACCGGTAGTAGAGGAACAGACCAATCACTGGGAGTTGATTGTGGACGAAAAAGACGCGTTGAAAACAGAAATCAAACGGCTCAATGCCCAGGCCACCCAGGCCAAAATGGATCTTCACGATCTCGCCGAAGATTTGCCCATCGGCTGGGAGAATATTCTGGAACTGGCGAATCGCACCTATGCCGCCTACCGCGATTTGACCGCGGCCAGGGCGCGGCTCGCATCATTTCCCGGAGGATAATGCCATGTCCGACATAACCGGCATCACCAAGGGTGGGCTCGGCTGGACACCCCAGTTTGTCGAGCATATCAATGAAGAAAAGTGCATCGGTTGTGGGCGCTGTTTCCGCGCCTGCGGTCGGGATGTGCTGAACCTTATTGGTATCACTGAAGACGGGGAGCTGGTGGCGGCGGACGATGACGAGGCGGAACGCAAATTCATGACCATTGCCCATCCGGAAAAATGCATTGGCTGCGAGGCCTGCTCCCGAGTTTGCCCCAAGGACTGCTATACCCACGCTTCCATGTCCATGTCCATGTCCATGGCGGTCAGCGTCTCGGCGTAGCGCTTCAGGGGGGAATGCATCAATGAAGACTGCCATATATGACATTCTGATGTCCGGTCGCAACCCGGATGAGGCATTCTCCGATGCACGTTTTTTTGCGCTGTGTATCAGCCATCGCGCCATGGCACGCAAGGGCAACATCAGCATGGCGCTTGGCCTGGAGATCAGGCAATTGAGCCATCTGTTTTCTCGTTATTTCCCGCGGATAGAGGCATCGCGCTCGACCGCACAATGCACGAAGGCCTATCTCCATAACGCTGCAGGCGGTACTTTTCTGTGTCAATGTCTGGGGAAAGAAAACCAGGCATCCATGCGCAATGAGGAAACCGGCGATCTGGTTAAACTCCTGCTGGATCACTGTGCCGGCGTTAATCAGAGCACAGAATGGGTAGCTGCCATTCTCGCGGCGGGCTGCCTGGGCGATGATCACTTGTGGCAGGACCTGGGACTGACAAGTCGTGAGGACCTCAGTGACATTATTAAACATCATTTTCCGCGACTGTATTTCAAAAATGCCGGCAATATGAAATGGAAGAAATTCTTTTATAAGCAGTTGTGTGACCAGGCTGAGGTCCGCCTCTGTCAGGCACCCAGCTGCAATGTTTGCAATGATTATGCCCAGTGCTTCGGCCCGGAAGATGCCAGTGCTTGGAACCTGCTGGCTGCCCAGGGCTAAAAACCCATAAGCATCCGCAACCTGATCAGGTTGCAATATTTTATCTCTACCTATACGGAGTCATTTATGTCCATCAGCATCGAACAAAGCGCATTTGCAGGGCTCGACACTCAGAAAAGACTGCTGAACCAGGTATTCAAGGGAGAACTGAATGCGCAGGGACGCTTTGGTTTCCGCGGCGAACTGGCTATCAAATTTGCCACCGCCGTGGCCGATGAAGCACGTCCACCGGAACTCCTCGCGCAGCAAGTCATCAGTTCGGCAGAGCCGGGCGCCAAAAAGATTTCTTTTTTATCGTGCTATCTTCTGTCTTTTGGTTATCTGGATGCACTGGTAACGGCACTGGCCGAATATCTGGAACCCTCCGCTAAGTATTTTATTTACTGCAATAATATCGACTTCAGCAAACGTTATCATCTGGAATACAAGGGTATCCCATTTTATATCCTGCCGTTGGATGAGGCGACGGTCTACAACGAACTGCTGGACTTGTTCGGACTGGAACGCAACGATCTCAAAAGGCTCGACACGGCGGGCAAAATCAACCGCATCGCCGAGAGTGCCTTGCAATACAGTAGCGTATTCCCCGAGATCAGTTATGCAGACTGCCTGGCGGGTATGGGTCCGGTACGTGATCCCGGTGAAAACCGGCCCGTATAAGCGTTTTTCCACTGTTTTAGCGAAAACTCTGACGCTCAACGGTTATATGATGTAGGCAGCCATTACTATTTATGGTTTAGGGCCTAAAAAAGCCACCCTCGATCTTTCGGGGTGGCTTTTTTGCTTTGAGAAAGTCGCCGCAAACGTTCGGTATCCATATTTATCGGTATCTCCTATGTAAACGATAAATAATTCCAATTTGCCCTATGGAATTATTTGGGGCATTATCGCTGCACACCTTCCGAAAGATCAATCCAACCGAACCGTGAACACCGTATCAACAAGAGCCCCTATAAACCCAGCACCTCTCGATGCAGGTATGTTGCTCGCGCTTAACCTCACCATTGGACTGGGCCACTTCCTGGTATTGTTTAATACAGGCGCATATCTGCCGATGATCCCGCGCGTGGCGGGCAGCCTTGGAGTCGATCCGGTCTATGTGGACTGGACGCAGGCGAATTTTTTCCTGGCGATGGCGCTGGCTTTCCCCACGGCAGCGTGGTTTCTGAATCGCTGGGGGGAAATGCGGAGTTTATTAGGCGCATTTCTCGCCTTCGCTCTTGCGTCCGCAGTATGCGCAGTGTCTCATGACTATGGCTGGTTTCTGGCATCACGCATGGTGCAGGGGTATGCCGGTGGTATCACCATACCTCTTTCGCTCGGTGTGCTTCTGAGGCACTATGCGCCGCCCCGGCGTAACATTGGCCTCACGCTGTGGGGAATGGCCGCTATCACCCCCTTTACCCTCGGCCCGGTGCTGGGTGGTTGGATCACCGACACCTGGGGGTGGCGCTGGTTGTTTTATCTCAATACTCCCGTAGCGATAGCCGTCGCCTTGATTATCGCGATTATTCTGGCGGGGCGTGAAATAGAGCATCGCCATCCCGGTTTGGACTGGGTGGGTTTGCTCCTGCTTTTGATTGGTGTTGGCGCGTTTCAGTCTGCCCTCAATCTTGGTGAAATAGATGATTGGTTACGGTCAACCACCATCATCGGCCTGTTGCTCACCGGCGCAGCCGCCCTGATTTACTTCGCGGTTTGGGAATGGAACAGTGCGCATCCGTTACTGGAATTACGCTTTCTGAGACGCCGCAATTTTCTTGTCGGTGGACTGGGGCTATTTCTTACAGCGCTTTGTTTCCAAGGTGCCATGGCACTCTACATCGTACAGTTTCAGTTGATGTTGGGTTATAGCGCATGGCTGGCGGGGTTGCTGCTGCTGCCCTTGGCGCTATTTTCCAAATTGACGTCCATGTTGACGCATCGCTATATCCACCGACTGGATGCGCGCTTCGTCGGCTTCATTGCGCTCACTGGATTC
Organism: Acidithiobacillus ferriphilus; assembly: GCF_018854775.1. Taxonomy (GTDB): domain Bacteria; phylum Pseudomonadota; class Gammaproteobacteria; order Acidithiobacillales; family Acidithiobacillaceae; genus Acidithiobacillus; species Acidithiobacillus ferriphilus. Next base: position 892 of record NZ_JAAZTY010000170.1, on the reverse strand, counting down.
TCCATTGGGAGTTTTTGGGTTTCTTCTTACAGCCGGCCCGCTTCGCTGGACGAACTCTTATGGCCTCAGGCAATGGCAAGTCTCTTTCTTGGTGCCCTCTTTCCCCCATTTGCTGCTATTGCCTTGTCAGGCCTTCGGGGCACGGCCGAAATGCGGGGTGGTGCTTTTTTGAATCTCCTGCGCGTTTCCGGGCAGGCCATGGGAATACCCATAGTGGGGGCGCTGTGGGATCGCCGTCGGATATTGCATCGCCACTTTCTGAGAGAAGGCAACGCCATGACCCGAGAGCAACTCGGGTCCGCGCAACACATATTGCAGCGCCAGGGCATCGCGCCCGAGGCAACGCACCATTTGATCATCAACAGAATCGATCATCAGGCGGCGCTCTTGGCTTTTAACGAAATTTTTCATTTTGCCGGCTGGGCTTTTCTCCTGCTCGGCGTGGTGCTGTTACTCGCGAAGCGAGTGACCTTTGCTGAACCCGATGCGGGCACCCGCCTAGCCATGGAGGAAATGGTGGAACCGTGAAAAAGCAGATTATCCTTCTGTCCGGTATCTTGCTGATCGGTGCCTGCGCACGACTTCCGCGACATCTGCCAGGCGGTAAAATGGGGCAGAAAACGCAGATCAGCAAAACCTTGGCTCAATATAATGGCCAGTTCGGCATAACAGCGGGTGCCTGGCCGCAAAACGATTGGTGGAAAGCGGCGGGCATCCCTGCCCTGAATGCATTGGAGAAAGACGCTCTACGAAACAATCCTGACTTGCAGATAGTCAGCACCCGCATCCTGGCGGCGCGTGCAACAGTGGCTGCTCAGCACGCCAGCCTGTTGCCACATATCTCGGCGGGTGCCTCTACCACGCAGGAATATTTCTCCAAACAGGGACTGCA
>NZ_JAAZTY010000017.1 GCF_018854775.1 Acidithiobacillus ferriphilus | reverse complement strand
TTGCCCTGCTGGAGCATGTCATGGAGGCCCGCAGTCTCTCCCGTAAAGATCTCGAACCCTGCATTGGCTCTCGGGCACGGGTTTCTGAAGTGCTGAACCGACGGCGGCCACTCACCCTGGAAATGATTCGCCGCCTGTCAGAGCAACTGGATTTACCCGCCGAAATACTGGTGCGCCCCTATCCGACCCGATCCCACGCTGCTTAGCCCACGACCAGAATAAGTGATACTCCCCGACAACCTCCCCGCAGACCAGACAGATGCCTTCATTGCGCGTTGGGTTGATGCGAGAGGTAGCGAGCGGTCCAATTATCAGCTTTTTCTGACGGAGCTCTGCACGCTGCTCGGCCTGCCCCAGCCTGACCCGGCTGGTGAAGATACTGCCGCCAACAGTTACGTCTTTGAACGCCGCGTCGATATGGCCAAACCCGACGGTAGCGTCACCCGCGGCTATATCGACCTCTACCGGCGTGGAAGTTTTATCCTCGAAGCCAAGCAGACCGGGCAGGTACTAGACAGTCACGGGTGGGACAAGGCTATGCTTGCCGCCCACAATCAGGCTGACCAGTACCTGCGCGCTTTGCCAGCCGCCGAGGGGCGCCCGCCCTTCATTGTCGTCACTGATGTAGGGCGATCTCTGGAGCTCTACGCGGAGTTCACTCGTTCCGGAGGCACCTACGTCCCCTATCCCGATCCCGGCCATCACCGTATCCGTTTGCAGGACCTGCGCGATCCCGTTGTAGTCCAGCGTTTACGCCAACTCTGGAACGACCCGGACAGCCTTGACCCCAGTCGCCATGCCGCCCGCGTCACCCGCGCCATTGCTGACCGTCTGGCCCGTCTGGCCAAGTCTCTGGAAGCCGCTGGCCACAGTCCCGAGCGGGTGGCCCATTTCCTCATGCGCGCCCTTTTTACCATGTTCGCCGAAGATGTGGGTCTGCTGCCCCAGCAGCAGGGCCGTGGGGCCTTTATCACCTTGCTGGACGCCCTACGTGAGCGTCCCAAACAGTTTGCCCCCGCCCTGCAATCCCTCTGGCAGACCATGGACAAGGGCGGCTATGACGCTCGCCTCATGGCCACCATTCAACGCTTTAACGGCGGCCTCTTTCATACCCCAGATGTCATCCCGCTGAACTGCGACCAGATCGATCTGCTCCGCGAAGCCGCCAGTAGCGACTGGCGCTACGTAGAGCCCGCGATTTTCGGTACTCTGCTGGAACGGGCCCTCGACCCCCGCGAACGTCACCAACTCGGTGCCCACTACACCCCCCGCGCCTACGTCGAAAGACTGGTCATGCCCACCATCATTAACCCTTTGCGCGCTCAATGGCGTACTGCCCAGGTGGCCGCCGAGACCTGGCTCCAGCAAAACAAGCCCGACAAAGCATTGCAAGAGCTGCGAGGCTTCCATCAGCAACTCTGTCAGATTCGCGTGCTTGACCCCGCCTGCGGCAGCGGCAACTTCCTCTACGTTGCCTTGGAGCACATGAAGCGTCTTGAGGGCGAAGTGCTCAACCTGATCGGCGACCTCAACCGCGGTCAGGCAATTTTGGAGACCCAAGGCCTGACCGTCGATCCTCACCAGTTCCTCGGCTTAGAAATCAACCCGCGTGCGGCCGCCATCGCCGAGATGGTGCTCTGGATCGGTTATCTGCAATGGGGCTACCGTATCCATCAGTGCATCGACCTCCCCGAACCGATCCTCCGCGACTTTCACAACATCGCACATCGGGACGCTCTACTGGCCTATGACGGGATGGACTACGCGCTGGACGAGGATGGTCGCGCTATCACCCGCTGGGATGGGCACAGCTATAAAGACAGCCCCATCACTGGCGAACCGATTCCCGACGAAAGTGCCCGAATGCCGGTGGAGCGCTACCGGAACCCGCGCAAGGCCAGGTGGCCGCAAGCGGATTACATTATCGGCAACCCCCCCTTCATCGGCGCCGCCAATATGCGGCGGGCGCTGGGGGACGGTTATGTGGATGCCCTGCGCGCCGTGTATAGGGGCGAAGTCCCGGAGTCCGCGGATTTCGTCATGTACTGGTGGCATATAGCGGCCGAAACAGTGCGCCATGGACAGGCCCACCGGTTTGGCTTTATCACCACCAATTCCATCCGTCAGACCTTCAACCGCAGGGTTCTGGAAGCGCAACTCAGCGCAGCGCAAAATCCGCTGCACCTGGCTTTTGCCATTCCGGATCATCCCTGGGTGGACGCCGCCGACGGGGCCGCCGTGCGTATCGCTATGACAGTGGGCCGTGCCGAGGCAGGAGAAGGCGCACTGCTGAACGTCACTGCGGAGCAGGAAACCAACGAAGATGCCCATGAGGTGATGCTGGCAGAACGTCTGGGGATTTTGCATGCGGACTTGACTGCGGGACCGAATATCGTAGCGGCAACACCATTGATGGGGAATTCTGCAATCGGTTCGCGTGGTGTTCAGCTGATTGGCTCAGGTTTCATCGTTACGCCCGAAGACGCCATCCATCTGGGACTCGGCAATATTCAGGGTGTGGAGCGTCATATCCGCAATTATCGGCATGGTCGCGACCTCACGGACAAGCCACGCGGTGTCAAGGTAATCGATCTCTTCGGGCTGACTGCTGAAGATGTACGCCATCGTTACCCGGCAATTTATCAGTGGGTTTTGGAGCGTGTCAAACCAGAGCGTGATCAGAATAATCGTGCAGGCTACCGCGACAAGTGGTGGATTTTTGGAGAGGCCCGTAGCGAATGGCGAAGGATGTGCGCAACCTTGCCGCGCTACATCGCCACTGTCGAAACTGCCAAGCATCGTACCTTCCAATTTCTCGATGCTGATATTTTGCCAGACAATAAGCTCATCAATATCGCCATTGACGATGCGGCCATCCTTGGCGTGCTCTCCAGTCGCATCCACATCTTGTGGTCTTTCCGCGCAGGTAGCCAGTTAGGAGTCGGGAATGATCCTGTTTACGTCAAAACCCGCTGCTTTGAAACCTATCCCTTCCCCGACGCCACCTCCGAGCAGGCCGCCCACATTCGCGATCTCGCCGAGCAACTGGACGCCCATCGCAAGCGTCAACAAGCCGAACACACTAAGCTTACTCTGACCGGCATGTATAACGTGCTGGAAAAACGCCGCAGCGGCGCAACCCTTAGCGTCCAAGATCGCGCTATCCATCAGGCCGGGTTGGTCTCTATTCTCGCCGAGCTCCACGATGCCCTCGACCATGCCATTCTTGATGCCTATGGTTGGAGTGACCTTGCCGACGCTATCGTCGGGCAGCCCGGCGGTACCACGCCACTGCCAGACAAGCATGTCGCCCTGCGGGAGGCTGAAGAAGAGATCCTAACCCGCCTGGTCGCACTCAATACACAACGCGCTGCCGAAGAAGCTCAAGGTCAGATTCGCTGGCTCCGCCCCGATTACCAGGCCCCCGAGAGGGATGTTGCCAGTAGCACGGGCACCTTCGATCTCGGCGACAGCGAAACCTTCGGCGTTGTCGCCCAGAAACCGGCATGGCCATCGAATCTCGCCGAACAAATTGAAGTCGTCCGTCGTCAGCTTGCTGCTGGCCCCGCCAGCACCGACGCCCTCGCTGCCCGATTCAAACGCAAGCCCGTCAAGGCCCTCACACCGGTCCTCACAGCCCTCCATACCCTCGGCTTTATCACTTACGAAGCCGATCGCTGGCGACTGGTCAGCTAGGTGTAAGAGGAGTCCCCCTTACTGCTCGCAAACAAAACAGCGCGTCTTGATCTGCACAGTACTCCTGAGCATCCGTCTGGAGCAACCGCTTTCCTGCCACTGCGCGCCCGCCTGGGTTTCGCCACAAGTGCGTCCCAGGTGTTTCCGTGTTCAGGCTCCTAAATAACATTCCATTTCGATCCAGAGATGGCGTATCTCAATCTCTGAGAGACCCTTTTCTCTGCTATGAAGAGATCGCAAGACGGTTAACCCCAACTGTGTGTCTGAGGAATCAATGTGCATCAAATCCTTCGTGGACCATCCAGTATGCGTGGGGTCATCCAGTTCCTTGATCCAAACATTAAGGCGATCGTACCATGTCTCTGAAGATTCTGCTTGAACATATGCAATCATGGCTGCGAGTGAATGGGCGGCACTGTGATCTCCGGCTTTGAAGCGTTGAATGCCTCCTGTCGTTGCCTTTTGGTTGATCACATATTCGCGATCGTCGCGCTTTTTACCCTTTGGTGTTGGTAGTCGTTTGCATTCGATGGGCAACAAAGTATCGTATTGAGTATATTTGCGTCCTTGAGCCCAGACTATTGATCCCCTCGGCGACACTACAAGGTCTATTTTCCGGCCCTTTTGGTGTTCATCAGATTCTTCAACCTTAAATTGCAGGCTATCCCACCCTTCTGAAAACCGAGATGCAGAATTCAGGTAGGCACAGAGTTGCGATGTAAGATTTGTTTCGGAGATTGCCTTCGGCCGGTCAGGGTCGTCTCTCCAGAGAGGCAACTTACTAGCAATAAAATCAATCAATTCATACTTTGACGCCGAAAATCGATGGACATCATCGCCTATGGTGCCGCTTTGAAAATGATGACCTGAAGTGTCCGCGAGCATGGGCGACTGGTTAGAATCCCTGTACCCTGAGATCAAACAGCGTTTCATCTGCGTCACGCAACGCCACGGATCGTATCCAGAACCGCAGGCGATCCGGTTTGAGAAAAAAAATGAAATTTTTATCGTAGATACGAGCGATGCGTGTAAGTTGCAATGTCGGTCCTCCCCGCTCATGAAGGAGCATATCCAGCTTTCCCTTCAATGCTTCTGCACCGTCCCAATCCACCTTGGCTTTGCCAAAAGCAAACGGCTGGCAAATCACCCCAGGCCAGGCTTGTGTAGCCAGTGCCTGCACGGGTTTTTTCCTGTAGATAGCATTAATTTGTCGAGTAAACACATCGTTGAATGCGGAAATCCCAGTTTTACCATTCTCCTTCATAGCCACAGATTCTTCTCCAAGCCGGATGATGTCCCGATAGTAATCTACGATATCGTCTACCAGGATTTCTTCATTCGGACTCAAATTCAAGTTTCCTTCTGCGGGATACAGAAGGGAGAACACATCGTCGGCCTGCAACGCGGTTGCCTTTTGAACAAAGAGACGCGGGCTGACCAAAGCAAGATATGCTCGCAGTACACGGCGAGCGCTGTACATCCACGTGTCCAGCATCTTCAGATCAGCAATATCTTTTTCCGGTGCGCAGAATCCGACAATCTGCTGGCCGTAGGTGAGATAGGAATCCCTCCACAGGCAATGCGCCAAGTCCATTTGCTCTCGAACAAGCAACATCGGTGGCGTGTATCGGCTACTCGTGTATGCCGTCTTGAAAAGATCTCCCGCGGCGACCGTGATTTTGCTGCGATCTGGTCCATCCTCCAGAAGCGCCTCGGACGGTAGATACTTCTTGCCTGTGATATGGCTGGCCGCTACGCGTTTACCCTTCTGGGCCTCAATAAAACCCTCACCGAAATCCCAGCCCTTTTCTTTGGCATACTCACCCAGAGTCCTGTAGCTTTTTAGTCTATTAACCAGTCCCAGCGCGCGTCCGCCGCCAAGCAAGTCAGTACGCCACACAGCGTCATTGGTCAAAGCCAGTTGTCGGGGCAACCAGTGCAGGTCGTAGTAGTCGATATCGAACCCCTGTTCGGCATCAGAGCGCCCGCTGCGCCGAAAGGTCGCATGCAGAATTTGCCGATCTTCCGGCGCCGGTGCCGATTCGGCAACAATCACGATGATCTTAGTGTCGGCCTTGCCCTTTTGGAACAGCCCACGCACTGAAATGAAGTCGAGAATCTCCCGCACATCCCATTTAGAAATGAAGTCACGCCGAAACGAAAGAGAGTGTTGATTGTAAAGGAAATTATACTGTTGCAGCATGCTCAGTATGCCGCCCTCGGCGACCATTTCCATCGCCTCGTGCAGAAAGAGATACGCAAGCTGCTTATCCGGCAGCGTGCCTCTGGTCGCGTTGTAACGTTCATAGCTACGTATAGCTCCGGGCGTGGTCAGTTGTGACGTAAATGGGGGATTTCCGACAACAATCCCGATTGGATCTTTGATCACGTTACGTTCTTTCGCGTCAAAAAAACACGACAGATGTAGCGTCTTTCCAGCCAGTTGAGGAAATAGTTTAATCGTAGCCCGAATGGTCTCCGGCTCCAAGGCATCGCACAAAGCCAAGCAAAGGCTAAAAGCCGCCAATTCGATTGCACCTTCTTCGCAATCGATGCCATGCACGCACTTCAGTAACCCTTTGAGAACAGCGACATCGGGCTTTTTCCACTGATTCCGACTGCGCCAGTGCAGCACTAGGCGTTTGTATGCCTCGACTAAAAATACGCCAGAACCGCATGACGGATCCAAAATTATCTCGCCACGCTGTTGTAACCGATCGAGACGCTCCCAACTCAACGACTCTTCCAGCATCAAGCGTACCAGGAATGGCGGCGTATAGACGGAGCTATCAGCATCTTTAACGAACATTTGGTAAATGTGACTGATCAACTCTATGGGCAAATCCTTAAACGAGTAAATTTGCCATAATGTCAACTGGCCGCCAAATTCTTCTCTGCCTTCTATGAGCTTGGAAAAGCGCATTAACTGGTTACTATTTAGCAATCGTTCGCGGTCTATATCAGTGAGCGTGAAGATATGCCCGTTGAATCGTTTCTCCAAATCTTCTAATAGAGCCACTAGAGCAGAACCGTTGGCAAGCAATTGAAAAAATTTATTGGCGCCGTGCAGAAAACCTGCGAGATAGCCATCTGCGAAAACCTCGCGCTCCTCCAGATAGGCGATCAATAGTGAAAGAATCAGGAGCTTGCGACGCAGATGCTTGGGTAGAATATTCTCAGCATTCAATGCGTCATTGATTTTCTTGACCGCTTTGAATAGCCCCTTTTGCGCCGACTTGCTATCCGACAGAAGAGTTTTGCAGGTTTCCGTATCGTCCCACAGGGTGCCATTGCGGAGTTGCTCATGATTCCACCAAGGGTCAGCGGCGATCGACGATGCGAGCAGCAAAGTTCGCACGGGATTACATATCAAGTCACCTGAGGAGGAGATGAAGTCTGGACCATGTGCGCACCGGAAGAGTTGCAGCTGCCCCGGCAGTTTGCGATAGAGGAGAGGCACTCCGCCCCAACTCCACAATTTTTGGTGCATCTCAGCGAATTCGCGATCCTTTTCAGGCCCGCTGGCAACAAAAACGAAAGCCTGCGCCACCGGGGGCTTTCCGTTTCGGCTGGCCTCGAAGAAAACCGCCCGCGCGCCATATTCGCGCGCCTTTTCCATCATAACCACCTCTTCGAGTGGTCGACCTTCACCTGAATAGTTCTTGACGTGGACTAGCCCTTCCACTGGCACATGCTGCCCAGCGTCGTCCAATTGGTTCCACCATGGTGGGCGGTTGCTAGTCAGCACCTTTCCACCAATTTTCACGAACCAGTGACACAGGTGCAGAATTGTTTCCGAGAGAGGCGGCAGAAACAGCGCTCAGCGCCGCCAGATCCTCATTGCCGGTTTGCCGGGCCGCAGTCAACATGACGTAAGGCAGCGATTCAGGGCTGTGGGCATCGAAGCGCGCCAGATTTTCTGGTGCCGCGCCATGGTTGGCAAGCGTCTGGTCGAATGAGTCCATAATCGAGTCCTTTTGACATTTTCGGAGCAGCCCGTCAAGCCGGACCGAAAGGAAAAGCTGATAGGTTGTCAGCATGGAGCAATTGCCCTTATATTATGCCAATTATGCCGAGAAAGCCAACCCTCAAAGACCCGGAAACGGAAGTTGCCATGGCGCGGATTAAACGATACTGCGACCGCGCGAACGTATGTCTGGCCACCCTTTCCAGGCAGGCTGGCGTGAGTCAGCCTGCGCTATACCGGTTCGTTCACGGCGAGCGCAAGAGCGTCACAAAGACCGCGCGGCGTGTACTGACGCATATCGATAATCAGCATAAACAGCATAACTCACATGGTGGAGAAAATCGTTCTGAGGGGTGCCGGATAATTGATGACGCGGTGAATTCGGTTTGGGATGGGCGGATTCAGACTGCAGAACTGCTTGCGGCGCTAATCAGAGCAATCAAGCCTGTACTTCTTGCCGCAGAAGCGGTGGGCAATACGCTTCCGCATGAGAGGGTCTGATGCAAGCCATCCTGAATGCCAAAACCGACGATTGCACTGAAGGCGAGACAGGCCTCAAGCGACACGAGATCATTGATATGCTCTTTGGCAAGCTGGACGAGCGCCCTGACAACGGGCTTACCCATTTCGCGCGATGCTGCAATCACTGCTGACGTGGTCACACTTCGACCTGTATTACCTCGACAAATTGCACAAGTTGGATCGCGCGGTGGCGGTTAGCAATCTCGAACACCTGAAGCAATTGCAAGAAATTTGTGATGCCCGGATCAAGTCGGATTGAGAGCTGCGAGCGACCCACGAGACGCGCGCCCGCAGCCAACAGTTACGTTGGAAGACCTGCGTGCTGAATACCTAGATCTACTGGCCAACAAGACAGCAGCGTGGCTACACACTGGAACGCATTCTGGCCGAACTCGCCAGGCTCCACGCCTAGAGACGACGGAGGCATTTCGCGTCCACGGCGAGCAGATCGATGGTGCGGTGAAGTTCGGGTCGCCACCCTGCAGGTGGACCTGGAGGGCGACAAGTGCCACAACCGGTCCTATGTGTCCGACGACAACCCGTTATTCCAAAGTGCAGTCCATTACGCTTTTTGCAACCGAGGCCTCCACACATAGCAGAACGATTGAATTACCGGGTTTTATCGGTAACATAGATAATTATCTATCATGGCAATAAAACAGGATGGAAATGGCCAAAGACCCCTGGCACTGCCCGCGAACAGCGTTGGCCGATCAATACCTGAAAACGCTGGGTATCGGACTCAGCAAGAGCCTAGTGCTCTTTGCCCAGCGGCGGATGGGGAAAACGGAATTTCTCCGTAAGGACCTGTTGCCCGCCGCCGAAAAGGCCGGGTATATCACCATTTACGTGTCCCTGTGGGAGTCCAGAGAAGACCCCCAATCGGTATTGCTCGATGCCATCCGAAAGGCGGCGGAGGGGGAGGGCATTATTTCGGGCGTACGGCGTTGGTTGGGCCGACCAGGATCAAAAATAGGTGTCGGAGCCAACGCGAGTACAGTAGGCGTACAGGCATCATGGGAGCAGGGGACGGCAGAGGCCAGCGAACGCATGCTGGATCTCCGGCAGTGGATGAACACGTTGGCCCAAAAGAAAAACCCCACACTGCTGCTTGTGGACGAAATCCAGACGCTGGCGGACGAGAGGCGGTACGGCGCACTGGTAGCCGCACTGAGGAGCGCCCTCGACAAGCATGGAGACCAAATTAAAGCGGTTTTCACAGGGTCATCAAGCGAAGGCCTGCGGCGGATGTTTCAGATGGAAAAGGCCCCGTTTTACCAGTTTAGCCATCAGATACCCTTTCCCCAACTGGGGCCAGAGTTCGTGCAGCACATGCTTCGCGCCTTTGCGAATGCGACCCAGCGTCAGTTAAATGAAGCGGAGGCATGGCAGGCGTTTACCGATCTGGCGCTGGTGCCAGAGCATTTCCGGTTGATGATGGCGAATATGGCCCAGTTGGGCAGCACCGATATCGCCGCCGCACTAGAAGAGGTCAAAACGGCCATACAAAACTCGGCCGAGTACCCCAGCAAATGGGCGGAGTTGACCCCTATCGACCAAAACATGCCTTTAGTCCCGTAGGTGGTGGCATCCGTACTCTTGTGGAGCGACGTGGCGTCAAGAAAGCCGCCGTAGCACTGGCTGCCAAGACCGTTCGTGTGGTCTGGGCGATGATGGCACGGCAAGAGGTGTATCAGGCAGCCGTTACCGCGTGATATTAATTGAGTCCATTACAGCGTTAACAATCAAGAGGTAAAGCACTTTTCAACGGTTGCCAGATGACGAAAGATGGCGGGACAGGTCGGACCGGCATCCAGAGAACCTGAATGAGACTAGGGCTGCTGTAGAAGCCGTCGCTTTGATGAGGACTGGATGCGCGGATTACCCATCGGGGCCAGGGCAGTCGCCCACTAACAGGCCGAATACATGTTTGCAGTCGACCCCACCAATATCTACGACATCTTGCATAGACGGAGAGGTTCATACATGTCTAAACTTCAACTCTCTTGTAAATAGATAGATCTCTAAGTATAAGTACCCTAATAATCTGGGCGGCTGAAAATACCGGAGGGATTCATGAGCAAAGACCTGTTGCAGGAAGCGTTTGCCTTGGCCCTGCATGACAGCGCACGGGCCTGGCGCCACGCGCTGGATCGTCGCCTGAAGGGTCTCGGGCTGAGCCAGGCGAGCTGGATGAGTATCGCTTTTCTGGCGCGGGCCGAAACCCCCCTGACCCAGACCGAGCTGGCAAATCGTCTCTCAGTGGAGGGGCCGACGGTGGTAGCCATGGTGGACCGGTTACAGCGCGCTGGATTGGTACGCCGCGAGATCGCTCCGGAAGACCGGCGTATCCGACGGTTATTGCTGACCCCCGCGGGGCAGACAGTGTATGAGGAGGTGAAGCGTGTCGCAGGTGACTTCCGCTGCGAAATGCTGGATGGCCTGGATACTGCAACGTTACGGCAAGCGACGAATATCCTGCAGCGTTTGCAGCGCCTTACCGAAGAATCCTCCCGATGACTGTGGAAAGCGCCGCAGTCGGCGCAGAGGGGCTGAATCGGCCCCTCATCACCCTGTCCATTATGTTGGCCACGATCATGCAGACATTGGACAGCACCATCGCCAACGTGGCTCTGCCTCATATGCAGGGCAGTCTGTCCGTGTCTCTGAATCAGATCGGTTGGGTGCTCACTTCCTATATTGTCGCCACTGCCATTGCCACACCGCTGACCGGCTGGCTCTGTGACCGTTTTGGTCAGCGTACCGTCTTTCTGGCCTCGGTACTGGGTTTTACTTTGGCCTCCATGTGGTGCGGCATTTCTACCTCGCTGGGGGAAATTGTCGTTGCGCGGGTGATGCAGGGTGTCTTCGGAGCGGCGCTGGTGCCGCTTTCGCAAACCGTCCTGCTCGACATCAACCCCCGGGAAAAGCAGGGTTCCGCCATGGCCTTGTGGGGCATGGGGGTGATGGTTGGGCCCATCGTCGGTCCTACCCTGGGCGGCTGGCTGACGGATACCATGGGTTGGCGCTGGGTATTTTTCATCAACGTGCCGGTGGGGATCATGGCGTTTACGGGAATCTGGAAGTCCTTCCCCAGGGATTCGGTGCTGCGGCGGATGCACTTTGACATGGCGGGATTTGTCAGTCTGAGTCTGGCCATCGGGGCCTTGCAGTTGTTGCTGGATCGCGGGCAAGAGCAGAACTGGTTCGCTTCGGTGGAAATCTGGATAGAAGCCTATATTGCCGGGTTTGCAGCCTTATATTTCATCTATCATACCTGGCGCACACCCTTTGACCGTTCCTTCTTCGATTATCGTCTGATCCTCAACCGCAACTATGTCACCGGCCTGCTCTTCATTTTTATTGTCGGACTGGTGCTTTTTGCATCGCGGGCGTTGATCCCCACCATGCTACAGGATCTGATGGGCTACACGGCAATGACGGCGGGCTGGGTGACGGCACCGAGTGGCCTGGGCACCATGTTCGCCATGCTTATCGTCGGGCGTCTGGTGGGCAAGGTGGACTTGCGGCTGCTGCTCGCTATCGGTTTCGGAATCACCGCCTTTTCCCTCTGGCAAATGCAGGGCTATAGTCTGGTAATCGGTGAGGGCGATGTGATCTGGCCGGGCGTCTGGCAGGGGCTGGGGATTGGTCTGGTTTTTGTGCCCCTGAGCACTGCTACCTTTGCGACCCTGAGCCCGGAGATGCGGGCCAACGGCACAGCGATCTACAGTCTGGTACGTAATGTCGGCAGCAGTATCGGGATTTCTCTGGTGGAGACCTTGCTCACCCGCAATACGCAGATTGCCCACGCGGCGCTGAGCGCCCACATCAATGACAGTAATCCGGGTTTTCAGAACCCGGCGGTAGCCAGCCTTTATAATCCCCATAACGCCATGGGCCAGCTTCTGCTGAATACGGAAATCACCCGGCAGGCGACGATGATTGCGTATATCGATGATTTTTGGCTGATGCTGGTGATGACGCTGGCGGTTTTTCCGCTGCTGCTGATTATTCGCTCGCCTAAGCGTGGTGCGGCGGTGGAGCAGACGGTGATCGTGGAGTAGGTGGGAGATTCGTCTCGTGGGCGGTGGGGCGCGACCTTTTTGGAGGTGGTAAATGTTTCAGAAAATTCTGGTTGCCTACGACAGCAGTCCGTCGAGCGAAACAGCACTCAGCCAAGGCGGGGGGCTCGCCCGTTTGTGTCAAGGTGAATTGCATCTTTTCGGCGTCATCGTCAGTACCGGGGGCATGGCCATTGGTCAGGCGGCGGGGGCGGAGGATGTATTGGGGCGGGAAGGCAATGCTGTCCGCAGCAGTCTGGATGCCGTCGCGGGTAAGCTCCGTGCCGAGGGCCTGAGGGTCGTGACTCAAACGGCTGAGGGCAACCCGGCCGAAGAGATTTCCCGTTACGCACTGCAAACGGGTGCCGACCTGCTGATCATTGGGCATATTCCGCATTTTTCTTTGGGACACTGGCTGCAGGGGGCGGTCGCCAAGGCGCTGCTGCGGGAATTGCCCTGCAGCATTTTGGTGGCAAAGGCGAAATAGACACCCGTCCCCGGCATGTTTCGAGGCTTTTTCCTGTTGTTATCCGGTGTTTTATTTCTGCGCGTGTCATGAATTTTTATAATGCAAAGCGATAATAATTGCAACTATAAAACATCATTTGCGATGTTATGTATGTGATTATTTAACATATAATTTTTTATTACAAAAGCCGTTACTATTAGCAGCAGTGGCCTGTTTCGGTTCCTCTCAGAGTTGGATGCCAAGGGGCCGTCCGGTGGATTTCCATCGTTTGTAAAATGAGCCATTGCCGGGGCGGAGGAGGGGAGCTATGCGCTTTGATGGTCGGGGGTGGTACCTCGAAGCGGCTGCCAGCGCCGTGGAATTGGAGAGTGAACCATTCCGGGGGCTGGCTGGCGTTACCGCCCAGCTTTTCGGCAGCCAAACGGGCTTTATCTTCCTGCTGATGCGCAGCAGCAGGGAAACGCCTACCCTCGATTGCTTGGCCGCCCCGGTGCCAGCCCCCGGAATGGTTCACTCTCCCTTAACGGGTTTTATATTCCGTTTTCTGAGGAGCTGGCCGGGCTGGATTTTGAGTGACGGAATTTTCGGCGGTTCCGGTTTACATCCCCATTCTGCAATATTATATGATTGAGGCTATTGTGCCACAAACGCTTACGACCTACGGCTTGATACAGTAGAGATATCCCCGCTGGCGTCGCTGTTTATCCACATCGGCAGCGATGGTCTCGGCCATATCAGGTGATGAAATGCTCTGCCGGACCACTCGGGTAGGCCGCTGGCCTATCCGTCCCCAGCTCTTCACCAGTTCCCACTCTCCCCAGAGGTTCTGCTGAAGGGTCAGGCGGTAATACCGATAAACCCCTTCCTCAGGCTGGACCTTCTGCCACTCCAGCACCCGCCAGCGGTCCATGTCATAGACCGGATCGGCGGACGGAGCGGGG
>NZ_JAAZTY010000169.1 GCF_018854775.1 Acidithiobacillus ferriphilus | reverse complement strand
CCCGCCATGACCGCGGCGTTGTCCTTATAGGCGGAAAGGGTACCCTGCGGATGCAGGCGGTGAGTTTCGCGAATCATGGCGAAAAGGCTGAGGGCCTGATCCTGGCCATCCAGCCGGAAGGCCGCATTGAATACCTTGTGCCGACAGTGTTCGGAATTGGCCTGCGCAAACATCATCAACTCGGCATCACTGGGATCGCGTCCCAGACCGGAAAAATAATCAAAAAGATAATCCAGTTCCGCCGGAGCGAGCGCGAGACCCAAGCTGGCATTGGCCGCGCGCAAAGCGGCTCGCCCCTCGTTGTGCAGGGGAATGCGGATCAGTGACGCGGGTTCCGGATGGGCAAAAAGTGCCTCTGCCGCCGCCCAGTCCGGCAACACCGACTCGGTCATGGGATCGTGCAGAAGCCGGCTCATCGCCTGTAACTCCGCCGCGTTGAAAGCCGCATCGCCAATTTTGTGCACGCGATATGAAACGCCCCGTTCGATACGCCGCACCGCACCCAATCCACAGTGTCCGGCAATATCCGTCGCCTTGCTGGACCATGGTGAGATGGTCCCGAGACGGGGCACCACACAGACTTCCGCTGCGTCCTCTGCATCTCCTTCAGCAGATTCCCCGTAATGCAGCAAAGCCGCCAGCACCCCCATTTCTGCCGACGTCAGGGGTGCGCCGAGATCAACCAGATGGACGTATTGAGCGACTGCGCTCTGGACGGGAACCCCCCCGGCAACGAGGATGCGTAGCAAGTGTTGCACACGAAAAGCGGACAGCACCGCAGGACCGCGAAGCAGCAGCATGGGATGATCCCTCATTCAAGAAAAGCGGCAGGACGAGCCCGCAGGCTATCCCGCTGGAAAGACACTGACTTTATGATACCGCTGGGAGCGGCACGCCCAGGCGGCGTGCGACTTCTATATACGCTTCCACCACCCCGCCCAGATTGCGACGAAAGCGATCTTTATCCATTTTTTCCAGACTCCGGGCGTCCCAGAGTCGGCAGCCATCGGGGCTGAATTCATCGCCGAGATAAAGCTCCCCGTCAAAACGCCCGAACTCCAGCTTAAAGTCCACCAGAATCAGATTCGCTTTTGCAAATAGTGCGGACAGCAATATATTGACCCGCATGGTCCAGCGGCGCATCGCTTCCACTTCTTCTGTCGTTGCCCAGCCGAAAGTGCGAATATGGGAGGTGTTAATCATCGGATCATGCAGCGCATCGTTCTTCAGGAAAAATTCCAGCGTCGGCGGCTCCAGAATCCGGCCCTCCTCGATACCCAGGCGCTTGGACAAGGATCCCGCCGCCCGATTCCGTACCACACACTCCACCGGGATCATCTCCAGACGGCGCACCAGGCTTTCTCGCGCATTGAGGCGGCGGATAAAATGGGTCGGCACACCCTCACCCTGCAAATACTCCATGATGAAGGTATTGAACGCATTGTTTATCTCGCCTTTATGAGCAAGCTGCTCGACCTTTTCGCCGTCAAAGGCCGAAGTGTCGTCCTTGAAATGCAGAACCAGTTCATCGGGTGATTCGCTGGCATAGACGATCTTGGCCTTGCCCTCGTAAAGGGCGGTACGTTCGCTCATCGGGGTTGCCCTTCCGGAAAAACACGGGCGAAAATGGCATCAATGTTGCGGGTGTGATAGGCAAGATCAAACAATTCCGTCAATTCCTGCGCGTTCAGATAAGGCTGAATCTGCGGGTCCGCCGCCAGAAGCGACTTAAAATCCGCATTCGCCTCCCAGACCTGCATCGCGCTGCGCTGCACCACCCGATAGGCATCTTCGCGCAGCATGCCCTTCTCGGTGAGCGCCAGCAGCACTCGCTGCGAGAAAATCAGGCCGTGCATTTTATGCAGGTTTTCCAGCATCCGCTGCGGATAGACCACCAGCCGTTCCAGCAGGCCGCTCGCCCTGTGGAACATGAAATCCATGACAATGCAGGCGTCGGGGCCAATCACCCGCTCCACACTGGAGTGGGAGATATCGCGCTCATGCCAGAGGGCGATGTCCTCCAGCGCCATGCCCGCATAACCGCGCAGCAGACGGGCAAGACCGGTCAGATTCTCGGAGAGGATGGGATTGCGCTTGTGGGGCATGGCGGAACTGCCCTTCTGCCCGGCGCTAAATGGCTCCTCCGCCTCCAACACCTCGGTGCGCTGCAAATGGCGAATTTCCACGGCAATCTTTTCAATAGATCCGGCAATCACCGCCAAGGCACCAAAAAATTCGGCATGACGATCCCGGGAAATGACTTGCGTACTGGCCAGTTCCGGGGTCAGCCCCAGCTCCGCACAGACCGCGTCTTCGACACTAGGATCGATGTTGGCGAAAGTGCCCACAGCCCCCGACAACATGCCCGCCGACACCGCGGCGATGGCACTGACCAGACGTTGCCGATTGCGCTGCGCCTCGGCACACCAGACCGCCACCTTCAGACCAAAAGTGATGGGCTCCGCGTGAATGCCGTGGGAGCGGCCGATCATCAGCGTATCCTTATGCTTCCAGGCCAACTTCACCAAGGCCCGGTGCAAGCGGTCCATCCCTTCCAGCAGCAGCACCCCGGAACGCTTCAATTGCAGCGCAAACCCCGTATCCACCACATCCGAAGAGGTCAGGCCCAGATGGATGAAGCGGCTGGACGGCCCCACATGCTCGGCCACCGACGTCAGAAAGGCGATGACGTCGTGTTTGACTTCCAGCTCAATTTCCGCAATACGGGTGCTATCAAAAGCCGCTTTCGCCTCGATCTCGGCCAAGGCGTCGGCGGGAATCTGCCCCCGTACCGCCAGCGCCCGGCAAGCTGCCAGCTCCACATCGAGCCAGGCCTGATATTTGGCATCCTGCGTCCATAAGGCACCCATTTCCGGGCGCGTATAGCGCTCGATCATGCCTTGTCTCCATTCTTGGAAGACAGACCCGACTGCAGCTTGTCGAGAATCTCTGCGGACCATGTGGCGGCATCCTTGCCAACGCCCGAAGTCGTCTCCAGTACGCTGCCCTCGTTGTTTTTCATGCGCAACAGCTTCACCCGCACCGAAATGGGTTTCCGCTTTTCCGGGCTGCTCCAGATAGCCTTGATGTTGTCCCAGGTCCGCTGGAAGATGCCGCCGATGAAGCCCTGTTTCCGATCTGCCTGTGCACCACCTTCCTGCACTTGAACATCCCATACCCCCATGCCCGCACTTTGCACGGGATAACCCAGATTCTGCAAAACCATTTGTACCGCCGGCTGTGCCTTGGCGGGAACCACATTCAACACCAGATAAGGGCCACGATCATCCTGGTAACGGGTAACCTTAATGTCCGGCATTTCCGCGAGGAGTGATTCCTGGCTCAGGCGCTTTCGCAGCGCTTCCATAATCTGCCGGTTGTGCCTGGCATCGGCGGGTACTTTCGTCCATTTCACACTGCCACCTGTAGGGTTATTCCAAACGCGATCCTGCCGTATCGTCAAGATTTCGGATCCATTTTCGCCCGCATTCAGATGAAAGGTGTATCTCTCCCGATGGGTAGGTGCCACGGTGTTCCCCAGTACAAAGGCCAG
>NZ_JAAZTY010000168.1 GCF_018854775.1 Acidithiobacillus ferriphilus | reverse complement strand
TCGATGCAGGTTGTCGGCAGCCGCACCCCGCCAGGAGTAGATGCTCTGGTCATCATCTCCCACCGCCGTCAGGTTGTGACGGGTGCCCAGCAGCGTTTGCACCAGGCGGTACTGCGCCCCATTGCTGTCCTGATATTCATCCACCAGCAGGTAGCGGATGCGGTCCTGCCAGTCGTGGCGGGCTTCTGCGTGGTCTTGCAGCAGGCGGGTGGGCAGGAGGATGAGATCATCCAGATCCACCGCGTTGCAGGCACTGAGGGAGCGCTGATATGGCGCGTATATGTTGGCGGCCTCCTGACCGAGACGGTCATCCGCATGCGCTTCCTCGGGGAAGAAACCGTCATTCTTGAAGCGGGAGATACGTGCCTGAATGGCTTCGGCGAGATCGCTGGGGCCGCTCGCCTCGCGCAGCAGGTTGCGCACCATGCCTAAGCTGTCGCCAGGGTCAATGACGCTGAAGTTGCCGCGATAACCCAGGCGCTCGATGTCTTTGCGCAGGATTTGCAGGCCGAGATGATGAAAGGTGGAGACCATCAGACCCCGGCTGTTATGGCCCTGCAAAGCCTCCGCGACGCGGTTTTTCATCTCGCGGGCGGCCTTGTTGGTGAAGGTCACGGCGCAGATGTGACGGGGGGCTATCTGTTGCTCGCGGATGAGATGGACGATTTTCTGCGTGATGACCCGTGTCTTGCCCGAGCCGGCCCCGGCCAGCACCAGCAAGGGGCCGTGAATGTGTTTTACCGCTTCCTGCTGTGGCGGGTTGAGCTCAGCCATGGGCATTATGCAGAGGTGATCTGCGGCAGCTAATTATCGGCTGCCAGTGTGGTTTTGGGTGATTCGGCGAACCCGCCCTTATAGGCCCACCAGATTACCAGCGGACCGAGAATAATCATGGGTACGGATAAGACCTGACCCATGGTGTAGGGACCGAAGACAAAGCCCAACTGAATATCCGGCTGCCGCGTATACTCCACGAGGAAACGGAAGATGCCATAAAAGAGGACAAACATGCCACCGACGGCACCGGCAGGACGCGCTTTACGGCTGTAGACAGCCAGAATCAGCAGGAGCAGGACGCCTTCCAGCAGAAATTCATAGAGTTGCGAGGGCTGCCGGGGTTGCGGACCACCGGCGGGGAAAACCATGGCCCAGGGGAGATCGCTGACACGACCGAAAAGTTGATCGTTGATGAAATTGGCGAGACGTCCCAGACCCAACCCGATAGGTACGGCCGGCGCGATGAAGTCCAGCGTAGGCAGAAAGGCATGTTGTTGATGGAGTCGCGCAAATGCCCAGCAGGCGATGACGACGCCCAGGAGGCCGCCGTGAAAGGACATGCCGCCATCCCAGATGGCCAGCATTTTCACGGGATTGGTGAGGTAATAGGGGAGGTTGTACCAGAGCACATAGCCCACCCTGCCACCCAGAATAGCGCCGACGGCCACATAAAATTCCAGGTCGACGACCTGCTCTTTGCGCCAGTTCCAGTGCGCCATGCGGCCGCGCCGGATGAGCCAGACGGTGGCTATGACAAAACTGATGATTTCCAGCAGTCCGTACCAATGAATGGTGATGGGGCCGAGCTGGAAGCCAACGGTATTGATATCCGGAAAGTGGAGCATGGGATCCTCGCAATTTTAGGCCACGATGGCGGAGCGATGCGCTTCTGTCAAGGTATGGCACAGTATGGGCTTTAACGCGGCAACTGCATGGTGACGCAGTGCAGACTGCCGTGCTGACGGGCCAACTCGCCGCAGGGGACCGGGATCACTTCCCGGTCAGGGAAGATGTGTTGCAGACGTTCTTGTGCAATGTGGTCGGCGGGGTCGTCATAGGTGGGCAACAGGACGGCGGCGTTGAGGATGAGAAAGTTGGCATAGGTCAGGGGGAGACGGTTGCCCTCTTCGTCAAACTGCGCTTGCGCCCAGGGCAGAGGGATCAGGTGGTAGTTCTCGCCGTTACGGTTGCGGCAGGCGCTGAGCTCCGCAGCCATCTGCTGGAGTGGGGCGAAATGACTGTCGTCGGGGTCATCGCAACTCTGGTAGGCGATGGTGTGCGGGTTGCAGAAGCGGGCGAGAGTGTCGATATGGGCATCCGTGTCATCGCCTTCCAGATGACCGCTGTGCAGCCAGAGAATGCGTTCTACGCCGAGCTGGGCGCGGAGGGCGTCCTCGATCTGCGCCGCTGACCATTGCGGGTTGCGGTTGGGCGAGAGCAGGCAGGCGCTGGTGGTCAGCAGGGTGCCCGCGCCGTCCACTTCAATACTGCCGCCCTCCAGAACCATCCCGGAAATCTCCAGTGCCGCGTTTCCGTAAGCGCCTTGGGCATGCAGGTGGCGGGTAATCTGGTTATCCAGGTCGGCGCGGAATTTGAGGCCCCAGGCATTGAAGGCGAAGTCCATCAGTTTACGCTGACCGGCAGGGTTCTGCAGGATGAGGGGACCGTGATCGCGGGTCCAGGAATCATTGCTGGGAACGGTGTGGAGATGGCAGCGCGCGAGATCGGCACCGGCGTGCCGCAGATATGTCTTGCAGACCTTGATGCTGGTCGTGTCATGGCAGGCAATGAGTACCTCTTCGCGGAAGCTGATTTCACGGGCAATCCTGGCGAATACTGGCAGCACCGCCTCCAGGCGCGGCGCCCAGTCGCTATCGGGGTGCGGCCAGGTAAGTTGTACCGCGTGTTGCGGGGCCCATTCCGGGGGTAGGGTATATTCGGTCGTCATGATGCATTCCGCTCCACATGATTATGACGTGATCATAGTGGTTTAAAGGCTTTTCGTCAGCCTGTCCCACAGGCTAAACTACGCCCTATGCAAAAATCCGCCGAACGCATTGATCATTTACTGTCTCGCCTGGGATATTGCAGCCGTTCCGAAGTGCGTGATCTATTGCGCGAGGGGCGGGTGCGCGTGGCCGGAGAATTGTTGCGCAAAGCCTCTGCCAAAGTGGATGCGGCGCTGGTCTGGGTGGATGAGGAGCCTATTGATCACCCCCATGCCCTCTATCTGCTCTATCACAAACCTTTGGGCAAGGTTTGTGCTCACGATGATCCGCGCGCCATCTATCAGGATTTTCCCTTGCGCTGGCGCTACCGGCGACCGTCGCTGAGCAGTGTCGGGCGTCTGGACCGCGAGACTAGCGGTGTCTTGCTGCTCACCGATGATGGGGATTGGCTGCACCACTGGACGAGCCCGCGCCGCGCCATTCCCCGGGTGTATCGGGTGACCCTGCAGGAGCCGTTGCGGGGCGATGCGGCGGATATCCTGGCTGCGGGAACTCTGATGCTGGAAGGTGAAGAGACTCCGTGTCGTCCCGCAGCAATGCAGCACCTGACAGATCAGGAGATCTTGCTGACCCTGACGGAGGGGCGATACCATGAGGTTCGGCGGATGTTTGCCGCTCTGGATAATCTGGTGCTGACCCTGCAGCGAGAGGCCTTCGGCCCTTTTGTGCTGGGCGATCTGCCTCCCGGGCAATGGCGTGAACTCACGGAACCAGAGCGTACGATGGAGAAAGTCCCATGATCTGGGCGCCGCATGTGACGGTAGCCGCTGTTGTAGAGGAGAACGGCCGTTTTCTGCTCGTGGAAGAGATGGTGGGGGGGCGGCGCTGCTTCAATCAGCCTGCCGGCCACTGGGACCCCGGTGAAACGCTGTTGGATGCAGTGGTCCGCGAGACCCTGGAGGAAACGGGCTACACCTTCCAGCCGGAATATCTGACGGGCGTTTATCACTGGGAATTTCCTGAGAAAAACCTGACTTACCTGCGCTTTGCTTTCGGGGGGCGCCTTGGCCCCCGAGACATGAGCCGTGCCCTGGATGCGGGCATTATCGGTCCAGCCTGGTTGACTCCGGGGGAAGTGGTGGCGCGCCGAGGGGAGATGCGCAGCGTCATGGTGCAGCGCTGTATGGCCGATTATCAGGCGGGCAAACGCTATCCACTGGATCTGCTGCACGCGGGAGTGGACTGACGCGGACCCGTCTGCGTGCTATATTGCGACATAAACGCATCGGCAGAGACGATGAACATGATAGACGCGGACGGCTATCGCCCCAATGTGGGCATGATTATTTGTAACGAACACAATCAGGTGTTGTGGGCCAAACGCCGGGGTGAAAATGCCTGGCAGTTCCCCCAGGGCGGCATTGATTATGCGGAAACGCCGGAACAGGCGATGTTTCGTGAGCTGGAAGAAGAAGTGGGGACCGCCAAGGTCTGTATTCTTGGCCGGACGCGGGGCTGGTTGCGCTACGAAGTGCCCTGTGCCCGTCACCGCACCTCGCGGCGCCGTTATCGTGGGCAGAAGCAGATATGGTTTTTACTTCGTTTTGAAGGCGAAGAAGCGGAAATTAACCTGCGCACCCAGCAGCCGGAGTTTGAGGACTGGCGCTGGGTGGATTACTGGATGCCGGTGAATGAAATCATTGCCTTCAAGCGCCGCGTGTACTGGCAGGCTTTGCAGGAGTTGGCGCCGTTGATCAACATGGACCCGCCGCCCATGACGAATCCCTGCGGCCCCGCGGGCTGACACCCGGTCGGTGGGGCCAGCCCCGACTTCGACGGGAGTCCTGCCGTAGTATAGACATTACGGGGGTTCCACAGCATCCATCCGTCCGATCCGAAAGTCTGCGCCGCATCGATCTGTGCCGCGATCTCCTCGCCCCCGAAGGGTTTCCCGCCAAAGGCGTAATCACGAAATGCCTGCAGCCAGGGGCGGAAGCGCACGGCCGGCAACCCCGTTCTTTCCTCGGCCTTGCGCAGCGAGCGGTAAACTATTTGGTGCGGATGGAGAACGGGGTTGGGGTAGCCGGGGATACCGTACTGAAAACCCGATGGATAGAGCATGGGAGAGATATAATCGACCTGCTGCGCCATCTCCTCCAGGTTTTGGCCGATCCCGGTGTCGTTGCGGTTCCAGATCACATAACCAAAAATATCCGCAGAAAGAAAGACATTGTATGGGATCAAGCGCTTGCGGGCCTCCGCGAGAAATCCGGAAATTGCCGAGACTCGGCTTTCCTGGGTACTCGACCGGGAAAACGCCAGGCCCTTGGCGTCGGGAAAGCGGACGTAGTCGAACTGGATTTCGTCGAAGCCGTCCTTGGCGGCCTCGACGGCGACGTCGATGTTGTAATCCCATACCTGCTTGCTGAAAGGATCGGTCCAGGCGAGGCCCTCCCGATCCCTCCAGATGGCACCGCCCGCGGTCCTGACGGCCAGATCCGGTCGCGCCAATGCGAGGACGTTGTCCTTGAAAACCACGATCCTGGCAATGGTGTAGATGCCTTCTTTGTGCAAATCGTCCATTAGTCGCTTGATATGTTTAATGGTGATAATTTTTTGGGCGCCTATCTCCGTGGCCAG
The DNA here is from genome assembly GCF_018854775.1 of Acidithiobacillus ferriphilus. Taxonomy (GTDB): domain Bacteria; phylum Pseudomonadota; class Gammaproteobacteria; order Acidithiobacillales; family Acidithiobacillaceae; genus Acidithiobacillus; species Acidithiobacillus ferriphilus. The sequence goes on along the minus strand of NZ_JAAZTY010000168.1, from coordinate 2,611 downwards.
AGGAATGTCGGTCTTGTACGCAATCATTCCCCGGTCGTTTTTCACATCGATCACTACGGCGTTGAGGTCTGTCTTGCCGATGATATCAAGAGCGGATTCCCGCAGACGCGTGTTGGCCGCTCCGTAGGAAGACAAATAAAGGGCCTTGGGTTTGAAAGGCGCGAGGGATAGGGTTTCATCCTCCTTGAGATCTCCGACGGGGACCTCGCGGCGACTGTAGCCGTAGGCCCTGAGGCCAAGCACGGTTCCTTGCCCGCTGATCTGAAAATGGCCATCCTGGACCGTGCGTACGACCGAATCACCCAAGGTTACAAATGCCCCTGGGATCGGTTTGCACGTCAAGGCGTCCACGACCATCCCGCTGTAGGCGGCAGCGTTCCCCGAGACGAGCAACAAGACTGCAAGTAACGAAGCGCATATGTTTTTTATGTTTTTATAACCCTTCACAACTCACCTCGTTTATCTGGTGTCCGTGGTCAACAGTCTTCCCAATGTCTTGCCCGTATCCTGGTCCGTGACCAGATAGCGCGGGAGGGCCATCACGTTATCCGATGGCCCGGCAGGCGACCTTACCATGGTGAAGGCGGCGATATATCCCGCCGTCGCGGCACTCTTGATCAGATCCTCATCATAGATCCCGAAGGGCCAGGCGAGCATGTCCACCTTGATCCCCAGTTCCTGATCGAGCTTCGCCCTGGATTTTTCCAACTGCATGGCCACGAACTTCTCGTATGCCTGGGGGGAAAGGCGTTTCTTTTCTATCTTGAAGTTCGAAAGACACCATTTGCCAAACAATACGCATGCCTGGTTTTTCGGTCCGCTGCGCCCTGTCGACCTGGAGAAACAACCCCGACTTCCCAAGTTCCATGCGCTCGCCTTCAAAAATCGTCCGGGGCCGCTGCTGGATAGATACTATCAGTTCTCCAGCCTGTCCGAGCCTTCGGCTCGCCGGATCGACCCCCTTCGGGGACTACGTCCCCCCATGCCTGCGGCATCGGCTCTCCCTTTATTGTTATTCAACGGAGCAAGGGCGTCGAGAAATGCCCCAGAATCTGTTTTGATGCATTGAGGTGGTTTTGCCAGCGTCCTTTGCGTGCGCTGTAGGGCAAATTTGAGGCCTTTACGGTGGCTTCTGCGCGGGAATTCATATCGTACATCATATTGCCGGAGTGATGGATCTGCCTTATGCTTTGTCACAGATGGCTTGATGATCAAAAAGCCGCGATGATGTGCAATCGACTGTGGCCATGATGGATTTTTCGCATGCCTACCATTAGCATGTTTTACGGTGTCTTGATTCAGATGTTCTGGCAGGATCATGCACCGCCACACTTTCATGCCCTGTACGGGGAATATGAGGTGCTCATAAACATCCGTACGTTGGAGGTTATCCAGGGCGATATGCCCAGACGGGCGCTGGCTTTAGTGTTGGAATGGGCACAGGAGCATCGGGCTGAACTTATGGAGAATTGGGAGCTATGCACACACAACCAGTCACTCAAAAAAATTCATCCGCTACCTTAGTACCGCCCATCATCCCGAAAGCACCATGGCGCGTGGCTTCCGTGCGCGCGCTCGACGGATACCGGCTGCATGTCCGCTTTGTGGATGGTACAGAGGGCGAGGTCTGGATGGATGCCCTGATTCATAGCCCAGGTGCGGGCGTTTTTGGATGCCTCTCAGAGCCCAAGGTGTTCAGCGCCGTAGGTCTGGAACATGGGGTGGTGACCTGGCCAGAGGAACTAGACCTGGCACCAGACGCTATGTATGACGCCATTAAAGCGCATGGAAAGTGGGTGTTGGGTGGCTGACATTACCTTTTTGTCGCAAGAAAGCACTATGTAGTGCCGGATCGGGTATGGCCCAGGCCACGACGCCCACGAATCCGCCTATTGTCTTCGGTTATCCTCGTTCCCGAGATGGGAGCAATGTGAAGCGGCATGCGCGTCATTTTGTTACGGGCCTTGCGGGAATTCTGGGAGATTCACCCCCTGCCGGGGAACCTTTACATGCCTGGTATGCCATCGCCAGTCGTGCCCATTGGACAAATCCCGCAGACATCAAAGCGGCTTACCGGAGCGCGAGCTTTTTGCCGGGGAATCGAGTGGTATTCAACATCAAGGGTGATAGTTATCGGCTGATCGTCGCTATCCATTACGACCGTTTATTGTATATCCGTTTCGTCAGCACCCATGCGGAATATGACCGCTTCGACGCCCGCACTATCTGAGGAGTCAATCCATGGAAATCAAAGCCATTCATGATGAGTGCGACTATACGGCGGCTCTGACCCTGATAGATCGCCTGTGGGATGCCCCAGCGGGCAGCCCGGAAAGTGACCAGTTGGAAGTGATCGCCATACTCATTGCAGACTATGAGCGGCGGCAGCACCCCATTGATGATCCCGATCCTGTTGCCCTGCTGGAGCATGTCATGGAGGCCCGCAGTCTCTCCCGTAAAGATCTCGAACCCTGCATTGGCTCTCGGGCACGGGTTTCTGAAGTGCTGAACCGACGGCGGCCACTCACCCTGGAAATGATTCGCCGCCTGTCAGAGCAACTGGATTTACCCGCCGAAATACTGGTGCGCCCCTATCCGACCCGATCCCACG
>NZ_JAAZTY010000167.1 GCF_018854775.1 Acidithiobacillus ferriphilus | reverse complement strand
CCCCGCCATTTCCCATACCAGGCGCCACAAATGAGGGATCTCGCCGTCGGGGAAGACGTATTTATCCATGAAATCGCTACCGGAATGATGTCCGTCTTCGTCATCCTGCTGACCGGCGGTGATGCCATGATTCATCACCCAGCCGCCCTCCCTGAGCACCCGGTTGATCACCTGGAAATACTCGCCTAGCTTGGCGCGACCGACGTGCTCAAACATCCCTATCGAAGAGACCTTGTCGAAATAATCCCGTTCGGGAATGTCGCGGTAATCCTGCAGGCGAATTTCTACGCGGTCGGCCAAGCCCTTGCGTTCCATGTGTTCCTTGGCGTAGGCAAACTGCTGCTCGCTGAGGGTGACGCCCACGCCCCGGATTCCGTAATGCGTCGCGGCCCAGGTCAACAGGCCACCCCAGCCGCAGCCGATATCGAGGAGCTTTTCGCCGGGCTGCAAATGGAGTTTGCGGCAGATATGATCCAGCTTCTGCTCCTGCGCGGTGCCGATATCTTCGGTGCCGGTTTTGAAATAGCCACACGAGTAGACCATGTTGTGGTCCAGCCAGAGCTTGTAAAAATCATTGGAGACATCGTAGTGGTAGTGAATCGCCTCGGCATCCTGGGATTTGCTGTGGGCGGCGTGATGTTTGCGAAAAATACCACCTCTGGGCTTTTTGGCGGGGAAGACATCGCCCAGCCCCTCTGCCACCGCAAGAATATCCTGATAGCGGCCATCAAGGCCGATGGTACCTTCCACATACCCCTCGCCGATCACATCCAGCGCGCTGCCCATGAGCAGGCGCGAGAGGATCTTGGCGGAACGCAGGTGCATAGTGACGAGGGGTTGCTCGTCGAAGGTATATTCATGGCCATCCCAGAAGAGGACGCGCAGCGGCAACGGCTTTCCCTTGAGGCCTTTTTTGATGTGGTCCAAGAAGTTAGTGCGTAGATCTTTCACGTTGAGACTCCCGTTCTTTTACAATGAATGGCAGAAACACTCGGTCATATGCGCAAATATCCGCCTTGGGTTGAGTATAGAACACCCTTAACCGCAATCAGCTTCCCAGCGCAGAATATGGCCCGGCGGCACCAATTCCCGCAGATGCGGCAGTACGGCATCCACCGTTTCCGGCTCATCAAAAAACTCCAGCACCAGCGGCAGATGCACATTCAGGCGCAGTATATCGTCGGCATGCATGACTCCTTTGCTGCCAAAGCCCGCGACACCGCGAAAGGCGGTGACACCATGCACCTTGTACTGATCGTGGAGCATGCGGAAGATTTCCTCCATGAGATTATGTCCGTCATGTTTATCGCCTTCTTTAATATAAATACGCACTACAGATACCGTAGTCATGCTTCACCTCTCAGATGCTGCGGGAAACCCAGGCCCCGACAAAAGCGGCACCGACGCACAGAAACAGCGATGTAAACATATAGAGCAGGCCCTTGATGGCCTCGCCATTTTCAAAAAGCACCAGCGTTTCCAGGGAGAATGTCGAAAAGGTGGTGTAAGCACCCAGTCCGCCGGTGAGTATCCCGGTGCGTAATTCAGGGCTCACAGAAATACGTTCCAAAGTCTCAAAAAACAGGAAACCCATGATAAAACAGCCCAGCACATTGATGCTCAGGGTTGCCCAGGGAAAGCCTCGGCCGAACACCGCCTGCACCAGCAAGGTCTGCCCATAACGCGCCCAGGCGCCGAGTACGGCAAACAGCGCAATGAAGCCGAATGTGGCGAACATTTTTACTCCTTATAAATAAAAAACACTGCCCAGAATGATGATCGGCATCAAGAATCCGCCGAGGGTCGGGATCAGGCCGTCACCGAGGATATCCCCCATATCGGACAGAAGCGGCGGGAAATTGGTCGGGATCGGAATCAGCGTCGGCACGATGAGCATGGCGGTAAAAGCCGCCATCGGCGCCGAGAAAAACACCCAGGAAGCGGATTTCGGTAATATCCCAATAAGGGGCTGGGAAATGGAAGGACCCGGTTCGCGCTGAAAAAGCACCGTCAAGACTTGTCCACCCTGTAGGACGATATCGCCGAGCATGCCTTCCCCTTATATGCTTTCCATGACTTTCCACACCCGACCTTGCGATCAGGATCAGTAGCAGTCATCAGCCTGATAAAGGCGGTTATCGGGTGGACTCCATCACCACATGCTTTAATTCATGGTAGTTTGGCGCGTTATGGAGGTCAAGATGTTTCCTGCCGTGCGCTGATGCGGAGGAGCGCGATATCCGTGTGACTGTAGATTTCGTATCGTATCATGATGGTTTGCTGCTGATAGGCGGCGGGCACCGCGGCGCGAACGGCATGCACATCACCGGCCGGACAAACCAGATAAAGCGGCTCCGGGCCGAGGATCGCAGGTAACTCCGCCAATGCCTGCAGATGACGGATGGGCATGTTGCCACGCCCGGCATAAAACAGGAAGCTCGGCTGAAACCACTGCCAGGAGGCGAGCCGGTAGGGCTGCGGACCCTGTAGGGCGGCAATGCGTTGCCCCATCGCCCGTGCGGGTTTCACGGCGTTAAGGGGTGGGGTGATGACGAAAACCAGCAGCGCCGTCAGCGTCACACCGCCGACAGCCAGGGTGGCTCCAGCCTGCGGCCAGCGTTGCCGCCGAAGCAGCACGAGGGCGACCGCTGCCGCCAGCATATAAGGTATCCCGATCTCCACCATGCCCGGTAGCTGCGGTTCGCGCAAAGGCACCACCCAGGCGGCGAAGACACTCAGTGCCAACCCGATGAGGAACAGCACCCCGAGAGAGATCGTCATTCCCCAGCGCGCGGGGGACGTGGCGGCAACGCGGACGTTCTCAAAATAAGCGGCCAGCAGAATGAAGAGCGGCGGGTAGGCTTCCCAGACATAATTGGGGAGCTTGGTTGCAGACAGGGTAAAAAAGCCGATCCACGCCGTCGCCCAGACCAGCAGAAAAAGCGTCTTCGGCTGGCTGCGTAAAAAGTGCTGGCGGGAAAGCCAGATATCCCGAAAAACCTGCGGTAAAAAGACCGACCAGGGCAGCATCCCGAGAAAAGTACTGATCGGATAATACACCCAGGGGCCGCGGTGCCCCTGCATGCTGTCATCAAAGCGGCCGATATTCTGCTTGAAGATGAAGGCGCGATCCCAGGCCCAGTGGGTTTCGATGCCCACGGCAAGGTACCAGGGCAGCATGATGACCAGAAAAAGCGGTATCCCCCAGTCCAGCCGACCTTCCCGCCAGAGAAAGGACAGCTCTCGGCGCAGCAACAAAAACAGCACGATGATCAGGCCCGGCAGCAGGAATCCGATGGGGCCCTTATCCAGGGTGGCGAAGGCCATGGCGGCATAGGCGATGAGCAGTTCGCGGCTGCGGATATCCGGGAACAGGTATCCGCGCAGATAACTCAGCAGGGCAACGGTGACCGTCAGAATGAGGAGGGGGTCCGGCGTGGCGCCGCGAAAAATCACCGTGCTGTGCAGCGCCGTGGCCGTCAGCAGGCCGCCGATCAACGCGATGTTTTCACCGTACAGACGCCGCAGGGCCATAATCAGATAGAGGATCAGCAAGGCCCCGACGACAACGGAACCCACCCGTAAACCCCAGGAGTTCAAGCCCAGCACCTTGACGCCGGTCCACATGAGCCAGTAATTGAGTGCCGGCTTGTCAGGCATCAGCCGCGCATTGAAGGTCGGGACCACCAGATTGTGCTGGGCAATCTGGTCCTTCAGCGACTGGGCATAGATGGGTTCGTCAATGTTCCAAAGACTGGTGTTGCCAACACCACAGCCGAAGAACAGCAGTGCCAGCAGAAAAGCCGCGAATGCCTTCAGTCCAAAGAATCGGCTGGCGGCACTATTCCGGGAGAACATGATCGGCTCCCGGTGGGGTTACACTGGCTTCGTATAAGTCGCTAAGCATTGTAATCCAGATAATCGACCAGCCCCGCCCTATTCAGCGAGCGCTGGCAGGGTGGACACGAAGGCGGAAGCGGCCGGATGATACGAATTTGAACTGCAATGATGGGTGCCCAGGGCTTTGTTGCGGATGAACGCGGCCAGTCTAACCTGTTGTCGCATCGACCTCAATCTGCGTATCCCAAGTCGCCGCGTCAAATGCAGCGGACCGGCGCCAGAATGCCGCATTTAAAATTTTTGCACGCGCTATTCATCGTTGGTGGTCTCCCGTGCATCCGCTGGCTGATAGGTGGTGTACCAGTGGTTTTCCAGAATCACCTTGAGGAGCTGCTGGGTGCTTTGCGCCCAGGTGAGATAGGGCATGTCGGCGGAGCGAGGGGCTTGGCCCTCGGCGTGGAGCTTGAGCCAGTGGCGGAGGCTGTCGGCCAAGGCGGCGCTATCGGTGTTGGGGAAGTAAAAGGCGAAATCGCCCGCCACCTCATGAAAAACCGGGATATCACGAGCGATGACGGGCAGACCGTAATGGGCCGCTTCGATGAGAGGCAGACCGAAGCCTTCGGCGAAGGAGGCGGCCAGTAAGGCCGTCGATTGGGCGTAAAGCTGCATGAGCAGGGCATCGCTGGCCTTTTCCAGCCAGAACAGTTGCTTGTTGCGCTGGGGATGGCGGCGCAGACGACGGACCAGATCGTGGCTGCGCCAGCCTTCCTTACCGACGATGACGAGGTTGATGTCCGTGCCATCTTTCCAGAGTGCTTCCAGCGCATCGAGTGCCGGGGCGTGGCCTTTGCGCGGTTCTACGGTGCCGACCATGAGGAGGGTGGGTCGCTCGCGTAGCACCGCGAGTATGGACGCCTCGTCCTGGCTGATACCTTGGGTGGGTTTGCTGGATGCCAGATCGGCGCCCAGGTGGAAATAACCGATGGGGAGAGGCTCCTGCCGCGCATTGGGGTGTTGCTGTAACCATTCTTTTACTTCGTCTGCGACGGAGTGGGAGTCGCAGATAATGGCGTCAGCAGTGGTGAGAACACCATTAAACCAGTCGCCAAAAGCCAACCTGTAGGCTCCCGGCATCGTATCAAGCTTTACGGCAAACAGATCGTAGATAGTAAATACTATGCGCAGCCCTTGATCGTGTAGCAACTGTAATGTGGTAAAAGGAAAGGTGAGATAAAGATCGGTACTCAACAAAATGTCGCTCGGTGTGATTCTTACGGGATTGTCCGGTAGTTCAGGTTTGTTCCGCCCAAGTACCTTGGCAGTATAATTATGCGCGTAAAATAGATCGCCATTGGCATCGGCCCGCACTGCATGCAACCGATAACCCATTGGCGGATGGTTTAGCATTTCGAGCAACAATGCTCGCACGACCCGTTGAATGCCCGTGTGGATGTCTCTTATGGCTAATTCGGAAACATCGAAAAGTAATTTTGGCACATAGCCCTCAGGTGGCTTCACCTGGCCGATTTGGCGCGTTTGTGACCTGGTGATAGGCTGTTTTGTTGATTTCTTGAGCCGATATGCTAAGACTCGAACTTCTTCTTCCAGTCCTGGGAACGGGCGTAACAGATTCCGAACGATGGCGATCGCTCTTTGGTTGTAAAGGATACTACGCATTTTGCGCCGTAGGTATTTTTTGAGTACTGTTGTCATTTTATTTTAGTCGAATGATCCGGTTTTTTTGCAATGACCGCATAGTTGAAATAAGCTCGTGTAGGATCGCTGGATTCGGAGAGGCTGAATGCCAGCGGGTTGGTATAGATAACCTGTGCATCTACAAATCCATGCCACTGAAGCATGAATACCAATAAATCAGATGGTACAGGGCGCTGGTGAGTGGGATCGGTATAAAATGAATGAAATGCCAATGGGTGTTTGATGTTTATGGTTTCAATGAGCACTGCGCCGCCCGGCATGAGCTTTTCAAATATTATCGACAGCAAAGGGGGTATTCCGTCTGGAGAGATATGCTCAATAACCTCCAGCAGCGAAATTCCAGAGTAATATTCTTTGCTTTCTTTTAAGTAACTTTCGGCGCTAGCACAAAAGACTGATAGCCCTCTTCGTGTGGCGCGCTCGACTTCCTGGATATCCTGGTCAATGCCCTCGGCGGGAATATGGTTTTGGTTCAGGTAGTAGATAAACTCCCCTGCACCACAGCCTATATCGAGAAACTGCCCTTCTGGCAGTGCTCTGAGAAGTGGAAGGTAGGAAGCATATTGTTCGTTGAGCCCGGATTCGTAGTTCTGGTCCCAGATTTCACTAAAATAGCTATAGAAATTATGACTATTTCTTTCAGTAAGAGGTAGGTTGCCAATGCGTGCTATGGCACGATCCAGAAAAGGTGCTGCGGATTCGGTATGACTGAAGGGTAATGGATAGGTACTACGACCGAATATCGCTGCCATATACTTCAGTGGCTTGAATAAAGGCGTTTTACGAAGTGCCGATTTGAGGTGTTTTTTCCAAGAGGTCACTTAGGGCTCCCACACAGGCTTTGCAGAACGGTGCCGCCAGGCATGGATACGATGCTTTATCGGTTTTGGCAGCAGGAAGAAGGACAGTGCAATGGCGACAAGTAACGTGATGAGCCCGCCAGGAATGTACACAAAAAGTGGGTTTTGGGTAAGGGCCATTATGGTGGCTATCGCAACGGGTAACAGGGTGATCCCTGAAGCAATGCCATAGGTGCGCGTAGTACCTGTAGCTACGAAACAGAAAGCAGCATCTGCGGTACTGCGTATGACCCATGCCAACGCCGCGCCCATGATACCCCATAGATCCACCAGCCACCAAAGCAATGCAAGGAAAGGGAGCAACTCCGCAAGATAGAATCTGGCCATCAGGTCTGGTCGGCCCTGGGCTGGCATCCAGTTATGGGGCAGATAGGCAGGGCCATTAATCCATATCCCGACGAGTAGTACGATGGCCACCGGCGCGGCGCGTCTGGTAAGGTCGGAGCCAATCCAAAGATTGAAGAAGGGGTAAATCAGCAGGATGCCCAAAACGATAAAAGGGGTCTGGATGGCCACCAACCCGCGAATACCGTCGTTCAGGATCTGTTGCGCGTTCTCGCTGTTTCCACCACGGGCGAAGCGCGGGAAAAGTGCGGTGCTGAGGGCCGCGGGCAGATAAGTGAAACGCTGGGTGAGGTTGTAAGGCACCGTATAGGCGGTCACGGCGACAGCACCCAGCATCGTGCCGATAAAAAACCGGTCCACGATGGTCAGTAAAGGCGTTACCAGCCCGGATACGCTGACCCATCCCCCAAAGCGCAACAGCGGTCCGATTTCCGGCCGGTGTATGTGGGGTAGCCCATAAAAGGGGAGCGCGCGGGCCGTGGTCGCAATCATCACGGCGACGCCGAGCAGGCGTCCGGCGAGGGCGGCGGCCAGCAGAACGGGCATGGAGCTGTGGCCAAGCATGGCGGCGGCCAGGGGCAGGATTTGCAGACCGATGACGCCGGTCATCTGACTGAGATTGAGGGCGACGAAGGACTGTCGGGCTTCTAATGCGCCCGCGAGCACTGAGATGACGGCGGTGAGCGGGACGATGGCGGCTAGCCAGGGGACGGCGTTTTCCATTTCCGGGCGGAGTTCGACGGGGATGCGGAAGATGGCGGCGAAGAGCCATTGCCCAAGAAAATATAGAAGGATCGCGCCGATGATCCCCATGCCGATGGAGAGGAGAAAGGCTGTCCAGAAGGTGTGATTGCGGTCTTGGACATTGTCCTGACGGGCTACCCGTTGTGCGACGGCGCGACCCAGGCCGAGATCGAACGCGCCGAAATAGCCGAGGAAGGTGAAGGCGAGCAGGAGGACGCCGTAGCGGATTTCTCCAATCTGGTGCAGGTAGAGGGGGACCGTAGCGAGACCGACGACGGTAGGCACCAGCAGGCCAAGAAGGTTGATGAGTGTTGATCGCCCGATGCTGGGTCCGTGTTTGGGGTCTTCCGATGCCTTGGGCGGTGGGAGGCCGGTGGTGTGGGCATGCGCCAGGACGACTGGCTCCGGAGTGTGATTCATAGGGCCATGCTTGTTTCGTGGGAGATGCTTGGTATCCTTCGACAATCTAGCGCGAAAGGGATCGCCCGTCGAGGCTGTGGAGGGCCGCAATTGCTATTATCTCCGGCTACAGGCTACAATTCCGTAAATTTTTGCGGAGGTTAATAGTATGCGTTCGAATCTTCTGAAGGTGGTTGTTGCTGTGGCCGGGGTACTGACGCTGGCGGGATGTGCGCACAATGTGGGGAGCGGGGCTCCGACTAACGCCGGAGCGGTGGCTCCCGCCCACTCCGCAGCCACGGCCGGCTATGCCGGTGAAGGCATCAATGGCCAGAACCTCAATGCCAACGGTCCCATCGGCGGGGGCAA
>NZ_JAAZTY010000166.1 GCF_018854775.1 Acidithiobacillus ferriphilus | reverse complement strand
CCCGCCGCACCACTGAGCAGACGCATATCCACTCCCAGCAAGCGCGCCGCGGCCTGCCAGCGCTCACTGGCGGGCAGATCAAAGACCACTGCCATATCCAGGGGGCCGTGCAGCCAGGCGTTTTCCTTCAGCTCCTCTTCCAGTTGCTGCGCGCCCCAGCCGGCATAGCCCAGGGTCAGCAGGTAACGCTGCGGCTCTTCGTGCTGGGCAATAGCCTGCAGAATATCCGGCGAGCTGGTCAACGCCAGGGCGTCATTAATCTCCAGACTGGAAAGCCATTCGCCACGCGGCGAGTGCAGGATAAATCCGTGCTGAGGCTGGATCGGCCCGCCCCAGTACACCGGGCGATGGATCATTTCTTCAGAGGGCTGGATATCCACTGCACGCAGGGCATCAGACATATTGATATCCACCAGACGGTTGATGACCACACCCATAGCGCCCTCGGTATTGTGCTCGCACACCACGATCACGGTGCGATCAAAAACGCCGTCGTGCAGCTCAGGCATGGCAATGAGCAAATGATTTTTGAGGGAAGAGAAGGTCATGATTCCCATGATACGTGTTTTCGCTCGAAAACGGCAGGTGCCGGTGACCAGCCGCACGGGCATAGCGGCATTATCGCCCCTGCTCCAGACGTTGCCAGAGCAAATCCGCGGCATCCACCCCGCAGAAACGCTTGATTTCCCGTGCCCCGGTGGGACTGGTGACATTGATTTCCGTCACATATCCGCCAATCACATCCAGGCCGACAAAAAGCAGGCCCGCGGCACGCAAGGCAGGCCCGATCGCCGCACAGATTTCCTGGTCACGGTCCGTCAGTTCCGCCGCAACGGCCAGTGCCCCGGCCACCAGATTACCGCGAAAATCCGAGGCCGAAGGCACCCGCAGCATAGCACCCAACACGGGCACTCCATCCACCAGGAGGATACGCTTGTCGCCCGCGCGGATGGCAGGCAGATAGCGCTGCGCCATCACATAATGTCGGCCCCAGCCCGTCACCGTCTCCAGAATGCTGCCGACGTTGCGATCCTGCAAGTGCAAATAAAACACCCCTTCGCCACCCCGCGCCGAAAGCGGCTTGACGACAATCTCGCCATGCTCGGCGAGAAAGGCGCGCAAATCCCCAAGATCGCGACTGACCAGCAAGGGCGGCAGAAAATCCGGGAAATGCAGGGCATAGAGCTTTTCATTGGCATTGCGCAGACTGATCGGATCATTGACCACCCACGTACCTGCATGCTCCAGCAAATAGCAGGCGGTAAGATATTCCAGATCAACGGGTGGGTCCTTACGCATCAGCACCACATCCATGTCAGAGAGGGGGCGTTCTTCCGGCTCACCCAGCGTGCAGTAGCCTTCCACACCATCGCGCGCGACCACGGCACTTAATCGCCCCCAGGCACCCCCATCACGCAGAAACAGGTCGGGCAGGGTAAACACCCAGCACTGGTGTCCGCGTGCCTGCGCCGCAAGAAGCATGGCGAAGGTCGTATCTTTAGCCGGTTTGATGCCAACGATAGGGTCCATGAGTATAGCGGCCTTAAGCATGCTCATTGAGCCACCTCCAGCGCATTCTGTAGCCGCCAGTCCGCCATCTCCCGTGTCGCGGCCACCAGCGCCAGGCGTGCAATAACGCCATAGGCATAATAACGGTTTACCGGCGCATCGGGCGGTGATTTTCGGCAAGGGACCACACAGGTCTGACCAAAGGCCATGGGCTCAAAGTGCGCTCCTGGGGCGTTGAGGTTCTCATCACGGCCGCGCTCCGTATGCACCCGGTAGAAACCACCCAACACCTGCTGACCGATCATGTACACGACCGGTTCGGCCACGGCCTCCTGGGCGGTTTGCTCAAAAGTGTAAACCCCTTCCTGAATAAAAACATCGCTCACCGGCAGGCCCTCTTTACTCTTGGCCATGCGGGTGCGTTCCCTGCGGTTGAGGTCCAGAAACTCCTCACCCGAATAGGCGGTCATAATGCCCATGCCATAGGTACCGGCATCGGCTTTGACGATGACAAAGGGCCGCTGGCGGATGCCGTAGTGGGCGTAGCGCTCGCGTGTGATCTCCAGCACGGCATCGACATTGGCGACCAGACACTCGCGTCCTTCGGAGCGCATAAAATCAATGCCCTGACAGCGGCGAAAAACAGGATCAATTAGCCACGGATCAATATCGATCACCTCCGCCAGCTCCTGCGCGACAGCACGATAATGGGCGAAATGTTGGGATTTGCGCCGGTTGCGCCAGCCTGCCGCGAGGGGAGGCAGGACAGGCTGTTCCAGATGTTCCAGTATTTCAGGCACACCTCCTGACAGATCATTATTCAGCAAAATCAGTTGCGCATCGAAGCCCGCCGTCGTCAAACGCCCACCGATACGCTGCAACGGTTCAAGAAGGAGCAGGTTCCCCGAAGGCAAATTATAAGCCATGCGATCATCCAGAATCAGGGAGCCCACCCGCACTTCCAGGCCGGATAGTTCCAGCAATTCGCGCAAGCGCGCCACATTCTCCAGATAAAAGAGGTTACGGGTGTGGTTTTCAGGGATCAGGAGCACCCGCTCCAGACCCGGATAATACTGATTCAGATAATGTTGAATAGCCGAAACATAAAGCGGCGAAAACTCCGGATTGAGGTTATTGAATCCCGCTGAAAACAGATTGGTATCCACAGGTGCCAGCTTAAACCCGGCGTTGCGCAAGTCCACAGAGGCATAGAACGGCGGCGGCGTCCGCTGCCATTGTCCTCGAAACCAACGCTCAATAGTGGATTGTGCGGTGATCAGGTGACGCTCGATATCCAGCAAGGCTTCCACCCGATCGGTGGCCAGGAAGGGGATATCCTGTAAAACTTCTGTCATACGTTTTTCCTAGACCGCTCTGCCACAGGCACATAGTGTTGACTCTGTTCCCCTGTATACACCTGTGTAGGCCGGAAAATCCGGTTGTCCGCCAACTGCTCCCGCCAATGGGCCAGCCAACCCGCAGAACGCGCCATAGCAAAAATGGGCGTAAAAAGGTCCGCCTTGATGCCCATCTCGTGATACAGCACGCCCGAGTAAAAATCCACATTGGCATGGATGCCCTTGGGGCCGAGTCGCTCCGTAGCCTGGCGTTCCATCTCTATGGCGATTTCAAAAAGGCGACTGTGACGCAGATGACCGTGACTGGCCAGCTCTTCCATCGTATCCTTGAGAATCGCCGCACGCGGATCACGGGTCTTGTAGACACGGTGCCCGAAGCCCCAGATTTTATCCTTGTTAGCCATCCTCTCATCGAGATAGGCGCCTACCCGCTGGACAGAACCGATTTCTTCCAGCATTTCTATCACCTTCTGATTGGCACCGCCGTGCAGCGGGCCAGCCAGTGTCCCAATCGCCCCACCGATAACGTGGTAGGGGTTAGTGAGGGTAGAGCTGGTCACCAGCACGGAGAAGGTACTGGCATTGATGGTGTGCTCGGCGTGCAGAATCAGGCAGGTGTCGAGAATTTTGGCAAAGGCCGGGTCCGGCTCCCGGCCCGAGATCATATACAGAAAGTTAGCTGCATGACCAAGGTCTGGACGCGGTGGAATGGGATCATTACCAAAGCGCATCTGCTCCCACATGGCCACAATGGTCGGCATGCGGGCGATGATCCGCATCGCCATCGCATCCAGATGGAGCGTATTTTCGCGCTCAGCGTCGGAGAGCTCCTGCTGTGGGTAAAACATGCCCAGGCTAGCCACCGCACAGTGCAGCATATCCATGGGATGCCCGGTCACCGGCATAAACTTCATGATTTCCCGGACATTGTATTTGACTTGGCGATGGGTACGCAGCCCGCGATCAAATTCTCCCAAACCGGCCGCGCTCGGCAGAACGCCGTCCAGCAACAAGAGCGCGACTTCCTCAAAACTGCTATGCGCCACCAAATCCGCAATGGCAAAACCACGGTAACTCAGTAAACCAGCGACTCCATCAATATTGGAGATGCTGGAATGAGTTGCAGCCACTCCCTCCAGACCTGGCGTAAAGTTTGGCTCCGCCATACAGAACTCCTTTTATCATTCGGACGGAGGGCATCCTCAACAAAGGCCTCCAGACCACGGATCACCCGATCATCATAACCTGCCCGTAAAATAAAGGGGAGGCCATCGGCCTCCCCTTGGGGCACATCAGTACCCATATCCGGCAATCAAGCCGAGAAAGAAGACCCACAACCACAGGTCGTTGTCGCGTTGGGGTTTTTAATGACGAACTGCGCACCTTCCAGTCCCTCGCTGTAGTCAATCTCTGCACCTACCAGATACTGGTAGCTCATGGGATCAATCAGCAGGCTCACGCCAAATTGCTGCACTTCCGTATCGCCTTCATTCATATTCTCATCGAAAGTAAAACCGTACTGAAAGCCGGAACAACCGCCACCCGTCACAAAGACACGCAGCTTCAAACCTTCAGTACCTTCTTCTTCGACCAACGAAGCAATCTTGTCCGCTGCATTTTGTGTCAGGGTCATAAGCGGAGGAATGGAATCCAGATTGGTCATTGTTTCGGTTGCTGTGCTCATCGTGCATCACTCCATGCGCCGCAGCGCTTCATCCAGTGGATACCCGAGCATTTTGCTCGCTTTTACGCGCAGACGTCAAGCCGCGCCAGAGGCCTCGTTGACACTCACCCTGTGCCGGAATATCCGGGGGCACAATTACCACTGCCAACCACAAATCAACCACCTGCCTTGACGGAGCGGCGCAGACGGGATAACAGACGCCGTGCCATTTCGCCGAAGAGTTCAGTCTGCGTTGGATGCGGATGAATGGCTTCGGCCACCTGCTCCAGCGTCAGACCAGCGCTCACCATCAGCACCGCCTCGCCCACCAAGGTATCCGCATGATCGGCCAGGAAGTGTACACCAACGATGCGATGACTCACCTTGTCGGCGACCATTTTGATCAGACCATCCGTCTCACCGGTCATCATCGCCTTGGCATCGATGCTCATCGGCACCTTGACCTCGACGGCGCCAATACCAGCGGCCTTCGCCTGCTCCAGGGACAAACCGACAAAGGCGCATTGCGGTCGGGTGAAAGTCACACCGCAGTCCTTCGCCGCATCGTAGCGAACGCTGTTGTGGCCCAGCAAATTGGCCGCCGCAACTCGCCCCTGTTGACTCGCCGTGTGGGCCAGCATGTAACCGCCAATTACGTCACCCACAGCATAAATATGGGGTACATTGCTACGCCCAGTCGCATCCGTAGCGATGGCAGCCCGCTCACCGAGGGTTACGCCGGCCGCCGCAAGGTTCAGACCACTGGTATCCGGACGCTTGCCGGTCGCCACCAGCAGCAAATCACAGTTGTAAGTCGCTGCCTCTTCACCGATCTGATATCGAACGGCTAACTGACCGACCTGCCCGGTGACACCCGCCACTTTGACGTCGGTCAACACCTGCAGGCGCGGACTGTTGTGGGCGATGGCCTTCATCAACTGTTCCGCGATCTCCTTTTCCATCTCTGCCACCGGCCGCGGCAAGGCTTCCAACACCCGCACTTCGGCGCCAAAGTCATGGAACATCTGCGCCATTTCCATGCCGATGGCTCCCGCACCGATGACGCAGAGGCGTTTGGGGGGCTGCTTCAAGTCCCAGACCGTATCAGAAGTCACGGCGGCGCCATTTTTTAACGCTTCCTGAATACCGGGAATCGGCGGCACAAAGGCCGGAGCACCCGTAGCGATGACACAAGCGCCAAAAGTCAGGGTTCGCGCATCTTTACCGCTGATCTCGACACTATGATCGCCGGTGAAGCGGGCGTAGCCTTCCAGTACCTGAATCTTCATGCCCTGATCGGTTTTTAGGGCCATTTCCCCGCGCGTCTGGAGAATACCACGGCGATGCTGCTCCAGTCGCACCCAATCCAAACTGGGCTTGCCAAAGCTAAGGCCCATGGCGGCATCATGCTCACGATCTCGGATATGGTCTGCGGCGGCGCGCCAAGCTTTGGAGGGGATACAGCCGCGCCAGAGACATTCGCCACCCGGCAAAGGCGCGTTGTTAACCATTGCGGTCTTGACACCATTCTCCACCAATTCACGGGCACAGTCTTCACCACCAGGGCCCGCACCGATGACCAACACCTGCACATCATAATTCCCTTCAGGAATCACCGGCCCCGTGCTGGCCAGCCAAGCCTCCGGATGCTCGATCGCCTGTTTCAGATCTTTGAGAAACAGGGCCGCCTCGGCGCCGTTCACCACCCGATGATCCGCAGTAATGGTGATGGGCATACCTTCGAGGCCGTTGCCGGCAATAGCAATGATGGCCGACGTGCCCGGAGTGACGATCGCATCGAACTGGGCGATGCCATACATGCCCATGTTGGAGATAGTGAAGGTGGGATGGGTGTATTCGGACGGGCTGAGACGACGTTTGCGCGCCTTCTCCAGCAGCGGGGTCCATTCTGCTTGCAACTGATCAAGACCCTTGCCTTCTACCCCACGTAGCACCGGCACCACCAACCCGCCATCTTCCGTGGTCGCGGCAATACCGATGTCATGCTGGCCACGTTCGACAATTTTATCCGTGGGCTGATAGGCGGCGTTCACCAAGGGATGCTTGCCCAGCGCCTGTGAAGCGGCCTTGGCGATAGCCACAGTGACGGAAATCTGGTGTGCCTTGGCCGCGCGGATCAAGGCCTCGGGCCTGACCCGCACCGTGACATGGAAAACCGGGATACTCAGGGAGGCAACCATCGCCTGACTGATGGCTCTTTCGATGGCCGTCATGGCGCGGCCGTTGCCGGGCACAGCAGGCTCACTGGGACGAGTGGATGCGGCTGGTGCCGTATCGCCGCCAGCCGCGAGGACGTCGGCGGCGACAATCACGCCGGCTGGACCGCTGCCACGCAGCCTGTTGAGATCCACCCCCTGCTGACCCGCCAACTGGCGAGCGAAGGGGCTGGCCGCGCCCTGCTGCGGGCGCGGCGCCGGATGCGTGCCCGACACCAGAGCAGGCATGGTGGCGATCACGGGCGTTGCGGAGCCATGCACGGAACTGGCTTTGCCCGCCGTACCGGTGCCGGCTGCCGCGCTGTCGCGCTGCACCTGCTCCGGCGATGCCACCAGCCAAGCGATAGGTTCGCCTACCGGCACTACCGCATCCGCCGCCACCAACGGACCGGAAAGGTAACCTTCACGAAAAACCTCCACATCCATGATGGCCTTGTCCGTTTCCACCGTCGCCACCACATCCCCACGCTGGATTTTGTCACCCAGAGATTTTTCCCAGGACACCAGCACGCCCTCGGTCATGGTATCGGAGAGCTGCGGCATTTTCACCGCATAGCCCTCAGGGAGGGATACCGCGGCGGGCGCCGGCTCTGGTGTGCCGGCAGCAGCAGGCGCCACTACCGTCGCCGCCGCACTATCGGTGATGTAGCCGATAGCCTCGCCCACCGGGAGGACACTGTCGGCCTCGGCCAGAGGCCCGGCCAGATAACCCGAGCGGAACACCTCCACATCCATAATGGCTTTATCCGTTTCTATCGTCGCCACCACATCGCCGCGCTCCACCCGTGCGCCCACGGCCTTCTCCCAGGAAACGAGCACACCCTCCGTCATGGTGTCAGTAAGTTGCGGCATCTTGATGACGTAAGGTTCGGCCATGTTTCACCATTATTCATTCAAATCGAGATTGAGAAGGAGATCGTGTCGCTCGTTCGCCGAACGAGCCACGATCAACCAACCACCAGAACAGGTCGCCGGATACTACTACCGACCCAGCATTTTCCGCACAGCGGCGACCACATCCCCGGCATTGGGAATCGCCGCTTTTTCCAAGCGACGATTATAAGGAATGGGCACATCCAGGGCATGCACTCGCACGGGTGCAGCATCGAGATCGAAAAAACATTCCTCGTTGATGATTGCGATCACCTCAGAACCTACGCCTACAGGCGCCTCGTCTTCTTCGACAATAATGGCGCGATGCGTCTTGTGTACGCTGGCCGCGATACCAGCCCGATCCATGGGCTTGAGTGCCCGCAGATCGATGACCTCGGCATCAATACCATGTTCCTGCGCCAGTTGCTGTGCTGCCTCCAGCGCCCAATGCACGCTGATGTTGTAGGCAAAAATGCTGACATCTTTACCGGGCCGCATCACTTCCACCCCTTCCAGCGGGGTGAAGAACTCCGTATCCGGTATCTCGCCCTTGAGGTTGTACATACTTTCGTGCTCAATGATCACCACCGGATCATCGCAACGCACGGCGCTTTTCAGCAGACCGTAGGCGTCGCGCGGCGTTGCCGGGGTCACCACCCGCAGGCCGGAAATACCCATGAAGACTTTCTCCATGCGCGCCGAATGCTGGGCACCCAACTGATGTGCCGTGCCGCCCGGCACCCGCATCACAAAGGGACAGCGGATACGACCACCGGACATGTAATGGATTTTCGCGGCGTTGTTCATGAGCTGATCCATGGCGAGCCAGGCGAAATTGACGCTCATAATTTCGACGATGGGACGGGCCCCGATCATGGCCGCACCGACACCGATGCCCGTGTAGCTGTTTTCGGAGATGGGGGTATCGACTACCCGCTGCTCGCCGTACTTGGCGAAGAGACCGCTGGTCGCCTTGTAGGTGCCGCCAGCGACGCCAATATCCTCACCCATGGCAAAGACTAGCGGGTCCCGCGCCATTTCCTCATCGTGGGCGCGCAGAATACCCTGCCAATACATCATTTCAGCCATGGCTGCTTGCCTCCTTCTGTATACACATAACGGGCAACGTCCTCGACGCGCGGCTCCGGACTCTCGGTGGCAAAACGCACGATCTCGTTCTCGATTTCGTCCTGAATGGCCGCGTCCATGGCGTGGAACATATCCTCGCTGAGCACCCCGGCCTCTATCAGGCGACGTTTATAAATACCAATAGGATCGCGCAGTGCCCATTCTTCCACCTCTTCTTTGGAGCGGTAAGCACCGGAATCTGACATGGAATGACCGCGCAGACGGTAGGTCATCAATTCCAGAAAGTAGGGCTTACGCTTTTCACGCACATGCTGCACCGCCTTTTCGGCGTGGGCCATGACCACATCGATATCCTGACCGTCGCACTGCGCCGCCTCCATGCCATAAGAGACCACACGCTTGTATTGATTAATTTCCACCGTCGAACGTTCGATGGCGGTACCGATGCCATACAGATTGTTTTCGCAGATAAAGAGCACCGGCAGATTCCACAGGCTCGCCATGTTCATGGTCTCATGGAAAGTACCCTGATTGTTGGCACCATCACCCAGGAAACAGATGGAGATTTCATCGCTGCCACGCAACTGGATCGCCTTAGCGAAACCAGCGGCTAGCGGAAAGGGCCCACCGACCAGCGCGTAGCCACCCATGAAGTGCACATCAGGATCAAAGAGATGCATGGAGCCACCACGGCCCTTGGAGCAGCCCGTTTCCTTGCCAAAAAGCTCTGCCATCAACACCTTGGGATCCATCCCCGACTTCAGTGCATGAATGTGGTCGCGATAACCGGTCACCACATAGTCCGAACCAGTGCGGGCCTTTTCCAGCACACCGATGGCACAGGCTTCCTGACCAGGATAAAGATGCAAAAAACCGCCGATCTGGCGTTCGTGATAGGCTTCCGCGCAACGTTCCTCGAAACGGCGGGCAAAAAGCATTTCACGCAACAGGCGCTTCTGGTCCGTGGCGTCCATGGTCCTCCAAGCAAAAAATGGACCTCATCGGCT
>NZ_JAAZTY010000165.1 GCF_018854775.1 Acidithiobacillus ferriphilus | reverse complement strand
TATGGACGCGGCGCGGGCGGCGATCCCACGGCCAGCGCCGTGGTGGCGGACTTGGTGGATGTGGCGCGGACCATGACCGCCGATCCCAGCAACCGGGTGCCCCATCTCGCCTTCCAGCCCGATGCCATGAGTGCCTTGCCGCTGCTGCCCATGGCCGAGGTGGAGAGCGCTTACTATCTGCGCATCCACGCCCATAACCGCCCCGGTGTGCTGGCACAGGTGGCGACGATGCTGGCGGAGTATGAGATTTCCATCGAAGCGCTGGTGCAGAAAGAGACGCCGGAGGCAGACAGTGTGCCCATCGTCCTGCTGCTGCACCGCTGCCGGGAGGGTGACCTGGAGCGGGCCATCGCCCGCATTGAAGCGCTGCCGGTGGTCGTTCAGCCCGTGCTGCGCCTGCGCGTCGAGAGTTTGGCGGAAGGGTGATCCGTCCGCCGCACTGAATTTTGGCATTTCATCTTAAATCAGGATAACTTCATGACCCGTTATACCGGCATTATCGACCATTACCGCGCCTTCCTGCCCCTGGCTCCCGAGACTCCGGCGGTGAGCCTGGGCGAGGGCAATACGCCGCTGATCGAGTGTATCAACCTGCCCCGCCAGCTTGGCCTCGATATCCGCCTTTTCCTCAAATTCGAGGGCCTGAATCCCACCGGCTCCTTCAAGGACCGTGGTATGACCATGGCGGTGACCAAAGCCAAGGAAGAGGGCAGTGAGATGGTGATCTGCGCCTCTACCGGCAACACTTCGGCGGCAGCAGCGGCTTACGCGGCGCGGGCGGGAATGCGCGCTTTCGTGGTGATCCCGGAAGGCAAGATCGCCCTCGGCAAGCTTTCTCAGGCGATGATGCATGGTGCCATGGTGTTGCAGATTCGCGGCAACTTCGACGCGGGGATGCAGATTGTCCAGGAAGTGGCGGCCAATGCGCCCATCACCCTGGTGAACTCGGTCAATCCCTATCGCTTGCAGGGCCAGAAGACGGCGGCCTTCGAGATTATCGAAGCGCTGGGTGAGGCGCCCGATTATCACGCCCTGCCCGTGGGTAATGCCGGCAATATCACCGCCCACTGGATGGGCTATTGTGAGGCCACTGATGGGCGGACCGACAAGTCCCAGTCTCTGACCGCTTCCTGCAAGTTCTGTAATGGCGCCTGCACCTATGGTCACGGTAAAACGGGCAAACGACCGAAGATGCTGGGTTTTCAGGCGGCAGGCAGTGCTCCATTCATCGTTGGCGATTATGTGAAAGACCCCGAGACCATCGCCACGGCCATCCGTATCGGTCATCCCATGTCCTGGGATCAGGCGCATCGGGTGCAGGCCGAAAGCGGCGGCTGGTTTGGCGGTCATAGCGATGCCGAAATTCTGGAGGCGCAGCGCTGGCTGGCGCAATACGAGGGCGTTTTCTGCGAACCGGCCTCGGCGACTTCGGTGGCGGGGGTGGTGGCCGCGGTTCGCGCCGGAAAAATTGAAACGGGCGCGACGGTGGTCTGTACCCTCACCGGGCATGGCCTCAAAGATCCCGATACCGCCATTGCTCAGGGCGGCGAAGTGCGCACCGTGGATGCCAGTCTGGAGGCCGTGCAGCGCGCCATTCTGGACCGCTGATGGCCGATCTCTGCCTCTGGCTGTCGGGGTTACGCGGTGTGCCGGAGGACGACCTGGGAGCGGTATTGCCGCGTTACTGGGGGTGTGGGCGGGCGGAGCGGTTGACGGCTGGTTCCTCTCTGGAGGTGGCGGGACGTTTGCTGGGTTTCAACGGCTTGCTGCCGGCGGCGGCATTGCTGGCGGAGTCTGAGGGTATAGCGACCGAAGGGCACTGGGTCATCGCCCTGGAGCCGGTGGCGTTTCGCGGCCAGGCGGGGCGGGCGGTCTTACAGCCTCTGCCCGGCCTGGAGGAAGCCGCCGCCGCGGCACTGTTTACGTCTGCTGTTGAGCACATGGCGGATACCCCCTGGACATTGCGGCGCGGCGCCCGGCGTTGGTATGTGCTGACCGCCGACACGCCCGACCTGCACTGTCCCGATCCCGAACAAGTCTGGGGCCGTGAGCCGCTGGCCCTGCAAGTCACCGGTACCGATGCCCGGCGCTGGAATGCCTTCCTCAATGAGTTGCAAATGCTCCTCGCCGCGCATCCCGTCAATCAGGATGTCGATGCCGACGGTCAGGAACCCTGGTGTCTGTTCTGGGCCTGGGGGGAGGGGCGATTACCTGCTGCGCGGCCCATTCCGCGGTGGCAGACCGTGGCGGCGGAGGCGGACTACCTGCAGGCCGCGGCCCGCTGGCTCGGTCTGCCCCTGTCCTATCCCAAAGCGTTGCAGGCCGCCGTAAAACTCCCCGATGATCTGCTCTGGGTCTGGTCCGGAGCCTGGCTCTATCCCGATGCGGCAAAGTCTTTCGCGGCGCTGGTCCCGGCCCTGCAATCCTTGTGGCGGAGCGGCGGGCGCCTGGAGTGTTTGACGGGGGTGCTTGCCAGCGGTGGTATAGAGCGCCTTACGCTTCGCCGTACGGATCGCTGGCGCTTCTGGCGCGGACCGGCCCGGCCGGGCCATGCGCTGCCGGGGGGCTGGTAGGTGTCTGAAGCCGCGCGCATTGTCGACCGTCCTGTGGCAGCGGCGATATTGCGCGCGACTTTGGAGCTTGGATATACCCCGCTCCAGGCCCGGATCATTGCCGGTAGATTGAGCGAGGCCGATCTGGCGAAACTGCCGGAGTTGCTGAATCTGCAGTTGAGTGGCCTCACCCCGCCGGATTTGCTGCCTGATATCGACATCGCTTCTGAATGCATCGTCTCCGCCATAAAACAAGGGTTGCCCATCCTCCTGATTTCCGACTTCGATGCGGATGGCGCCTCGGCCCATGCGGTGCTGAAGTTTGCGTTCCGGGATTATTTCGGCGTGTCGGAAGCGCGGATTCACAGCTATATCGGCCATCGTCTGCGGGACGGTTACGGCGTCACCGAAACCCTGACCGACCGCATTATTGCCGAGGCCCCCCGCCCCGCCTTGATTATTACCGCGGATCAGGGGAGCACGGATCATGAACGGATCGCCAGGCTGCGGGATCATGGTTTTATCGTCGTCATCACGGATCATCACGGCGTGCCCGCATCCGGGCCGCCCCCTGCGGCCATGGCTTGTGTAAACCCGGTGCGCGAGGATTCGGCATTTCCCGATCCTTACATCGCCGGCGTGCAGGTGGCGTGGTTGCTGTGCTGTGCGGTTCGCCAGCGGCTGATTCGGGACGGCGACCTTCCCGCCCGTGCGCCAAAACTCGGCGGTCTTTTGGACCTGGTTGCCCTGGGAACCATGGCCGATTGCGTCAATCTGGCGCGGTCCATCAATAACAAGGCGATAATCGCCCGCGGCCTGGCGATCATGAACTCGCCGGTGGCACGGCCCGCCTGGCAGGCATTGTACGTAGCCAGCCATTGCAAAGGGCCCATTACCGCGGCCACCCTGGCCTTTCATTTCGCGCCCGTCATCAACGCCCGCGGGCGCCTGGATTCGGCACTGGGCAGTGTTGATTTGCTTATGAGTGATAGCGTTCCGGTGGCGGAAGAACTGGCGCAGCATTTCGTGGAGCACAACACCGAACGTAAGGCGGTCCAGTCGAACATGCTGCAAAGAAGCACAAAACAGGCGGCACAGCAGGTTCGGGATGGCGCGGCGGCCATTACGATATTCGACCCGGAAGGCCACGCGGGTGTCCACGGCATTTGTGCGGCGCGACTGGCGGAGTCTTTCGGTAGACCGGTCGCTTATTTCTCGCCAAAAAATGACGCGGAACATATCACGGCATCGCTCAGGACCGTGCACGGTTTTCATGTACGGAATGCCTTGGCGGAGATCGCCGGCCGTTATCCCGATGATTTTGTCGCCTGGGGCGGCCATGCGGGCGCTGGTGGTGTGACCTTGAAGCGGGATGGTCTGCAGCGCTTTGCGGAAGCGTGGGCCTCTACCGCCGCAAACGCATTGCGTGACCACAGGGTCGGCCCGGAGATTGTCACCGATGGTGCGCTGGAGGTGACTCCCAGCTTCGCCGTTGTGGAAGAACTGACCGCCTTAGAACCTTTTGGCCGCCAATGGGAGCACCCCGTTTTCAGAAGCCACGGCCGGATTGAACAAATCCGCCCGGTGGGTGACGGCAGGCATCTGAAACTGGTCGTGAAAATGGATGCGATGGACTACGATGCCATCTGGTTCGGCGCCGTGGAAAATGGCGTCTGCCCGGTGGGAGTGGGGCAGACGGTACTCATGGCTTACGAGCTGGATGTGAATATGTTCCGGGATACGACGACGCTGCAGTTGCGTATTCGGCATGCTGCGTTGGTCGACGGAGGAGCTTGACGGAGGTTTTCCGATCCCCTCACCAATGCGCTTTTGCGAATGAGCAACTTAGACCTCATGTATCATTATCATTCTATCGCGTTACCATTACCTCTGTATTATATCAAAGCCACATGATTCATGTCCAAGTCCACCTATGCAAGTAACCTCGCGGACGTTAACCTTGTTTTTAAATATGCCCTCTGCTACGCCGGCGATCAAACCGCCCTCGAAAGAACACAGGGTGCGCCCGACAGGTTCCATTCCAGAGCAGGTAACGCACTCGTAAACATCAATATGCAGTTGCCCTTTATCATTTTCCCCAGTTTTTACAACCCCTATTTTAAGTTGTTCGCATAACTCTACAAATTGGCTTAGATCTTTTAACCCAAGGCTATACCCAAGGTGTCTTCCCGATAGGTATGCTTGTGCCGTAGAACTGACACCAAACATATCCTCTAGAAGGATAAGGCGCACCAGCCTGAATAGTGCGATTGGTGCCTCATTACCTAAAGTCGGACGCACTACTTTTGTAGCGTTTGCGAAGTCTATTTTTTCAAAAATGTTGGTTTCTATAGCCATAGGTCACCTTAATTGTGGAAATTTTTATTACAAACATTGATCATATGCCGCATGCCCCCGATTGGGGACGGATCGAGGTGCATAAGCGTCGCAGGCAACGAGTTATCCATTTTAATGAGCGGATCGTTTTGTTGGGGCGGTTAAGACGCGCTCGGACCTCCTGGGGGTAGGCCATCGGGTACGCCTGGTAAATTGCCGTAGCCACTGTTGTACCGACCAGATTCCTGGTCGGGTGGTGGTTGCTGGTTGTACCCCTGATTTCCA
>NZ_JAAZTY010000164.1 GCF_018854775.1 Acidithiobacillus ferriphilus | reverse complement strand
AACACCCGCCAAGCCCCTTCCAACTGCCGATGCTGATCTGTCAGATTGCGCACCACCGCCCGCAGCATGGACGGAAAGTCCGGTCGCGCCAGCAGCCAGGGAAAAAGCTGGTTCTCCTCGTCGGCATGATGGGCGGGACCGGCCATATGAAAGTAGCGGCGGATGCGTGTAGCGGCCAGCCGCGCTTCGCTGTCGACACCGACTCGCGCCAAATGCTCGGCTAGGCGCTCCAAGGTCTCGCAGTGCTCCAGGATGCGTTCATGGCAGGCTCTGAGCAGCCCCACGGGATCGTCGAAGGAAGCGGCGGCGTCGTCCAAAAGTCTCATGCCGAAGCGCCTGCATGCGCCGTGAAGCGGATGCGGAGGAGCATGATTTCTCCCGGCGACAAGGCATCCAGAACACCGAAAATGGCATCGCGGCGAAAACGTTTGGCAATGCCGCGGGCATCGAAGGGATAAAGGACATGGATATGTTGGTGTAATGGTGGTGTGGACATGAGGGTTCTCCATATCTCATCAGAATACCGGGGCATTCTTAACCGTTTTTATCGGACATTCATTGATCTGGATCAAGCCCGGAGTAGACTAGATCGGTCCCCGTTCTATCTCGTGGGTCTCGCCATGTACTCCTTGCTAGACTATACCTTACTCAGGAATATCTAAAGCGCGGACGTGAGACTGACATGACAACATATGACTATTTTGACTATCTGTTGGTGGGTGCAGGTCCGGCTGCGGCCGCTGCGGCTGTGGCCATTCGGAGCAAAGACATGGTGGGGCGCATTCTGATGCTGGGAGCGGAGACTGAAACTCCCTACCAACGCCCCCCTTTATCCAAAGGACTGTGGCTGGGAAAGGACAAAGAGGCGAATTTGCCGCTAATGTCCAACGCCGACTGGACCGCACTAAAGGTGGACATAGTTCTGGGTGATCCCGTCACCAACCTGGATCCGCAACAACGGACACTCAGCACTTCCGCAGGCAAAACCTATCATTACCATAAATCGCTGCTCGCCATGGGTGGTCGGCCACGACAGCTTACTGTTCCGGTGACTATACAGGATCGGGTATTCACTCTGCGCACACTGGCCGACTATCGCCGTTTGCGAACTCAGGCTGCGGAAGGGGGGAAGGTGGTAGTCATCGGTGGCGGCTTTCTAGGGGCGGAGCTGGCGGTGGCATTATCCCAGCAGCAAGGTCTTGATGTGCATTATGCCGTGTCTGGTGACGGCCCTCTGGCGCAGATTCTACCGCCTGTCCTGCTAGAAA
>NZ_JAAZTY010000163.1 GCF_018854775.1 Acidithiobacillus ferriphilus | reverse complement strand
AACCTTGCAGGCCTTGACCTGGCCTCTGGGGAAATCGTCTTGCGTCCCAATTTTGCTTTTAGCCATGATGAACATGCTCCTGTATCTGAAAACCGTTGTAAATTTACTGGCTTGTGCGTTTCGATTCAACAGCCCGCCAGTAATGCTCCTCCGGCTGTAACCGCTGAAGCTGCTCACGCAGCACCGCACCACCGACCGAATTGATCCGTCCCTGGTCTCGACGAATGAGATCTATCAGCGGTATGGATGAAAAATATTGGATGATCATTTCCGGATCGCTGCCTGTCGTCCGCAGAGACCGTATCCATTCCGCATAGGGAGCCAGTCGCTCCGGATCAAGATGCGTGTCTGCGATAATCAATGCGTCCGCTTCCGTTATCGCCTGGCGAATGGCTTCTTCCCAGAGCGATTGCACACGATCTTCCTGCGCTTTGTCCCAGGTCTTCCAGGAAAACGGCTGTCCAGATGCCTCATAATACAAGGCTGCCCGGATGGCGTCCCGTTCGATGACGTGAATATTTAGGCTGGGGTATTGGCTTTGCATGGCGCGTGCCCAGGTGCTTTTGCCACTGGCGGACGTGCCGACGGTGAAGATGATCAATGGTGAAGGTTTCTCTTCCAATAGCATGTTTACCTGGCGTGCATCGTTTGTGAATATGGCGGCACGGTCCGCCTGATCGCAACTCAGAATATGGTACTGCTTTTGCGGGCAGCCATAAGGCAAGGATGGTGCCGCTTGCCCCATGTTGGCGGCGGATATGAATTGACAGAATCCAGCGTTTGAAAGTCGTGATACACCGGGCCGAGAAAATCGGCTATTTAAGATGCCGGTGCGGATGATAGCCGATGACCGGCAAGGACGCCATGCCTATGAGCGACCTCAAAGCAGTGGGCTATCAGAACTATAGGCTGGCAATTGGATTATTTTAGATTTATTTTGTTGCTTTGGCTGAACTGGGAATAAGGTTAACCCATCATTTTCCCTTTGTTGGCATCGAGAAACGCGGCGGTGACTTTCGATTCGCCCGCTTCCTTGGCGGCCTTCTCGATTTTGGCCTTGGCCATGTTGCGCACGAAAGAGGGCATTTTCTCCAGGCGTTGCAGCGCGTCTTCGTCCCAGGGCAGTGTCTGTTCGCTCATTTGTTGACTCCTTAACATCGGATGGGGGATTGCGGCGCTGTAGCTAGAAAGAAAATTTTATGGGCTTGGTAACAGGGTGTCAAGCCGATGTGGCTTAGTCTATTGAATTGATCTACTATTTCAGGCAAGCGCGGCATTAATGCTGCACGCTTGCTGAGATTGCTTGGATATAATCGTAGTGCTTTTTCTTTGCTGCTGGATTGTCCGAGATGGGCGGAAGATCGCGATTTTTTACAGGGATCACTTAAAACTATGGACACCACCAGCACGCTCCCTAATTTTCTCGGTCTGCATGATTCGGACTTTCAATTTATCAAACGCTACCGGGTTCTCCTTGAGGCGGAAACCGGGGCCCTCGCACACGATTTCTACGAGTATCTGCTCTCACACCCGGTCACCGCCGCCGTCTTCCGGGATTTCTCCCGCGCGCGTCTGGACGCCCTGATGCAGAAACAGGCGGAACACATCAGCGGGCTTCTGGCCAGTCACCTGAACAAATCCTGGCGGGAGTCCATGCGCAAAATCGGGGCTCTGCACCACCGTCTGGGCATCAAGCCCTCCTGGGTCGCCGGCGCCTATATCCTCTACTGGCGCCATTGGCAGAAGGTGCTCCAGGACCAGGTTCCGGAGGCTGAACGGAATGCGCTGCGAGACGCCTTGTTCCGTCTGCTGATTGGCGACCTCATGATCCAACTTGACGGCTATGCCCGCGCCTCTCGCGAGACCGATGCTGATCGGTTGGCCCTCTTCGATGTTTTATTGGGGGTGCTTGCCGTTCCCCAAGGGGCGGAGTCCCAACGCCCGGAGGCGTTGTTGCTCCAGCAGATCTGCGAAGCCCTGCCGCGCAAGAGCGCCAGCGTACGCCTGGCTGGTTATGTGGTGAGTGGTGCCATGGGAGATGTATTAACCCTGGAGTGCATTGCCGGTCTCCCACTGCCGACTCTGCAACTACCAAAGAATACTGGAGATCCTTGCTGGGAGGCACTGGAATGCGGACAGACGGTCATCCGGTCCGTAGAAGATCCGCATGCCCCAGAGTGGATTAAAAACCTCCACAACCGGGTTAAAGAAGTCGGGATATTTCCCTTTGGTGAGGAGGATCTGCGTGGTGCGATCCTGATCGGAGCGCGCGAAAAAGGATACTTTCGTCGAGTTGGATCAGATTATTTTCATGCGTTCGCCCATCTCGGCGAGATGGTGCTCCAACTGCGCAACCAATCCCTGCGCGACCCGCTGACTGGTTTACCAAACCGCACCCTCTTCCTGGACCGTCTGGAAATCGCCCAAACCCAGGCGCTGAGGAATGAGCGACTCCTTGGCGTGGCGCTGCTCGATCTCGATGGGTTCAAGCAGGTGAACGATCGGCTCGGGCACGCGGCCGGAGATCAGTTGCTGCTGGCCGTGGTGCAAAGACTACAAGGACATTTGCGCGCCGGGGACACCCTCGCGCGGATGGGCGGCGATGAATTCGGGCTGCTACTGCCCGGCCTGGATAGCGTGGACAGCCTCGGAGTTATTTGTAAACGCCTACTCGCTAGCATCCGGGAAGCGCTGAATATCCATGGCGAAGCGGTCAGCATCTCCGGCAGTCTAGGAATCACCCTCTATCCTCTGGACGACAGTAACGCCAGTATGCTGATACAGCACGCCGATATGGCGCTCTATGCCGCCAAGGATGCGGGCCGGGACCAATTTCATCTGCATACTTTGGCCCTGGATGAGGCTGTACAAGCAGAGACGGAGATGCGCGTCATGTTGCAGCAAGCATTGAACGACAAGCGTTTGATCCTGCACTACCAACCTATCGTATCCAGCGCCGGGGAGGTCCTGAGCGTGGAAGCCCTTATTCGCCTGCAACACCCGGAGAAAGGACTGCTCCCCCCAGCCGCCTTTTTCTCCGCCCTGGACCACCCCAGCCTCGCGCGTTCTATCGGCCGATTCGTCCTAGAAATGGCTCTGCGTCAAGAAGAAGCTTGGCGTCGGGAAGGGCTGGTGTTGCGCATATCGGTGAATATCAGCGCCCGCCACCTGCTTGATGCCCGCTTCCTGGACGATCTACGGGAAATCTTGGCCAATCACCCGGACATACCCCAAAATCAGCTAGAGATTGAGGTCACCGAGTCGGCGCCGCTGATCGATATGGCAGGCGCGCAAGTCCTCCTGGCTGCCTGTCATCGCATGGGGGTGCGCGTCGCCCTCGATGATTTTGGTACCGGCAATGCGTCTCTAACCTACCTCCAACAGCTCCAGGCCCAATCCATCAAGATCGATCGGAGTTTTGTGCGCGACATGATCAATGATCCCAAGGACCTGGCCATCGTCGCGGCGGTGATTACCGCCAGCCGCATGCTGGGTCTGGATGTGATCGCTGAAGGAGTGGAGACGGCAGAGCACGCGGCACTGCTCACCAAAATGGGGTGCAGCCATCTGCAGGGGTACTATTTTTCCAAGCCGCTCCCTCCC
>NZ_JAAZTY010000162.1 GCF_018854775.1 Acidithiobacillus ferriphilus | reverse complement strand
AGGCGGTAACATTACATTACTTGGAGACCGGACGGGATTTGTTTTTCTATGACCGGGAAGCAGGCAAGGCGTTTTTCCATGCCACCGCCGATCTGGTAAAGGCCTTCGGAGGCCTGGACCCCTGGCTGGATCAGGCGCGCCAGTTTCTCCGTCAGCGCGGCACCTTTCGGGCGGCGGTGGGTTTCTTCGCGCAGGCCAGTGCGGTACGCCGTGGTTGGGGTGCAGAGGGCGAGGCGTTGTGGTTTGCCTTGGGAGCTGCTTGGATTGACCGGCATGTGGACAGCGCGGCGTCCTATTTCCAGATGCCTGCAGCCATTCTGTTCGGCGATGCGGGAGTTGAGGGGCTGCGGGCGTTGTTGACGCCTGCCGACTCCCTCGCCAATGGGCGTTTGGGGCTGGGGACGTATCTGGACGGCGCCACCAAAGTGCGTGGCATCTGCGGTCTGGCGGGGGTAGCGGAATGGGCGCGGCGCGGCGGTGATGTGTTGGCGGCGGGAAGGGTACGCGGTGAGGCTTGGTTCCGGCTGGAGAGTGATGAGTCGCGCAGCTTTTTGTTGGAGGTCCTGCCGGGCTTTCGTATGGGAACCCACAAGCGGCTCTTCGGGCTCCTGCTCCAGGCCTGGACCGGGCTGCATCTGCCCCTGGAAGAGGGAGAGTGGAGTCTGGAGGGCGGCCGCGCCTTTGTCGAGACCGACGGGCGCAGCCTCTTTGTGCCGGCGGTGATGCCCGACCGCGAGGAGGCTTTGTTGGCCTTCTATCATACGGGCGCGCATCTGGCCTTCGAGAGCTATGAGCAAGACGCCATCCATGCCCTTTTTGCCGAAATCGGCGTGCAGCATCCGCCTTTGGATCCCGACCAGCGGATCACCTGGCGGCCACTGTTCGCCCAGTTTGGCGACGATATGATTCGTTTTCAGCTGATTTTCGATCTCTGTGAAGACTTGCGTGTGGATAGCGCACTGGAGCGGGAGATGCCTGGTTATCTGGCGCGGGTGCTGCGGATATCCCATCAGCGCAGCCGGCCGGAGGGGGCTGCCGGGTGCTACTATCAGGCGGCCATGAACATGCTGGAAGATGCCATGGCCGGAAGATTGCCTGGGGATCTTGCCGTGTTGATGACGGCACAAACCGGTATTGTTGACGCTTTCCGGGCAGCGCTCACCCTCTATGCGGCGACGGATTTGCCACCGATCTCCCTGCCTGAGCGCGCCCGCGCCTATCTGCCCGGTCATTCGCCCAATGCGGCACGACCGGTGTATCCGCGCCAGAAGCGCGATACGGATGTTCCGGAGATGGATGGCAGCGGTGAGCTGGGTGCCGCTGGTCATGAGGAAAAGCCGCGAGAGGCCCCGCAACAGGCAGAAGGCAATGATCCGGATATGGATATTTCCCCTGAGGATATCCAGGGGACCGGTGGGCGGGTTGGGGTCGGTATTCCCATGCCTGCCAAGGTCATGGGCAGTGGTCGCGGGGTACAAGGGCCTGAAGGCGGCTGGCCTTATCGCGAATGGGATTACCGTCAGCAGAGCTATAAAGAGAACTGGGCGCGGGTGCATGAGCGTCCCCTGCGTGAACGCGATGAGACCAAGGCTATCGCCATTGCCGCCGAATATGACGGCACGTTAAGGCGTCTGAAGTGGGCCTTGCAGGCACAGAAGCCGACGCGGATGGCGCCGCGCCGTCGCCAGTACGAGGGTGACGAACCTGATTTGGAGGCGGCGGTGCAGTTTGTGGTGGAGCGGCGCGCCGGGCGTTCGCCCAAAGCCGGTATCTACCTGCAACGGCGACCGCAACAGCGAGATACTTCGGTACTGCTGCTCGCCGATCTGTCCACCTCCATTATGGCGGAGGCTGGAGATTCCGGTGTGCGGGTGGTGGATCGCTTGCGCGCGGCAATGCTGCTCTTTGGTGAGGCACTGATGGAAGTGGGTGATCCTTTTGCCCTTTACGGATTCGCCAGCAAGTATCACGACGAGGTCTTGCTTTACCCCATCAAGCGATTCACCGACAAATTTGATGCGCGCGCGCGGGCCTTGCTCGGCGGCCTGTCTGGGCGGCTGGCGACGCGCATGGGTGCCGCCATCCGCCATAGCTCGCGGCTCATGCTGCGCAGTCCGGCGCAGCGACGTTTGCTCCTGATTCTGTCGGATGGTCGTCCGGCCGATTATGACGATGGCGGTGACTCCCGCTATTTGCAGGAAGATACGCGCATGGCGGTGAAAGAAGCGCAGGACTTGGGTATCCACGCCTTTTGCATCAGTCTCGACCCGCGTGGTGGCGAATATCTGCCGCTGGTCTTCGGGTCGGGGCACTATCTCGTGTTGCCCCATATCGACAGCCTGCCGACGCGTCTGCCGGAGATTTATCTGCGCCTGCGGGGCCACAGCGCATGACGGGTGAGGCGCAGACGGTTGCCAGCAGAGTGAACGAGCGGGAGATGCTGCGCCCGCAAAGCGTCGCGACCCGTCGGGCGGTCTTCGTCGGGGCGGCGCGTTACCGGCGGGCGAGTTATGGGAGTAACCATCCCCTGGCGATTCCGCGGGTGTCCCTGACCCTGGACCTCATCAATAGCTATGGGGCCATGGCGCCGGAAGAATACCGACAGGGCCGCCCGGCCAGCCATCGGGAGCTTTTTGGCTTCCATACCAAAGATTACATACAGGCCTTTGAGCGTGCCCAGTTTCGCGGTGGCGTGGAGGACAGCGATCGTCGGCGCCATCAGCTGGGTACGCTGGAGAATCCTTATTTCCCCGGTTTTTTCGATACCGCCTCCCTGGCTACTGGTTCCGGCGTGCTCGCGGCGGAAGCCGTGCTGGAAGGCGTAACCGCCTTCAGCCCCGCGGGTGGAATGCACCATGCCGCACCGGGTCAGGCCCGCGGCTTTTGCTATTTCAACGATCCTGTGTTGGCCATCCAGCGTTTGCGTCGTGCCGGTTTGCGGGTGCTGTACTGGGATATGGATGCCCACCACGGTGATGGGGTGGAGGCGGCCTTTGCGGAAGACCCCGACACGCTGACGGTCTCCCTGCACATGGATACGGATTATGCCTATCCCTATCAGGGCGGGAGACTCACCGACTGGCCGGGATTGGCAGTTAATCTGCCGTTGCCCAAAGAAGTGAATGACAGTGAGTATGCTCTGGCTTTTGCGGCGTTGTGGCCCCGTCTTTTGCAGCACTTCGACCCAGATGTCGTCGTTTTGCAGGCGGGCACCGATATCCTCGCACCCGATCCCTTGAGCAAGTTCCGGGTTTCCAACGGCCTATTCTGGCAGGTCGTACGCCAGATTGTGGCGGAAAGTCCGCGTCTGCTGGTGTTGGGCGGGGGTGGTTATCATCCCATTGCCCTGGCGCGTTGCTGGACCGGCCTTTGGGCGATATTAACGGGGCGTTCGTTGCCCGCGGAATTGCCCGCTACCGGGCAAACGCTGCTCAAGGCGGTCGAATGGGAACTGGACGATGCAGACGCACCGGGCTATGGTCAACAGTTCCTGGCATTGCAAGATACACCCCGGCCCGGCCCGGTGCGTGCCGAGTTGCGCGAACGCCTGGATTTTTTGCTGCACCATCATCCCCTCTTTGCCAACAGGAGTAGCGCCGCGTGAATGCTGCGGAAAATGGATTGATTCCGGGGGTCGCCAGTAGTGCCGGTACCAAGGCCTATGTGGGGCGCTTCGCTGGAATCCTCGCTGACGAACACTTCAGTGACTTTTTAAACACCCGCATCAAACTGTCCTCTCTGGGCGTTGGCACCTTCCCCGGCGCCGTGGATGACGTGACGGATGTCGCCGTCGCGGCGATTGTGGCGCAGGCCTTGCAGTCGGGCATCAACGTTATCGACACCGGGGCCAACTATCGTTTCGGGCGGGCTGGTCGGGCGGTCGGGGTGGGAATTGCCAAGGCGATGGCGGCCGGTATTCAGCGAGAGGAATTTTTTGTGGTCGGGAAGGGCGGTTTTTTGACCTTCGCCGACGGACGCCCCGAAGATCCGCTAACCTTTTTTCGGGAAAAAGTGGTGGTCAAGGGGCTGGGTAAGGAGGCAGACCTTGCTCAGGGCGTCCATTGCCTGAGCCCCGAATATATCGCTTGGCAATTGGATACCCTGCGTACGCAGATGGGGCTGGAGACTCTGGATGTCTACCTGATCGATCAGCCGGAGGTACATATCCCGGTGATCGGCAAGGGACCGATGTACGATAAGCTGATCGACGTGTTCACCATGCTTGAAGCGGCGGTGCAAGCCAACAAGATTCGCTATTATGGCATTTCCACTTTCAATGCCTGCCGGGTAGCGACGGATGATACCCTGTTCCAGTCCCTGACCAGTCTTATCGGGCTGGCTGAAAAAGCTGCAGGGCAAGGCAACCGCCACCACCTGAGGGTGGTACAGTTACCCTTTAATGCCTTGATGCCGG
>NZ_JAAZTY010000161.1 GCF_018854775.1 Acidithiobacillus ferriphilus | reverse complement strand
CCAAGGGATAAACGCGAAAGCCAAACAGGGAGTCGCCGATACCCCCGCCTAACGTTTCCAGGTTGGCCCACCAGTTAGATATCTTACGACCTTTTACCCGAAGAGCAGGGGCGCTGGCATCAAAAACCGGTACGCCGAGAATCATGGCGTCAGGGTTGTTGGCAGACGCCTGCATAAATGCGGGGACCTCCCCGGCGGGGTGCTGACCATCGGAGTCCATCGTCAATACATGGGTATAGCCCTGTCCCTGGGCTTGCTCCAAGCCATATCGTATAGCTTCTCCTTTGCCACGGTTGTGGGAGAGGATGAGAATGCGTAATCCACCATCCCGGCGCGCTAATTCCTGGAGGCCTATTGCCGTGCCGTCGGTACTCCCATCGACGATGACCCAGACAGGGTTCCAATGTTGACGTGCCGCGACCACTGTTGCATAGACTTTGGGCCCGGGGTTGTAGCTCGGAATAAGCAATAAGTGGGTGCTGGAGGGTTGTTTCATTCCAATTCGTCTGCTGCCGCTGACGCGACGTTTGGTGGTAAGGGATTGCCTGTCAGAGCTGAGTGAAAATAGGTTTCCAGTTCCACTATCGTACGGCGTACGTCCGTTGGTGGATCGAAGCGGCGACCTATCTCTATACGGTAGTGAATAGGCATGGCCGGCTTGCGAAAGAAGGGCCATCCCTTACCGAGAAAGGGAGAGTCTGCGGTGATTAATATGGTCTGGATGGGCACATGCGCCTGCTTGGCAATCAGCGCAATGCTGCCCCGTATGGTTCCGATGGGAAGGGGATGACTTCGCGTGCCTTCCGGGAAAAGAAGTAAATGACTGCCGCCACGTAGTTCTTCGACGGCAAGGTGAAGCATGTGGCGTAAGGCGTCATTACGAATGTAACAAGCCAGACGCGCACCGGCGCCAAAAAATGGATTGTCTACCAATTCCGCTTTCATAATGCACGCTAGGCGCGGCATGCGCGAAAGAATCATAATCGCATCAAGCAGTGAAGGATGATTCGGTGCGATGACCATCGGTAACTCATCGCTGAGTGTATCGAGTGCGCTAATGTCAAAATGGCAAGCACCGAGAGCGGATAATGTCCGCAGATACAGCCTAAATCCCATGGAAATAACCCATCTCCCAATTAACTTCCGAAATTTTATCGGAAATATAATATTCATGGGTAGTGCAAAAATAGACCATAAAAGACTAACGCTCGCCAAGAGCGCGAGGCCTATGTAGAATACCACATATTCTCTGGCGGAGCGTATTTTTTCAAAAAATCTCATGGGATGGAGACATCGATCGTGATGGTCTGGCCTGCAATGGCACATGGCTAGCATGTATCTGCATGAATATCTGACCCTTAGCCGGTATGCACTCCAACATTGACGTCGCCCTAAGCAGAAATAAGGATCTTAAATAAATTACCAGATTTTCCTAGCTTGTATCACAGGAGGTAAATTGTGTCAACAGCTTCGCGCTTGCCGCCGAAGCTGTTAATTTTGGTTCTTGGAATGTGCAGCGCGACATTATTTTACGGAGTGTTAGTGTCCATTACTATTATCAGCAACGTATCCGCTGATCCAAATCGAGAGTTGTTGTCATAAAGTATAAGGATGTTTTGGCCCTTAATAAGACGCTTCTGTGCGGCGCATATCCCCGCCAAAATAGAACGGAATAAATTGCTTGCCGGTGATGTCACTCGACCGGGCGTCTGGACACGCAGATCTCCAATTTGGAGAATGGCGTACCGGGGGCGGGGAGAACGTTTTTAAAGCGCCGGTAGCATGCAATGTAGAGACTGGGAATTTTTATGGATGCACGACTCCGCCTGTGGCCTCGATCTCCACAAGAAGTTCGGATCTGCAGATGTCCGCTTGAATGTATAGCGTTTTCGTCGCCGGTGCGATAAGCCGATCCAGTTCTGCCTGGATAATGGTTAGGTCCGCTATGTTGCGAAAATAGACGCGATAATTCAGTGTATCTAATGTATGTAAATGATGCCCGGCGACGCGATTCGCCTCATCGATAACCGCGGAAATGTTCCGTATGCTTTCCTGGGTTTGTGCGGCGACATCATCGATATGCAAGGTGTCGTGTCCAACAATGCTGGCGGTTCCGGAAATAAATAAGGCATGTTGCTGATCTAGATTGAGCGATCCGCCGCGCGAGAAGGTGGGGCTGCATGGCCCATATTTTTTGGGATAGCGATAGGCGCTAATCTGTCGGGGATTTTCCAGAGCTACAGATTTGTCCCGCCCGGCGAGAAAGTGTACGACCAAGTTTGTGGAGGATGTCCCTACGGCACTCGCGGCGGGAATGCTACTTTCCTCGGAAAGTCGATCGTGGGCAATGAACGAGCCTTGGCGCCCGATATTGAACTGGCGATAGTGTTCCAGGCCGTGCGTGGCACCGTTGATATCGGGTAAAAAATTCCAGACGCGGAGTAAGTGAATATGGCCGATTTCTTGGAGGAGGTTGAATATTTGCTGATAGGCTTCTTGAGCGCACGACTGAATGGGCGGGGGATTGATATTTTCGCCATCGTCTATCGGTGTTGTTATAGCCAGGGTAATACTGCCTAAAGTAAGGGTTGCGCTACGCCGATAGCGTATATCCAAATAATGCCCAGGAATTACGGGCTGGGTCGTACTCCATATTTCACAGATATCAGCTCCGTAAATGGTCAGGGGTGTTTTTATAATGCCACTATTCTGGTCGGTACCGATCCCTGACGTGAGTTGGCTGTTGAACAAAACGATACCGAGAATATTTTTTGTGCGCAGCGCATTCTTGTTTAATGCCGTTGCTGCCGGAGCGTAGGTAAGCGTAAGCTGCGTGCCCGTGCTTGTTGACATGAACGTATCTCCAGGCATGGTTAAATCCTGATATTTTTCTTTCGCTTTTTGTATGCAGCCCAAGAACGTCCGAGGTGCCGTATCGACATCAGATAATAGACCATCTTGAAGAACCGTAATGAGGTCCAAATCGGTGTTTTATTAAAAATATCTCCTGCAAGAACGGATAGCACGGCCTCTTTGGTGCGTGCCGGATTGCCCGGATACATGAACATATCGCGCAGGGCGGGCTGTGTAATGCGATAAATGTACCAGGAGAACACCTTCCCCCCGTGCCGGCTTTTCCGGTCAAAGTGACGCAACGCGGCGGCGGCACGTCGCGGTTGCCGCAGGCAAATATCAATAGTATCGGCACCGATAAAAGCGCTTTGCATCGCGAGCATGACGCCCGACGAAAAGACCGGATCGTAAAATGCGAATGCATCCCCTAACATGAGGAAGCTTTCCCCATGGGTTTGCGCGCAGATATAGGCGTAATTGCCAGTAGCTTCGACATCGGTCACGCGCCGTGCGTCTGCTAGTCGCATCGCCAGCTCGGGAGACATGGCGATAGTATCCGCAAAAAAATCTTCCACGGGTTTCTTTCGCGTTTTTAGATAAGAGGGCCATACCACCGCTCCCACGCTGGTGGTTCCATCGGCTAACGGGATGAACCAGAACCATCCGTGTTCAAACCAGAATAGCGAAATATGCCCCTCTTCGCTGGCAGGGAGGCGATGTGCCCCACGGAAATGCGCATAAAGGGCGGAACTGTTATGTTTCGGGTTATTCCGCTTGATCTTGAAGCATGTCCCGAGAAATGTATCTCTACCGGATGCATCAACCAGGAAGCGTGCTTTCCATGTTTCTGTCGATCCATCCTCGCGGAGGGCGTGAACTATGGCACCTCTCTCGTGCGGTAAAAATTCAACCGACCGGGCCCGGCATCCCTCAATCGTCGTCGCGCCTTTTTTGCGCGCATTGCGAAACAGAATATCATCGAAGTCTGCGCGTCTGACCTGATAGGCCATGGGCATGGATTTGTCCCATGCATCGGCAAATAAGAAGGTTTCTCTTTTTTTTGTATGGTAGGGCGAGTTGAATTCTGCACCCCACTTTTTCATCCCGATCTGATCTACCTCCTGGGCAACACCCAATTGCTGCAGCAGCGGTAAATTGGCGGGGAGCAGGGACTCACCTATATGAAATCTTGGATGATGTGCTTTTTCTAGTATGGTGATTCGGTGGCCGCGCTCGGCGAGTAGCGCACCGATCGTCGAGCCTGCCGGTCCGCCACCTATAACCAGAACGTCGCATTCGTGTGTCGCAGGATCTGCGTTTGGTATCTGTTGTTCTCTGGTCATCCGTCGTTCCTCCAGTGGAGCTTTCTATGAAGGCTACACTGACTTAATTAGTTAGCTCGGCGCATTGGTCGATGATGTGTGATCACCGCAAGCACCTGTAACGGTGTGCTTGTATATTTGTGGAAGTGCTTTGATATCATTGAATATCATGGCTAAAGACACGCTACGTAGTTCTTTATGGCTACACAGCTCTAGTAGTCTGGGCAACACAACCAGCCCCAGCTTGTTATCATGCAACAATAGTATGTCTCCGGCGGCCAGGTTGCGGCTGAGGCGGCGGAGCACGGTGTCTGGATTTCGAGATGTTGTGTCGTAACCACGACGAGTCCACGCGACGTGGTGCAGACCGAGGCGCCGTAATACCCCGCCCAAGAATGGACTGCGAAAGCCAAAAGGCGCGCGGAAGAAACGCGGTGCTGTCCCATGCGTCGCATCTTCGATGGCTTTTTGTGCTTTAACAATGTCGTTCGCTAATGCAGTTGGGCCGCTGAACGCGAAAAGCATGTTGTGGCGATAACTGTGATTTTCTACGCTATGGCCACGCCGAAGTATTTCGGCGACTAAATCCGGGTGCGCAGCAACTTTCTCACCGATGCAAAAAAAGGTGGCTTTGGCGTTATGCAGGTCTAGCTGATCCAGTATTTGAATGGTTATTTCTTCATGTGGCCCATCGTCGAAGGTGAGGGCAATCTCGCGACGTGCGACAGCGGTTTGAGGCAGACGGACTAAATTCGGGCTGATCAATTTGCAGCGTGGACAAAGGACGAGCATGGCAAGCACGACCTGGCTGAATATTATACTTGCCAAAATGTATAGTGTGATCGTTTCTAGCATGAGTTGATATATTCTCTTTGTCGACTCTGTGAGTTATTGTAACGACAGATTATCTCTCTTTCAGTAAGGAGTCACTCATTGCGTCCAGTCGGCACTCAGCGTCGTGTCGCCGCGGCCCCCCATGGTGCCTTGCCGGGGGCGGTACAGTGGTCACCAAAGCGCGGGTATTGTGCCTCATATTTTAGATATTGCGGTAATAGCGGTGTACTTTTTTCTGAATGCGCCAAAATGCCTCGTTCTGTGCGCTTCTATTAGCGGAAATCTTGTTTAAACAAGTGGATAAGTTATATTGGACTGAAGTTTGACAGCGGCGTGCACTTGCCTGATCCCACCGTCGGTATCTGAACAATCTTGAGAATTCCGAAAAATCGGCTATAAACTGGTTCATGGATGATTTTTAACGCAGCGGCGACAGGCGCTGCCCTTGTGTCTGTCGCCTGCGCGGGTTATATGGCTGGATGCTGATGATGGAGAACAAAATTGTTACCTGAAAGTGCTAAGTCCTATCTGCTCAATGCCGTCTATCAGTGGTGTGTGGACCAGGGTTATACCCCGTATATCCTGGTGGTTGTGGCTTATCCGGGAGTGTCTGTTCCGAGTGGCTACGAAAAGGATGGACGGATGATTCTTGATGTTTCGCCGCGCGCTTGCCACAGTCTCAATATGGCGGATGACTGGATTACCTTTAACGCCCGCTTTGGTGGGGTCGCCCGCATGGTAGATGTACCGATGGCGGCTGTGGCGGCGATTTACGCCGCGGAGACACAGGAGGGGATGGGCTTTGCCGATCCCGAAATTCCAACCACACCGCCGTCGTCCCCAGAGGGCGGCGGTGTGGAGAGCACGGACAAACCCATAGGCAAGTCCGAGCGCCCTTCACTGCGGGTGGTGAAATAGTGAGGCCTGGCCTGCTGCTCGGCACGATGCTGCTCCTTTGTGGAAGCACGGCGGAGGCCAATATTTATGCGTATACCGATAGCAGTGGGGTAGTGCATTTGACCAATGTGCCTGGCGGGAATGACAGGTACCGGATGGTTATGCGAACGCCGAAAATGGCGGTAGCCATGGCGCGCGCAGATTTTAACCAGGTGGCCAGGGCGCATTATCAGGCACTGATTCGGGCGGCGGCTAGCCGTTATGGAGTCAGTCCGGCGCTGGTTAACGCCGTGATTAGCGCCGAGTCCGGTTATAATGCGGGGGCGGTTTCACCCAAAGGAGCGGTCGGGCTGATGCAACTCATTCCGGCAACGGCGGATCGTTTCGGGGTGGCCAACTCCTTCAGCCCGGCTGACAACATCAATGGTGGCACGGCGTATCTGGCCCATCTGCTGCGGGTATTTAGTGGTGACCTGAAACTGGCCGTAGCCGCCTACAACGCGGGATCGAAGGCCGTGATCCAGGCGGGTTATCATATCCCGCCTTTTGCGGAAACCCAGGCATACGTGCCGCGGGTACTCGCTTATTATCGGCAGTACCTGAATGGCGGCGGCAAGGCGGGCGGTCTGAATCCGCAAGCGGTGGCGCAAGCCGCCCCGCAGCTTATTCAGGTATCTAATCCGTAGGCTTGTAGTTTTTTACGCAAGGTGTTGCGATTAATGCCTAACCACTGGGCAGCCGTGCCGCGTTGCCCGCTACAGTGCTGCAGCGTGTTGGCAAGCAGTGCGCGCTCCACTTCGCCTATTATCATCGCATGCAAATTACCGGGTACCTCGCCCTGCAAATCCGCCAAATAGCGGTCCATGACTGCGGTCACACAATCGCTCAACGATAGGTTCGTGGTTTCCATGGCCAGCCCTGCTCAGGGGCGACTGAGGAGCGTGACTTGGTAACCGGCTGCGGTCGTTAATGCGGGGCTGCTGAGTGTAAATGGTACCGCAGTGCCGGGAACAAACCCGGAGTGGGCATGGAATGCGCCGCTCAGGTATTGAGCGGCGGTAAACTGCAGATGCGCTATCGGTGCACCGTAGACATTGCTGAGGGTGACTTCGATCACCGGGTAGGCCTGGACTTTGTTGGCCACATTTTCGATGTTGCCGGTGATGCGCGCCAGATGCTTCCCCGCCTGGGTAACCTGACTGTTTAAAATACGGATCTCTTTGTTAGGACCCGGCCACGGGATGGTGACACCCAATTGTTCGGCGCTACTCAGTAATATGCGGCGCACTGGCGCACTGGTGGCGGCGTAACTATAACTGCGTGTCCACCAAAGTGCCTGCCCAATCAGGGCGATAATCAGCAGGGTAATGGTCAGGATGAGCAGAAGTTTACCCAGAAAGCGCCCCAGGCTGCTACCGGAACGCGTATCCTCTGCGGCGATATCAAAATGGAAGATTTGCTGGCAGACGCTGCATTTCGCTTGATAGTGATGCTCGCGCAACGCGTTGTTATCGGTGGCGAAGGTCGATTCACAGCGGGGGCAGATGATTTCCATGGTCATACTCCGATTTTGCGCTGGCCATAGAGGAGCGACCAGTCTTCTTCGTGTTGCGGGGCGGCGAGATCGAAATAGGGTCTATAGGCGGCGATGATCTCCGCTTCTTGACGGTGCAGGATGCCGGACAGGGCGATCCAGCCTCCGGGACGGACCGCGTCAGCCAAGGTGGCGGCGAGGGCCAACAAGGGGGCCGCCAAAATGTTGGCGATCAGAATGTCGGCCATGGGCAGGCTGGCGTTTTCCGGTAGCGCGAGTTGCAGGCCGGTACTGACACCGTTGCTTTCAGCGTTGGCGGCGGCTACCTGCAGCGCAACGGGGTCCGTATCTACGCCGAAGGCATGGTCGACTCCCAGCAGCAGCCCGGCGATGGCCAGGATACCGGAGCCGCAACCGTAATCGATAAGGCTTTCGCCCCCGCGGATGCGCGCGTCCAGGAAACGCAGACAGAGCGCCGTGGTGGCGTGGGCGCCGGTGCCAAAGGCCTGGCCGGGATCGAGATGCAGCACGCGAGTGGCGTCGGCAGGCGCCGTATCCCAACTGGGGGCGATCCAGAGGCGACCGAAGCAGCGTGCCGGGAAAGCAGCCTGCGTCGCCGCCACCCAGTCTTGTTCCTCCAGCGGCGTGAATTGTGCTGCGAATTGCTGCCAGTCATTGTCTCTGACCAGTCTTTGCAGAATCGCTTCATTATGGTCGTCGGCAGGAAACAATGCCTGGCACTGGCTGTTCTGCCAGATCAGGCCTTCATCGAACACGGCTTCACTATCATCGCCCTCAAGAAAGGTGACGGCTTCTGCCCCGGCATCCAGCAATTGCGCCTCGATGGCTGCCGCGGCTGTCGCGGGGACACGCATGTCGAGCTGCCACCAGGCAATCTTCATAGGTCGAGCAAGGCCTCCAGATAGTGGATATGCACCCCGCCTGCGGCGTACTGGGCCTCTTCCAGGATACGCCGGTGCAGGGGGATATTGGTCTGGATACCCTCAATGGTGGTCTCGCGCAGGGCGCTGCGCATACGCATATTGGC
Source organism: Acidithiobacillus ferriphilus (assembly GCF_018854775.1). Lineage (GTDB taxonomy): Bacteria > Pseudomonadota > Gammaproteobacteria > Acidithiobacillales > Acidithiobacillaceae > Acidithiobacillus > Acidithiobacillus ferriphilus. Next base: position 5,425 of record NZ_JAAZTY010000161.1, on the reverse strand, counting down.
TTCCTCGCGGTTGCCTCCGAACGCGATGATTTTGCCGATCATGGAGTCATAGAAAGGTGGCACGCGATAACCCGCATAAATGTGACTGTCGACCCGGATGCCTGGCCCGCCGGGCGGGTGCCAGGCGGTAATTTGTCCAGGAGAGGGTACGAAACGCTCCGGGTCTTCGGCATTGATGCGGCATTCGATGGCGTGACCGCTGAGTACAACATCTTCCTGCCGAATCCCAAGAGGCAGGCCCGCTGCAATGCGGATCTGAGCCTTGATGATGTCGATGCCGGTAATCAGCTCCGTGACCGGGTGCTCGACCTGCACGCGTGTATTCATTTCAATGAAGTAGAAGGTCTGGCTGCCCGGATCGTAGAGGAACTCGATCGTGCCGGCGCCCCGATAGCCCATATCCTCGCAGGCTCTGACTACCGAAGCGCCGATTTCAGCCCGCTGGGCGGCGCTGATGCCAGGAGCGGGGGCTTCTTCGATCACTTTTTGATGGCGGCGCTGCACCGAGCAGTCTCGTTCACCCAGATGAACGCAATGGCCATGGGCATCGCAGAGTATCTGAAACTCGATATGGCGCGGCGTCTCCAGGAACTTTTCCATGTACAGGGTGGGGTTGCCGAAAGCCTTGCCCGCCTCTGCGCGGGTCAGATTGGCGGCGTTGATGAGGTGCGCCTCCGTATGCACTACCCGCATACCGCGCCCACCACCACCACCGGCGGCCTTGAGAATGACGGGGTAACCGATCTCGCGGGCAATGGTTTTGAGGGTTTCATTGTTGTCGGGCAAAGCTCCGTCGGAGCCCGGCACACAGGGCACTCCGGCCTTCTTCATGGCCGCTTTGGCGGCAATTTTGTCGCCCATCAGACGGATGGTTTCGGCACGCGGGCCGATAAAGGCGAAGCCACTTTTTTCGATCCGCTCGGCGAAGTCGGCATTTTCCGAAAGGAAGCCGTAGCCGGGATGAATGGCTTCGGCATCCGTTACCTCGGCGGCCGCAATCACGGCGGGAATATTCAGATAGCTTTTGTCGCTGGGCGCCGGGCCGATACACACCGACTCGTCGGCGAGTTTGACATGCAGAAGATCGCGATCAGGCTCGGAGTGGACGGCGACGGTGCGGATGCCCAGTTCGCGGCAGGCGCGCTGAATACGCAGAGCAATCTCGCCGCGGTTGGCAATGAGGATCTTTTCAAACATCTCCATTCTCGGGAGCAATGATGAACAGGGGTTCACCGTATTCGACGGGTTGGCCATTGCTGGCGAGGACCTTGATTACTTTTCCGGAGATGTCGGCTTCAATTTCGTTGAGCAACTTCATGGCTTCGATAATGCAGAGGGTCTGGCCCGCCTTGATAATGCTGCCTTCTTCCACAAAGGGCGAGGCTTCGGGGGAGGCGGCGCGGTAAAAGGTGCCAACCATGGGCGATTTAATCGTGGAGCCTTGAGGTGGCTGCTCAACAGCGGCGAATGTGGTCGCTACCGGTGCAGCGGTGGGCATCGCCGCAGCAACGGCCATTGGCTGAGTGCAGGTAACGGTCGGTGCCGTATGCGCAGGCGCGACGTGCCGGGTGATTCGGACTTTGTTATCGCCCTCGACCACTTCTATTTCATCAATGGCACTTTTTTCCAGCAGCTCGGCCAGGCGGCGGATGAATTGGATATCCATGCTCTTTCCTTGGTATCAGTTATGAGTTGTTGCGCTTCAGGCGCCGATGAATGGCATCCAGCGCCAGGAAATATCCATCCGCACCGAGTCCCGCGACGACGCCTTGGGCGAGATCGGAGAAATAGGAGTGTTGGCGGAACGGTTCCCGTGCATGGATGTTGGACAAATGCACTTCAATAAAGGGAATCTGGACAGCGGCCAGAGCATCGCGCAGGGCGACGCTGGTGTGGGTGAAGGCCGCTGGGTTGATGATGATGTAGGTAACGCCCTGACGGGCCGCTTCCTGAACGGTATCGATCAGTATGTGTTCGGCGTTGCTCTGCAGGCTGCGCAGTCGCCAGCCCCATCCCTGCGCGCGCGTCTGCAGCCCGGCCTCGATCTCAGCGAGGGTAGCCCGCCCATAATGGTCGGGCTCACGGCTACCCAGCAGGTTCAGGTTCGGTCCATGCAGTACAAGGATATGAGGAGATGATCCAGTCATGGCTTCCGCGTAACGCTAAGTATATCCGCAAAGTCTGCCGCAAATGGCCGGATAAATCTAGGTCATTCGTGCCTGGGGCGGCGGCCGGGGGAAATAAATGGGGCCATCGCCCAAGGCGGGGATTTGGCGTAGAATACCGCGGGTGTATGTGAAGCTTCGCGGATTTTGCCGCAATGCCTGGGGCGGCGCGCAACTTTCGTCAAATGGGTGGAAAGACTGAGATGTCCAGGCACCCATTATTGAAAACGCCAGAGAGAGGTGTGTTTGTTATGTTATACCCTGAGTTGTTCAAATCGCTGGAGGCCGCACGCTGGAACATGGCTACGGATATTCCCTGGGAGCAGTTTGACCGTGGTCTGGTGAGCGATGAGCAATTGCGCACGATCAAGATGAACGCGGTCACCGAGTGGTCCGCACTTCCGGCGACGGAGATGTTTCTCCGGGACAACCGGAATGACTCCGATTTCTCGGCTTTCATGTCCATCTGGTTCTATGAAGAGCAGAAGCATGCCTTGGTGCTTATGGAATATTTGCGCCGCTTCGCGCCGGAGTATCTGCCGACAGAAGAAGAGTTGCACAACGTGCGTTTTGAATTTGACCCAGCCCCGGCGATGGAGACGCTCATGCTCCATTTTTGTGGCGAAATTCGTCTGACGCATTGGTACAAATGCGCGGCACAGTGGCATAGCGAACCGGTGATTCGCGCGATTTACGAGGTGCTTTCCAAGGATGAGGCTCGGCACGCAGGTATTTACCTTAAATATATGCGGCGTGCTATTGATCGTCTTGGGGATACCGCACGCCTGGCCTTTGCCAAGATTGGCGTGCTCATGGCTAACACCAAGACGGCGAAGGCATTGCATCCCACCAATCTCCATGTCAATAAGGCCATGTACCCCGAAGACAGTGTGCAAAGCCATTTGCCGGACCCGGGCTGGCTGGAGCAATGGCTGGATACCCAGATTCATTTCGATGTGATCTGGGAGGGTAAGGTAGTCAATGGCATTTTGCGTAATCTTTCCGCTTTGCTCGAAACGCCCATTCAGAGTGCCAAGGATCTCAGTCGTTACCGCAAGGCGATGAGCGCCGTCGCCCAGGACTCTTCTGGGCACATGGTGGTGGGCTAACCACATTGTAGTGCCTTGGCGACAGGGGTCGTGTTGCCGGATCTATAGAGAAAAGTGACGGAATATCCGTGACGGACCCCTACCCTGGATGCCCGATTGCAGTGGGCATTGAGTCCGAAAAGGTGCGCGGCTGCTGGCGGATGCAGACGAACTGGTGCGCCCGGCAGCGGCTAAGGGACCGCGGTCGGGCAAAGAACGCTGCCGTCCAGGTCAAGCGCCTTTATCGCGCTGACCTGGCTTTGTCGGCCTTTTAGTCCGCCTGGCGGCGTAAAAAGGCGGGGATGTCCAGGTCGGCATAGTTTGGGGTGTTATTGCCGCCGCGCGCGGCAGCTACCGAGGCCGCGGGGTGTTCGGCCGCCTGACGCATGCCGGTGGGCTTGTCGAGATTGCGCCAGTCTGCGGCAGTGGCCGGGGCCGGACGGGTGCGAATATTTTCGACCGCCAGACGCACGGGTTCCCGCTGCAGACCGGTGGCGACCACAGTGACCCGCAGTTCCCCTTCCAGTTCTGGATCGAGCACGGTACCGACCTTGACGTTGGCATCATCAGCGGCATAGCCACGAATCAGTTCACCGACCTCTTCAAACTCGCCCAGGGTCAGGTCCATGCCAGCGGTGATGTTGACCAGAATGCCGCGGGCGCCGGAGAGGTTGATGTCATCCAGCAACGGACTGGAAGCAGCGCGGGTGGCTGCGTCCTTGGCGCGGTTTTCGCCGCGACCGCTGGCGGCACCCATCATCGCAAGGCCCATGCCGGACATGATGGTGCGGACATCGGCGAAGTCGAGGTTCATCAGACCGGGGCGGGTGACCAACTCGGCGATGCCCTGCACGGCGCCAAGGAGGATGTTGTCGGCGGCTTGGTAGGCATCCTTGAGGCTGATGTTCTTGCCAAGGACGGACAACAGTTTTTCATTGGGGATGATGACCAGTGAGTCCACGTACTGGGAGAGTTCGTCGATGCCGGAGAGGGCGTGCTGCTGCCGTTTCTTGCCCTCAAAGTTGAAGGGTTTGGTGACCACGCCGACGGTAAGGATGCCCATGTCGCGGGCAATGGCCGCCACCACGGGGGCGGCACCGGTGCCGGTTCCGCCCCCCATGCCGGTGGTGATGAAGACCATGTCGGCCTTCTCCAAAGCTGCGCGGATTTCGTCACGGCCTTCTTCGGCAGCCTTGCGGCCGACTTCGGGATCCGCGCCGGCGCCGAGGCCGCGGGTGATCTGGGCGCCGAGCTGGATGATATGGTTGGCGTGGGAATGGCGCAGCGCCTGGGCATCGGTATTGGCAGTGATGAATTCCACGTCTTCCAGACCCGCTATACACATGTTGTTGATGGCATTACCGCCGCCGCCACCGACGCCGATCACTTTGATGACCGCGCCTTCCTGTTCACATTCATTGAGTTCAAACATGGTCTTTCCTCTTCTTGAAGTCCTGCAAAATGGTGTGCCTCAGCCCTGCAAGCAGAAATTAGCCAAAGCTCGTCTGTACCCAGGAGCGCATCTTGCGAAAAATGCCGCCGAAGCTGGTATCCATATGATTTTCCCGTGCCGCAATAGCCGGGTTCTGTAAAGGCTCTGCCTGGCTTACCACTTGGTTGTGGAGACCATACATGACCAGGCCCACCCCCGTGGCATGGCCCGGCGTATGAACGACGGTTTCCATGCCGGGCAAATGCATGGGTTCACCGACGCGCACTGGCAGGTGGAGGATTTCCTCGGCCAGTTCGGCCATACCTTCCAGCTTGCTGGAACCGCCGGTAATGACCACTCCAGCCGCGACCATATCTTCATAGCCGGTGCGCCGCAGCTCAGCCTGGATCAGCTCAAAGAGTTCCTTGATGCGAGGTTCGATGATGTCGCCGAGAATGCGTCGGGATATGGTCCGGGGCGGGCGCGTGCCGACGCTGGGGACGGGGATTTCTTCATCTTGCTCGATGAGGTCACCGAGGGCGCAGCCGTAGAGTTTTTTGATATTTTCCGCGTCGACGGGTGGAGTGCGCAGGCCGAGAGCAATGTCGTTGGTGACCTGATCGCCGGCAATGGGGATGACGGCGGTATGGCGAACGGCGCCATCGCGGAAGATGGCGATATCCGTGGTACCACCGCCGATGTCCACTAGGCAGACGCCCAGTTCCTTCTCATCGGCGGTG
>NZ_JAAZTY010000160.1 GCF_018854775.1 Acidithiobacillus ferriphilus | reverse complement strand
TGATATTGGAGCGGGCGGCGGAGCCCCGACGGCGGCTACGTTCGCCCGGAAAGATGCGCCGCGCGCAGCGTTGGCCGCTGCTGCTGTCGGCGGCGACGCCGACTGCTTTGCGACAGGTGGCGGCGGATTTCGCCGGCGTGCTGACGGGGGTGGCGGAGCAGGATTACGCCTGCCGCTATCAGGCGAATTTTCGTAGCGAGCGCTTGGGTCAGCGCGCCCTGTTCTGGGGCGGCGGCGAATCCGATCTGGCGACGGATGTACGCGCTTTTGCCGCCGGTGAGGATGCATCCCCGACCGCATTGGGGAAAGGGCTGGAGGCGCCGCGCGGCCCGGTATTCCTCTATTCCGGAAATGGCAGTCAATGGGCGGGCATGGGTCGGGCCCTGCTGAATGAGCCGGTGTTTACGCAAACGCTGGCGGCGATAGACGCGATCTTCCTGCCGCTGGCGGGCTATGCCTTGCGGGATGAGTTGGCGGGCCTGCTCGGTGAGGGACGTTATGTGCTGACGGAATTCGCCCAGCCGGCGCTCTTTGCGCTCCAGGTGGGGGGCACGGAGTGCCTGCGCGCGTTGGGAATCGAACCGGTGGCGGTGGCCGGGCACAGCGTTGGTGAAGTGGCGGCGGCATGGGCCTGTGGCGGTCTGAGTCTCGCCGATGCCGTGCGGGTGGTCTACGAGCGTAGTCGTTTGCAGGGCCAGTCGCGGGGACTGGGGCAGATGACGGCAGTGGCGGCGGATGCGGATACGACCCTGGGTTGGTTGCAGGACTGGGCCCTGGAGGACAGGCTATCCATTGCCGCATGGAACAGCCCGCGCGGGTCGACGGTGGTGGGCGCCCAGGACGCATTGACGGCACTGGAGCGGCGATTGCGCAATCTGGGCGTGGGCCATAAGCGCCTGGATGTGGATTATCCCTTTCATAGTCCGCAGATGGACGCCTTCCGCGCGGCGCTGCTGGACAGCCTGGCGGATCTCCACCCGACGGCGACGCGCATCCCGCTGCTGTCGACGGTAACCGGCGCGGTGCTCGCCGAAGAGACGCTGGACGCGACGTACTGGTGGCGGAATATCCGCGAGCCGGTGCGTTTTCAGCAGGCGGTGGATGGGTTGCTGCAGTCATGGAATATCTTTATCGAACTGGGTGGGCATCCGGTGCTGCGTGGTTACGTGCAGGACGCACTGAATGCGGCAGAGCAGGATGGGCGAGTCGTCACCACGCTGCGCCGTGGCGAGGAAAATGCCCAGGTGTTGACGCAGGCGGCGGCCGCGCTCTGGGTGGCCGGGGTGCCGACGGATTGGCAACGCTATTACCCGGTACCGGCCCCGGTGGTCGATTTGCCCCGTTATCCGTGGGAGCGGGAACATCACTGGCATACGGTCACCAGCGAGTCGACGCGAACGCTCGCTGCTTATCCAGTGCATCCGTTGCTGGGGCATCCCGTTGCTGGCCATGCCGGGGAATGGGAGCAGCAGATCGATACGAAGCGGCTGCCTTTTCTGGCCGATCATCGGGTGGGGGACGGGCTAATCTTTCCCGGAGCGGGTTACGTGGAATTGCTGCTGGCGGCAGCGCGTGAGCGCTTTGCAAGTTCCGCGCATCTCGTCATCGAGGATCTGGAAATCGTGGCGCCGCTGCTCATCGATGACGATGATAGCAAGGTGCTGCGCGTCAGCGTGGACGAGGGCGGTGTGGCGACAATTCAGGCGCGCCCATTGTTGCAGGAGGGCTGGACACTCCACGGTAAAGGGCGGATTCGCCGGGGTAGTGCGGGCGCGGGACCGGATACGCTCCAGGAACTCTCGACGCCACCCTCCCGGCTCCCGGATTTTGATGCGGGTCAGCACTATCGTTTGGCGGATATGACTGGTCTCCACTATGGCCCGGCGTTTCAGTCGATACAGGCGGGATGGCTGCAAGAAGGTGGCGTGCTGGCGCGATTGGCGCTGCCGGCGCCAGCGGATGCCACGGATTATTTGTTGCACCCCGCACTGCTCGATGGGGCATTGCAGCTTTTTGTGGATCTGCTGGCTGCCGGGGGTACTGCACAGGCTGGCTGGGGTTATGTACCGGTGCGCGTCGAGCGACTGAGCTTGCTGGCGGCGGCAGAGGGCGTGCTTTGGGCGTCCGTGCGGCTGCTGCGCCGCTCGCCGCAGTCCTTGTTGGCGGATCTGAGCCTGAGCGATGAACAAGGCCGGGTGGTGGTCCGATGCGAGGGCGTGCGCCTGCGCCGGGTGCGTTTGCTGCGCAGCGACATCGAGCGCCTGCGCTATCTGCACAGCAGGCTGACGCCAGCACCATTGGCGCATGGTGCCGACGCGCGGATTTCGCTCGATCTGGCCGCCATACACACGCTATTGGCCGATGCGCTGGCGGATAGTACCGCTGCCGCGCGTTATATCGAGGAGTTTTCACCACTGGTGGAGGGGCTGCTGCGGGCTTATGGGGCGGAATCTGCGACAGTGAGTGGCGAGCAGATCGCGGCAGCGGATATCTGGCAAACCCTTCTGCAGGATTATCCGGAGTTTTTCCCGATCACCCTGCAGGTCGGGCGCTGGGGTTTGCATCAGTCCGGCGGCGGAGAGTCGGGCACATGGCCGCAGATCGCGATGGCCGCTTATCCGGCCATCCTCCAGACCATGACCCCACCGATGATGGCCGGACTGAGTGCGCTGGTCGCCGCGTTGCGGATGGAATTATCTGCGGGCCAGCGCCTGGGGATACTGGAGATCAGTCATTCGGCGGCGGAGTGGTTGCCGACACTCGCGGCGGACGTGGGGGATGATGTCCGCTGCGCACTCTATCAGGCAGGGTTGAATGACGCCGAGGCGTCCCTGACGGCACCGTGGACGACCATCCATCTGCAGGACGAAAACCGGCCTGTGGTGCATCTGGCATGGTTGCGCCTGGATGTGGCCGATAGGGATGTGCAGTTGCAAATGCTGGACTGCGCCGCGGACTGTGTGGCCGCGACGGGCGTCTTGCTGGTACAAGGGGTGCATCCGGAGCTCTGGTGGCAAACGGTGGATGAACACGATCCGTCCCTGATGGGCATGGTGGAGTGCCGGCAGTGGCTGGAGGGCCGTGGTTTCGCCGAGTGCATGGTCTTGGGTGCGGAAGCGGCTGGCACGGGTGCGTACGCCTTGCTACTGCGTAAAGCAGCGTCAGTGGAGCTGCCGGAAAGCCGTTCCACGACCGGACGCTGGTTGCTGGTGGGTACGCCGGGAGCGGAGCACGTACCGGGGGTGGTGATGCTGCGGACGGCGCTGACGACGGCTGGCGCCGAGTGCCATTTCATTGCCGCCGACTCTGATACCTTACTGACGTCGGCCTTGGCGGAAAATGCGGGGGATAAGCATTGGGCGGGGGTGGTCTATCTGGAGCAACCTGCACTGACAACCCCTTTCTCGCCGGCGGCGTTGTCACGATCCTGTCAGATGCTCCGTGCTTTGGGCTTATGGGGCATGAGTCAGATGGATGTGGCGCCCGTCTTTGTGCTGACGGCGGGCGGTGTCCGGGCAACCTGCCCGTTGGCGGATGAACAACCGGCCGATTTATCGGTGCTGGATGCGGCGGGGCTCTGCGGCTTTGCCCGCAGCCTGCAGAACGAGTGGCCGGAATGGGCGCTGCGCCTGATCGACTGGGGGACGACATCGCCCACGGCGGCGACGGTGACGGCCGTCGTCGCTGCGCTGCTCGATCCCGATGCGGAGACCGAACTGGTTTTTGATGCCGAAGGCCGACGCTATGCCCCACGGGTACAAGAACTGGCCTCGCCAGCGGTGGCAGACCCGATGCAGGCATCTTCCCGCCGACGATTGGGTTTTTCGCTGCCTGGCCAGCTCCGCAATCTGCAATGGGCTGATCATCCGTGTCCGGCCCTTGCTGACGATGCCGTAGAGGTGGTCGTGGCAGCGACGGGGCTCAATTTCCGCGATGTGATGTATGCCTTGGGCATGCTTTCCGATGAAGCCCTCGAAAACGGTTTCTCCGGCCCCGGTCTGGGGCTCGAGTTCGCCGGGCGGATTGTCGCGGTGGGACGGCAGGTGACCCGCTGGGCACCGGGGGATGCGGTGCTCGGCTTTGCCCCCGCCAGTTTCAGTACCCATGTGCAGACATCGGAAATGGCCATTGCCGCTCTGCCGCCAGGTATGGACATGGCGGCGGCGGCGACGATTCCGACGGTGTTCTTCACCGCCTGGTATGCATTAAGCGAACTGGCGAGGCTGGAAGCCGGTGAACGCGTATTGATCCATGGCGGCGCCGGCGGTGTGGGTATCGCGGCGATTCAGATCGCGCAGCAACTCGGCGCCGAGGTCTTTGCGACGGCGGGTTCGCCGGAAAAGCGGGATTTTCTACGTCTGTTGGGGGTGAATCGGGTCTATGATTCCCGCTCCCTCGACTTTGCCGAGGCGATTCTGCGCGATACGGGCGGCGCCGGTGTCGATGTGCTCCTCAACAGCCTCTCCGGCGAGGCGATACGCCGTAATCTACAGGTGTTGCGGCCTTTTGGACGCTTTCTCGAACTGGGTAAGCGCGATTTTTACGAAAATACCGCCATGGGTTTGCGTCCCTTCCGCAATAATCTGAGTTATTTCGGGATCGATGCCGATCAATTGCTGCTGGGGCGACCGGCGCTGACGCGGCGGCTGTTCACGGAGATCATGGAACACTTTGCACAAGGCGACTTCTTTACGCTGCCGATGGTCCGTTTTCCTGCGGCAAGGGTGGTGGAGGCGTTCCGGCATATGCAGCAGGCGCGGCAGATTGGCAAGATCGTGGTGGATATGGAAGCGCCCTTCACCCCTGCCGCACGGCCCGCGCGCCATGGCGGGCCTGGTCTTCGTCTGTCTGCCGACGGTGTTTATCTGGTCACCGGCGGGCTCTCCGGTTTCGGGCTGGAGACGGCACGATGGCTGGTGACACGGGGCGCGCGACGGCTGGTACTGGTCAG
>NZ_JAAZTY010000016.1 GCF_018854775.1 Acidithiobacillus ferriphilus | reverse complement strand
GACCCCGGCTCCGCCGCCACCGGATACGGCTTGGCTGGAATTACTGGAGGATGCGGATGAAGTCGTCCTTGCCCGCCGCCGTGCATGGCTGGAAGCATAGTTCCCAGTCGTAACAGCCGCACATGCCTGCATCGCTCTGGTAAGCCGTGCCGCTGGGCGCCCGTCCTGCCGCAAGCGGGCCAGGGCCAGGCGCAAAGCCCGTCTTCCGGCGGCACTCATGACATCTCCTGCAAAAAGTATCTGTGCCATCATGAGCTGATCCTGTAACAGGCTTTTTCTGTGCAGACAATGCCCAGGGGGATATCCCAAGGCTCTCTGGGCACATGAGGCACCTCCTGAAAAGCATGACCTACCCCAATCAGCCGCGGTCGCCGCCAACTGCGGCGGTGGGGCAAATGCGCCAGACTGCGATCATAAAAGCCCCCGCCCATCCCCAGGCGATAACCTTCGGCGTCGAAAGCCACCAGCGGCAGGATCAATAAATCCAGCTCACGCACAGAACGGTACTGGCGGGGAGATACCTGCGGCTCGGGAATGCGAAAGCGATTATGGCGCAGGACGGCATTAGCATTAGGGTGAAAGGGTGCAAAGCGCAGGCTGCGCGCAAAACGACCGGCGAGCACAGGCAGGTAAAAATGCTTATTGGCCGCAATGGGATACTGCATGATCGGCAAGGGACTGATTTCACCCTGCATGGGCCAGTAGAGGCCGATATGACGAGCCCGCTGAAAGTGGTTGAGGCGCACCAGTTGGTCGGACAAGGCCACGGCTGCGGAATATAATGCCTCGGCGGAAAGGTTACGTCGCTGCTGACGCATGCGTCGGCGTAACGAGCTTTTCGCGGGTATATCATCCAGCCCTGAAAACAAAAGAACCCCCCGCCTGGGTCGTGCAGCCCGCTACCCCCAGAACCTGATGTACAGGTGGGAATCCACACATCGCTTCAGGCTACTCCACAAGGGAGCTGCACACCACGATGATGACTGAGAACTCCCTGGATAGACAATGTTGGTTCAGGAATCATCTCGGCTACTCGCGCCCCGCAGGGAGCAAGGCCCAAGCTACTCCGCCCCCTTACCCATGTCAACCAACCGGCGCAAGCGGGCCGCCACTGCATTGAGCTGATCATCGCGCGCCTGCAATTCCTGGCGCGCGCGCTGCAGATCTGCGGCCAGATTAATCGCCACCATCAACGCCGCGCGCTCTTTACCCATCGTGCGGCCCCCGGCCCGGGTGGCTTCGAGCTGCTGATTCAGCAATGCGACCGCCTCCATCAAAAGTACCTGCTCCTCGGGCTGACAGGGCACCTGATAACTTTGCCCCAGCAAAGTGATATTGACGTGATGGGTGATGGGACTGCGGATTATTTCTGGCACGGTCATCTCCATCGGTAGGTTTTATGCTTCGTTTTCCCACTGGCTCACCTGCGCGAGGAGTTCACTCAAGCGCAGGCATACGATTTCCTGACGCTCCCGCAACAGGACATTTTCGGCATTGAGCATCTGGATTTGTTTTTGCAGGCTCTGCAGGGAACGCTTATCACGCCCGTTTCCTTCCAGATGACGGCGCAATCCACGATAATCCGTTATAATGCTTTCCAGCTCTGCGAACAGAGATTCAAAACGGGACTCCAACACAGCGCCACCCCATTTCACCAAAGATTTTGCTTCCGAGTGTACGAAGCGCCCCAGCCATTTGCAAACTGAACCAGGTCGTTCCCGATTATGCCTCTTTCCAACTCTGACCAACGTAATCGCAACTTCCGCTTCCGGCTTGGCGTCGCGACAGTACTGATGCTGTTGGCGATTCTCGCTGTGGTGTTACGTATTATGGACCTTGAGATACTGCATTATTCCAAATTCCGCACACTGGCTTACGATAATCACGTAGCTCTCGTCCCCGTTGCCCCGCCCCGCGGCCTGGTGCTTGCCGAACATGGTGAGGTGCTGGCGGAAAACCAGCCCACCTATGCCCTGGAAATCACCCCCGACCAGGTGCCCCATTTGCAGAGGATCTTGCAGCGCCTGCAGCAGATGCTCGATCTGAGTGCGGACGATATGCGCCGCTTCCAGGACCTGCGCCAGGGGAAGCCGGGTTTCGATCCAGTAGTCCTCAAGGCCAACCTGACCTCGACGCAGATCGCCACTGTAGCCGTGCGCGCACTGGATCTACCCGGCGTGCGGGTGGTCGCCTTGCTGCATCGCTATTACCCCTATGATGCACTTTTCTCTCACGTCGTCGGCTATGTCGGCCCTGTTACCGCCGCCGACCTGAAGAACTTTCACGCCCGCAATTATGTCGGACGCAACTATATCGGCAAGAGCGGCCTGGAGCGCTATTATGAACGCCAGATCCGCGGCACCATGGGCTATAGAATCAAGGATATCGACGCGCGCGGACTACAAGTGGGCACACTGCGCGAGGTGCCGGCGCAGCCCGGAGATAATTTGCTCACCCATCTGCGCCTACGCGTGCAACAGGCGGGGGCTGAGGCCTTACAAAAAGACAAGGGCTATCGCGGCGCCGTCGTCGCTTTGGACCCTGACAACGGCGCCGTACTGGCCATGGTCACCAGCCCCAGCTTCAATGCCAACTGGTTCGTGGACGGCATCAGCAAGACCCACTGGCAGAGCCTTCTGGACAACCCGGAACGACCGCTGATGAACCGTGCGGACAATG
>NZ_JAAZTY010000159.1 GCF_018854775.1 Acidithiobacillus ferriphilus | reverse complement strand
TTATCCGGCGCGGCCTTGAGGTCACGGAATTTGCGCGCCGAGATCAGTACACGGCCCTCCAGTGATCCGGTCGCTTTGTTGTAAGCTTCTACCGCCTGGCCCAACCCCTTGCCTACCCGCGTCCAGTGACCCGCCAACGTGCTCAGGCGATCATAGAGTTCTTTGCCAAGATCACTGATCGCCCGGGCGTTCTCGGCCAAGGACTCCTGCCGCCAGCCATAGGCCACCGCGCGCAGCAGGGCGATGAGGGTGGTGGGACTGGCGACGATCACCTTCTGCTCCACCCCGTATTCGATGAGTGAAGGGTCTTCCTGGAGGGCGGCGCTGAAAAACACCTCGCCGGGCACAAAAAGGACGACGAACTCCGGGGTCGGCTGGAACTGTTCCCAGTAGGATTTTTTGCTGAGCTGGGTCATGTGGGTGCGTAATTCGCTGGCATGCTTGTGCAGGAAATGAGCGCGCTTTTGTTCATCTTCCGTTTCCATGGCCTCCAGGTAGGCATTCAGAGGCGCCTTGGCATCGACGACGATGCGCTTGCCGCCGGGCAGTCGTACCACGAGATCGGGGCGCTGCTGGCCATTATCGGTGGCAACGCTCTCCTGCTCAGTGAAGTCGCAATAAGCCAGCATGCCGGCCATTTCGACGACGCGCTTGAGCTGCATTTCGCCCCAACGGCCTCGTGCGGCGGGCTGGCGCAGCGCCTTCACCAGCGCGGCGGTCTCCTGATGCAGGCGCGGCAGGTGGTCTTGTACGAGACCGCGAATTTGCTCATTGAGGGCGCTGTAGGCATCGACGCGGGTTTTTTCCATGGCGTCGATGCGGGTGCCCACTTTCTCCAGAGACTCACGGATAGGCTCCACCAGTTGTCCCACGGCCTTCTGGCGGCCCTCCCAATCGGTCTTCGCGTTTTCCTGGAAACGCTCCAGATTCTCCCGCGCCAATTCGAGGAAGGACTGGTTGTTGCGGCGCAGGGCTTCGGCGGAAAGGGACTGGAAGGCATCGCCGAGGCGTTGGCGGGCGTCTTCCAGGAGTGCCAGTTTTTCGTTGCCGCGCAGGCGTTCCTGCTCCAGTCGTTCACTGAGTTCCGCCAATTGGCCCTGGAGGGCGGCCAACTCTGTTTGCAGGCAAGCGGCATGGTTGCGCTCCGCCACCAAGGCATTTTCGAGCGCCGGGATACGGCGGCTTTCCGCTTCGGCACCGGCTCTATGCTCACTTTCATGGCGGAGGATTTCCTGCTGTTCCTGGGCCTGTTGCCGCAGCGCAGTTATTTCACGCTGCAGGCTGTCCATCTGAGCGGCAGTGGCTTGCTTGCCTTCCCGAAGGGCCTCGCTGATATCGTGTTGGCGCTGGATCATGCTGCGCGCTATCAGTCCAGCCGCAAGCAGTCCGAGCATCATGCCGACGATGAGATACAACAGATTTTCCCAGATCAAAAGCCTGTCCTGAATGTAGGGGAACTGTTTTGAGAATACGCGAAGCGGGGCGTCAAAGCGACGGCATACTAACCTTTAGGAGCTAAATGGGGCCGAGATGCCAGGCGGGTGCCCCTGCCGGGCACCCCCGTTTCAGGATTCCAGTTGCGAGGTGCAGTTGGGACAGCGTGTCGCGGCCAAGGGAATGGCAGAGGCACAGAAAGGGCAGGTTTTGGTGGTCACGGCGGCAGCGGGTTTGGGGTAGAGTTTGTTGATGACCCGCACAATGGAAAAAATAACCAGCGCAATGATAAAAAAACTGATCAGTGAAGTGATAAAGAGGCCGTAATTCACGGTCACGGCCCCCGCCTTCCTGGCGGCCTCCAGAGTCAGGTAGGGGCCGGGAACGGCGCCATTCTTTAACACGATATAGAGGTTTGAAAAATCGACTTTGTTGAGCAACATACCGATAGGTGGCATGATCAGGTTGCTGACTAATGAAGTCACAATGGCGGAAAATGCCGTGCCAATAACAAAGGCTACGGCCAGATCAATGATATTGCCGCGTTGCAAAAATATCTTGAAATCCTTGACGAACGCTTTGAGCATGGTAATCACCTTTGATGAGGGTCGACTATTTCCGTGGCCAGTTGCGTAAAACCCCATTGTCCTCAGCATAACCAATGCGCCTAAATTTGAAAATAACCATCACTTATGAAACGTCATTGATTAACGTCGGCAGAATTGATTGATGGCGCTTTTGCTGTTGTCCATCTGCTGGTGGCCAGACGCCGCGGCGCAGGCCCTTTGGCCATTTTGACAAGTAATAGCCCACCCCTGAGTCAGATCAAAAAAATGTGCCGCCTGAGCTGCTGGGAATGCATAAGCACCGCTTTGGAGAAGCGGCGCCAGGGCATGGAAATAACGGCTCTCTTCCTGTGCCCATTGGGAGACGGCTTGCCAGCAGGTGGCCTGTTCGTTTGTGGGCATTTGCGCACAACCCGTCGCGTTGCTGCGCGCATGATCCAGCGCCTGCTGCCAGTTGGGGCAGAATTGTTGTGCAGCCTCAGCGCGCTGGGCGGCGACGGCGGCGAGCCGTTGCTGCGCAGTCTCGCTATTGCGATTGGCCAAAGCGGTACCGCGCGCGGCAGCGCTGGCGGTGGCGTTTGATGAGGAAGAAGGTGGCAGGGAAGCGCAGCCCGATAGGGTAAGCGCGAACAAGAGGAAAAGAATTTTTGCGGGCATGATCTAAGACTCTCGGGTAGTTGGTCTTCGCCCGTTATATATCACAAGTTGGCGATATTGCAGAGCCCAGCGCTCAGCGACGCTTAAATCGCTCGGTGAGATGCAGTCTCTGAAGCAGACACCTTACCCCTCCAACGCTCCTTCCACCCCTCAAGGAGTACATAGAATGCCGGCGTCACATAGAGCGTCAGGAACTGCGAGACGATGATGCCGCCCGCCACCGCCACGCCCAGCGGCACCCGCGACTCAGCACCCGCCCCGACGCCAATGGCGATAGGCAGAATACCCAGCACCGCGGCAAGGTTCGTCATCATGATAGGGCGGAAGCGGGTGACACAGGCGTCGACCATGGCATCGACGGCGCTGGCCCCTTCGCGGCGGCGGTGAATGGCGAAGTCCACCATGATGATGCCGTTCTTTTTGACCAGTCCCACCAGCATGATGATGCCGACGAAGCTGAACAGATCGAGTTCCTGATGGAATATCCAGAGGGCCAGCAAGGCGCCAAAACCGGCCAGAGGCAGGGCAGTGAGGATGGTCAGGGGATGGATGAAATCTTCATAGAGAATGGCCAGAATGGCGTAGATCAGAGCCACCGTCGCCAGCAGCAGGAGTGGCAGGCTGCCGGTGGACTGGGAAAAGGCCGCGGCGGACCCACCAAACTCTCCCTGCACATCCGCGGGCAATATCTTTGTCGCTGTGTTCTGCACTGTCCGGGTCGCATCGCCCAGAGAGGTGCCGGGGGCCAGATTGAAAGAAATGGTCACGCTGGGCAGTCCGTTGTAGTGGCTGATACTCAAGGGTCCGACGCCGTAAGCGAAGTGCGCCAATGCGGCCAGGGGCACCAGGCCGGTGCTGCCCGGCACAGTGATCGCTGAAAGTGCCCCGAGATTTTCCTGAAACTGCCGCGCCAGATCGAGAATGACCTCGTATTGATTGGTGGAGGCGTAGATGGTGCCCACCTGGGTGCCGCCGAAAGCGAAGTTCAGCGCTTGCTCGATGGCCTGAGGGGTGACCCCCAGGGCCTGGGCGCGCTGGTGCAGGATGTGCACTTCAATTTCCGGGTTGGCTAATTGCAGATCACTGTTAACGGCCTGTAGTCCGGGTACTTTGCGCAGGGCTGCTACCAGTTTGGGCACGGTCACATTCAGGCTGTTCTGATCCTCGCTCTGCAGAATGTATTGGTAATGAGATTGCGATGAGACCGGCCCCATCTGAATAGCGGGCGGTAGCTGGAAACTCGCTTCCACTCCGGCAAAATGGCTGACGCGACGGCGCAATTCCGCAATGACCTGGGTTCCTGACGCCCGCTCGCCCAAGGGCTTGAGGCGGATGATCAGCCGCCCGGTGTTGGCGGAGCCGAAGGCCCCCGCACCCTGCCCGGCACTGGACATCACGGACTGCACGGCCTGATTGTGGCCGACGGCGGCGGCGATGGCCTTCTGGGTGGTTTCGAGTTGGGCAAAGGAAATGCCCTGGGGATATTCCAGATTGCCCATGATCATGCCGCTGTCTTCGGTAGGGATGAAGCCCTTGGGCAGCAGGATAAAGAGTCCGATCATGGCCAGCAGGCTCAGCAAGGCCCCGCCATACACCCAGCCGCGATGACCGAGCGCCACCCGCAGGCTGCGCCCGTACCAGTCGCGCAGGCTGAGGAAACCGCTTTCGAAGCGGCTCCGTCCCTGATGCTTCACCCGCAGATAGCGGGCGCAGAGCATGGGGGTTAGCGTCAGAGATACCAGCCCGGACAATAGGATGACCACCGCGATGGTGACGCCGAACTCGCGAAACAAACGACCGATGATGCCACCCATCACCAGAAAAGGCAGGAAGACCACCGCCAGCGACAGGGTCATGGAAATCACGGTAAAACCGATCTCGCGGCTGCCAACGATCGCCGCCTGATAGGGCTCTTCGCCGTTTTCCTCATGGCGGGCGATGTTTTCCAGCATGACCACGGCATCATCCAC
>NZ_JAAZTY010000158.1 GCF_018854775.1 Acidithiobacillus ferriphilus | reverse complement strand
CTGATATTGCGGTGCCGTCGGTCTGCACACATAGCCGGCGGGGCACGGTACACTGCCCTGCGGAGCTGCATAGTAACCGGGCTGTTGTGGTGCCGGTGCCTGTTGTTGGCTTTTAGAGATGCCATAACCGGCAAGCCCGCCTAACCCTGCGCCGATGGCGGCGCCCGCCAGCGGGGAACCCGTCTGGTTGCCGATGACTGCGCCGGCTACAGCACCGAGCAGGGAACCCCCCGCCGTATTCGCCGTGGTGCTATTGCTGGCATAGGGATTATTCGCGCAGCCCACCAATGCAAGGGGTAATGTTGCAATCATTAACCAGCGTGCTGTCTTCATGGTCATTATCTCCTCGTATATAGTATTAAGGTGCTTATTATGGTGCCAAGCTCCACAAGGATGCTAGTGTAGTCAAGTAGGTACAGTACTTGACTGATCGCAATGGCAGTTCCGGGCAGCGTGTCTCCTATCTTTCACCATCTTTGGGCTTTGCAGGATGAATCCCCGCCGCCATTTTTTGCGGTATAGTATGGAGCGATGGTCCACTCCCCGGACCGATCTCGTGGTTTGCTATGGAGAATGTGCTATGACCTTATCATCACGCCTCGCGGCGGCCTCTGCGGTGCTGGCTCTTGGGCTGAGTGGATGTGCAGCCAGTTGGGCCCCGCAAGTTAACCCGGTGCCGTATTATACTTATTACCCAGCATCGCTCGGCGTGGTTGCTGCCGCGGCTGAGAAAGCCTTACCTCAGGCGGGGATGCAGTTTACCGGGTCCAAGCAGGTCAGCCCCGATACTGTCGAAGTGCATGGGTATGATTCAGAAGGTAACGCCATTCTTATCACCCTGCGGACCAAAGGCGCCGCAGTCACTAAATTCTCGGCACGCATAGGCCTTTATGGACACCTCCGTGAGGTGGAAGAGATAGAACACTGGATGGGACAGTATGTTGGGCAGGCCATCGCACGGCCTTGAATGTGGCATAGTGACTTGCGGGGGCGACGACCACCCGACCGCTGTCGGTGATCTGACGGAGGTCATGGCGTCGCACCGTTTGCTGACCGCGGAGATGATCATCAAGATTGGGCGACACTGTGCTGTCAGCGCAACTGCTCCAGCCACGGGCGGTAGATTGCCGTGGCGCTGCCCAGCAACTCTTCACATCGGTGCTCCAGATGGTCGTGAATAGTCCTGCTGCGTTGTACGCCTGCACCGGTTTGCTGCAGGTCATCCGCCATGCTTTTCGTCCAGGCCTGCACCATGGCGGGGGTGACTTCCGGATGGCCCTGAAGTGCCAGACAGTGTTTACCAATAGCGAAGGCCTGCTGGGTACAAAAGTCGCTGGAGAGCAGCGGTACCGCACCGGATGGCAGGGAAAAAGTTTCGCCATGCCAGTGAAAGAGTGTAAACGAGTCGGGAAGCCCTGCTAACCAGTCGCTGCTCATTGCTTCCAGGGTTTTGGTGACCGGCCACCAGCCGATTTCCGGGCCATCCGGGTTAGGGGTTACCTGGCCGCCCAGCGCACGGGCAATCAGTTGCCCGCCGAGGCAGTGTCCCAGAACGGGGAGTTCTTCGCCAACTGCCCGGCGGATAATTTGTTGCTCGGAGAGTAGCCACGGGTACCGGCCCGTATCGTGGACGCTCATGGGTCCGCCCATGATGATTAAGGCGCCATAGCCAAGCAGACGATCGGGAACCGGCACGCCCAGATCAAGGCGATGCACTTCCGTTTGGTGCCCCTGTGCCGCAATAATATGTTGCAGGCTACCCAGCCCTTCTTCCGGATGGTGTTGCAGAACGAGAATCTTCGTCATGTTGCAGGCTGTTCCGCAGCGGTGTGTTGTAGCCAGTATGTGGCAAAATCTGATGCCGGCATAGGCATGGCGATGCCATATCCCTGCCCTCGGTCCGCCCGCATCTGGCGCAGGAGTTCGGCGCTCTCCATGTTCTCGATGCCTTCGGCGGTGACGGTTACGCCAAGTGCATGGGCCATCTGGATCATGGCCTGAATCATCCGTTGGTGACGTTGACTCCCGGTCATGGGGATGACGAAGCTGTGGTCGATTTTGATTTGGTTGCAGCCGAGTTCAAGCAGGTATTGCAGTGCGGCGGGCCCGGTTCCAAAGTCATCGAGGGCGAAGCGCACACCAAGGCTCTGGCAGTCACTGATCAGTCTGGTGGTTTTGGCAATATCGCGCAGGGCGATGCGTTCAACCAGTTCCAGGCAGATGCGCTCTGTGGGCAGAGCGGGGCAGCTCGCCAGTGCACGGCGTAAGTCGTCGCAGAAACGATGATTTTCTACCTGGCGAGCAGCGAGGTTGATCTGGATGTCTAGGAGTATGCCCTGCTTGGCCCAGGCCTCGCCGTGTTGGCAAGCGTTATGGATAACCCACGCCCCGATGCGCTGCATGACCGTAGAGTTCTCCGCGACGTCCAGAAAACTGTCGGGCAGGAGCAGACCGCGCTCAGGGTGCTGCCAGCGGATCAATGCTTCTGCAGCAACGCAAAGACCGCTCTGCATGTCGATGATAGGCTGCCAGTAGAGGACAAACTCCTGTTTTGACAGCGCGCGTTCCAGTTCGCCGCGCAGGTGTTGGGCGGAGCGCCGACGGTCATCATCTGCATGATCGTAATAGCTCCAGCAATTCCCACCCGACGCCTTGGCGCGATAGACCGCCTGGTCCGCATGGTGGATAAGCTCAACGGGATCGACGTTATCATGCGGATAAGTGGTGACGCCAGCGCTGGCGGTTATACCAACCTGCTGATTATCTACCCCGATGCGAATGTTGAGCGCCAGCAGAATGCGCTGGAGTACATCTTCCAGATCGCGCGGGCTGTGCAGTTTTTCCAGCAGCAGTATGAACTCGTCACCGGCCAGGCGGACGATGGTATCACTGGCACGCAGCACATCATGCAGGCGAGTCACAATTTCCCGCAGCAGACGATCCCCCGCTCTGTGCCCTAAGCTGTCATTCACTTCCTTGAAGCCATCAATATCCAATAAAACAATGGCGAGGATGCGTTGATCACGCAGCGCGCGGGCACAGGCGATGTTCAGGCGCTCTTCGAGTTGGTAGCGATTGGGTACACCGGTGAGGGTATCCTGAGTGGCAATCTGTTCCAGGTGCAGCTCAATACCCATCCGGTACCACGCGGCGCCTAGCATATCGGCCAATAATTGTGCCAGGTGCAAAGTGCTTTCAGCGAGCTCTGCGGGCGCCGGGCGGAACCAGGCAACAGCCAGGATGCCACTGGCACCCTGGGGGCCGTGGACGGGGAGGGCGAGGCTTGCCTGTAACCCAGTAGCTACATACTCCGGCATGGCGTGGGCGCTGTGTGGATAATCCGGCACATAAATGGCGCGGTCCGTCCGTAGTACGGCACCGCTGTTTCCGCGGTCGTCTGGAAAAACGTGCTTCGACAGTTCTGAATAGCTCGTGGGTAGGCCATGAAAAAACAGGTAACGCAGGTTATGATCTTCGTGGACGATGAAGGCGGCGCCATCGGCCTCCATCAGGTCTGCGGCTAGCCTAGCCGTTTCCTCGAAAAATGTACTGAATTCGTAGACGCGCACCAGATGTTGTAATCGGTTCAGAACAGAATCGGGAATCATCTTAAGTCCTCTGCGGTTCTGCAACAGCAGGGTTAAGCCATCAACTAATCCGTACCAACCGGCGGGTAGTGAGTCGCTGGCCCGACCGTATCGGGACCATCCCATGCGGGTTTATTCGGCACCAGATTCTCGATGGGCGCACCCATGACTCCCGGAATGGGATCCTCTTTATGTATGGCGTAGTCACCGACCTCTAAATCCGCGTCACTCATGCGCAGAGGGATGAACACCCCTATCAGTTTCAGAATGACGAACGTCATAACGAGGTTATATCCCACGATTACCACGAGAGCAATCAATTGATGCCAGAGTTGCGAGAATCCACCGCCATAGAGTAACCCATCTACGGATATGTCCGATGTTTTGCCCGCTCCGTAGTACAGGACCATGCGTGGATCGCCGAGAAGACCCACCATCAATCCACCTACGGCACCGGCAACGGCGTGGGTGTGTAATACGCCAAGCGTATCGTCAACCTTACTCAGCCATGTTTTTGGTCCTATCTTGTTCATGGTAATCCAGGGAACCATACCGGCGGTTACGCCAAGAATCAGTGCACCCCAACCATTCAGGAAACCCGCGGCCGGTGTGATAGCGACCAATCCGCAAATCATGCCATTGATGGCCCCCACCATAGACGCTCTGCCGAGAAACGCCATGTCCATGAACAGCCAGGTCAGCAATGCCGCCGCCGTGGCGAGATTGGTATTGATCACGGCAGCGGCCATGTCCTGATTGGCGAAGTAAGGATCGCCGCCGTTAAATCCATTCCAGCCAAGCCACAAAAGACCGGCTCCCGCCATGGCCATAATGAGGTTGTTCGGAGGGAAATCCACCCGGTCTGCAAAAAGTCGCGGTCCAATCACCGCCGCCGCTACGAATCCTGAAATACCCGCAGCGACGTGGATGACGTAACCTCCGGAGTAATCAACGGCTCCGAGTTGCGCTAACCAGCCACCACCCCAGAGCATGAAGGCGCCCACTGAATAAACGAGCGCGGACCATATTGGTACAAAAATAATCCATGCTTTGAAGTTCATTCGTCCAAGAACGCCGCCAGCAAGCAGAATTGGGGTAATGGCAGCGAATACGAATTGAAAGTAAATCAATGCGGACTGTGGAAAGGCAAAGGCAGGCATGATGCCATTCAATAGTGGGATGTTGGCTTGGCCGATGCTGTCGATGGCGGACATGACGGGGCGGGGCCAACCAAATAGTCCCGAAAGTATTCCGGGGCCCAGGTGCACAGGACTGCCGAAAGCGATGCTAAACCCACAGAGCATCCACGTAATCAGAACGGCAGCAAAGGCGTAAAAGACCATCATCGCGGAATTGAGCGCCCATTTCTTCTTGACGATACCGCCATAAAGAATGGCCAACCCCGGAACGCTC
>NZ_JAAZTY010000157.1 GCF_018854775.1 Acidithiobacillus ferriphilus | reverse complement strand
CGAGGCCGCCGCTGCGGCGGCGCTGCGCCAGCAGGGCGTGACGCGGGTGGATGCGTGGTTGCGCAGCGACATTTCCGCACCCCAGCCGCTGCCTATCGCTGCCCGCCAGTGGTGGCCTGCCGGAGCCCGCGACTATCCCGGCGGACCGCCAGCACCGGCTTTCTGTCGGGCCGACGGCGTGGCACCGACAGGAATGCATTTTCTGACCCTGAGTGCACCTGTCCAGCCCTGCATGGTGACTTGGGGCGCCGGACCCGATGTGCTTATTCTGGGGGACGCCGACGTCGCGACGGTCAAGCGGCTTGCGGCGGAGCACGGTGCCGCGCTGCATCGGGTGCAGGCCATCTTCGCCCCCGCCAGTCTGGGCAACACGGAAAGAGCGGCGTTATCGGCTGCGGCAGCGCAGGCGCAGGTCTTTTACCTGGGCGAGGGCAAGTCGGGCACATGGACCTGGCAGGCCGGGCGCTTACATCGTGCCCTGCCACCAGCGCCCGCCTACTGGCAACCCGGCGCCTGAACGCGGACGTCTGCACGGGGCCGGTCGCTGCCGTTTCCTGGGCGATATGCTATATTCCGGCTTCGTCACAATCGAACGGGTTCTGGAGGCGATGTGCAAGAGTTGCTGGGGTTATTTAAAATGGGCGGATTTGTTCTGCCGATTCTCATATTGGCGGCAATTGTGGCTTTGGCCATCGCGGGTAATCGTCTCTGGGTCTTGCGGCGGGGGCGTGTTGCGCCGCGTGATCTCGCGGCCCGGATAGCCGAGCTGGTAGGGGTGGGTAAGGTACAGCAGGCGGTCAAATTACTCTATGAAAACGACACGCCCTTGGCCAGGATGATGTTGGCGGCTCTGCAGGATGCGGGACAGCCGCGCGACGTGATCAAAGAGTCGGTGGAAGAAACTGGCCGTCATGAGGTGGCGCATCTCGACCGCTACCTCAACTTTCTCGGCAGTATCGCCGGGGTGGCGCCCCTGTTGGGCCTGCTCGGAACCGTGTTCGGTATCATGCACGCTTTTGCGGCTATCGGCATGGTGGGCACGGGTGATCCCAAGGCGCTGGCGGGCGGCATCGCCGAGGCGCTTATCACCACCGCCAGCGGCCTTATCGTTGCCATCCCCAGCCTGATGTTCTATCGCTATTTCAAAGGGCAGGTCGATACGCTGGTGTTGTCCCTCGAAAAAGAGGCCCTGAAACTGGTGAATCTCATAGCCAGTGGGACTGAAAAATGAATCTGCGCCCGCGGGTGAGTGAAGAGCCGGAGATCAATGTGATCTCCATGGTCGATATCGTGCTGGTGCTGCTGTTATTTTTCATGGTCACCAGCAGCTTTGTGCATCAGTCCCATCTCTCCATGCAATTGCCCAAAGCCCAGCAGGCCGCCGCCGGTGAGCCGAAATCGCCCATCACCATCGATCTTAGCGCGAGCGGCCAAGTGCGCATGAATAAGCAGGTTATGTCTATGGCCGATCTGACCGGACAACTCAAAGCGCTGGCGGCCAAAGATCCCGAGCGGGTGATTGTCCTGCGCGCGGACAAGAATACGACGCAGCAGTACGTCATCGATGTATTAGACGCGGCGCAGGAAGCTGGCCTGACCCGGATCAGTTTCGCAACCCTGAGCAATCACTGACCCGTGCGGCTGGAAGGGCGTTCCTTACGTGTGGTGGCCGCACTGGCGGCCTATATCATCAAAGGTATGGCCCTCAGTGTGCGCTGGCACGAGGAGGGGGATGCCAGCGTCCGCGCCCTGATCGAGTCCGGACAGCCTTTCCTGCTGGCCTTCTGGCATGGGCGGGGTGTTATGGTCGCCCATGCCTACTGGCGGGTGGGCGGACGTAAGATAAAAATCCTTGTCAGCGAACATCGGGATGGCGAACTGATTGCCGCCACCATGGCGCACTGGGGTTACGGTGCGGTGCGCGGTTCAACCCGGCGCGGGGCGGTCAAGGGCGCCCGGGGGATGCTGCGGGCCGCCCATGCGGGGTACGATCTGGCCATCTCCCCCGATGGTCCGCGCGGCCCCCGCGAAGTGCTGCAAGAGGGCGTTATCGAATTGGCGCGCATTTCCGGTCTGCCTATCGTGCCGGTAACCTACTCGGCACGCTGGGCGAAACGTTTCGCCAGTTGGGATGGCTTTCTGCTGCCGCTGCCGGGCGCGCGCGGGGTGATCCTCTGGGGCGAACCGCTGCGGATCCCGCGCGACGCCAATAAGGATACTCTGATCGCTTTGCAGCAGACGCTTGAAGCGACCATGATTGATTTGCGGCAACGCGCTGATGCACGCGTCGGGCGGATTGAAATGCAAGACAAGATATCATGACGTATTACGAAAACGGCCTGCTGCGCGCGCGCTGGGCCAGTTGGCGGGACGCCCGCGCCGGGCGGACGGCGCAGGCGAATGCCCGTTGGGGTTGGATCAAAGCCCCGGGTGAGCGCGGTCCTATCCTGTGGATGCAGAGCTTCAGCGATGCTGACCAGCAAAGACTGGGTATTGAGCTGGCGAAAGCCATCGCCGAAAAGCGCCGTGATCTGCGCATGGTGATGACTTTTGAGACGGAGTACCCGGCCCTTCTGAAACAGCACACCGAGAGTGCCGAGCGGCTCGGCTATGGTTTCGGGCCTTGCGACCACCCCCAGGCGGTGGGACGGGTGCTGGAGCGGTTGTCGCCCCTGCGTTATCTGGCGCTGGGCCGGACGCCCAGACCACGGCTTGCCGCCGCCCTGGGCTGGGGAAAGATACCCGCCGTGCTGATGGCAGCTGATCCCGGCTCGCAGATTCCGGCGCCGCTGGAGGCTGTCTACCCGCAGGATACGCGTCAGGCCGGGGCCTGGGCCGGGCGTGGCATCACCGAAGCCGTTCAGGAACCCGTGGACTTCGCCACCCTGTTCACCATCGCCCAGGTCGACCCCAATTTCCGGGCCATGATCAGCGGTACCGACGAGGGCCTGCTGTGGTGGGCGCAAGGGCTGAGTGCCGCCCAGTGGGCCGGATGGCGGCAGGCCTGGGCCGCTTCGCCCCTGTCCCGGCAGGGCTTACTGTTTCTCGGTGGCGCCGATGCACCTGCGGATTTGCCCAGGCTGTCCGGGTGGCAGCGCGCGCCCTTGCCCGCCGGAGCGGTGATCGCCGTCGATGCGGATCGCTGGTATCCGGCCCTGTCGGCGGCGGCGCAGGCGGTGCATCTGCAGACCGCCTCCCCGATGTTGCAGTGGCAGGTTTATGCCGGTTCCCGGCCCATCAGCGTCAGCCCCGGCGTGACTTTGAACGCCGCCGAACAATTGGACGCCGACACCATCCTCACCCTGGAGGACCCCGCGCAGATTCTCGGTCATTGGCAAGCCCTGCGCGGGGATGTGATGGCCGCCCGCCAGCGCGGTGACGCCACCCGGCGTATTTTCTGGCAGGAGCGTCGTCACGCGGGCGAGCGCCTGCCGGAGTTTTTGCAACGGGTTTTTGATTGGTGACCCTCCGCCAGACCCTGGAGCAGCAATGGCAGGAGGGCGGGGCGCTGGCCACCGCCTTGCGGCCTCTGGGAGCGCTGGCCGGCAAGGTGGCGTGGTGGCGACGGCGGCACCTACAGGGCAGGGCGGCGAGCATCCCCACCATTGTCGTCGGCAATCTGGCCGTAGGGGGCAGCGGCAAAACGCCGTTGGTGGCGGCGCTGGCGCGACAACTCACGGCAGCGGGTTGGCGGGTGGCCATCATCAGCCGGGGCTACGGCGCCCGACCGCCGCACTGGCCCTATCGGGTGCGACGCGACGACAGTCCTCAACAGGCCGGGGATGAACCCTTGTTGCTGGCGCAGGAACAGGAACAGACACAAGCGGTCTATCTGTGCCCTGACCGCCATCGCGCCATCGCTGCAGCCGCTGCGGATGGTCACAATCTGGCCTTGCTGGATGACGGCTTCCAGCACCTCGCCCTGCAACCCAGCCTGCGTCTGCTGGTGTTCTCCGGCCCCCGTCCCCTGGGCAATGGCCATTGCCTCCCTGCCGGCCCCCTGCGCGAGCGCCCGGACGTCATGCTCCATGCCGATGCCTTGCTCATGGACGCCGCAGCAGCAGCAGCCATCCCGGAGCGCAACGGGCCACCCCGTTTTCTTTTCCGCATCCAGCCCAAAGACCTCGTCGCCGTCAACGATCCAGGCCGCTCCCGCAGCCTCGACAGTCTGCAGGGACAGCACGTAACGGCGGTCACCGGTATCGCCCGCCCGCAGCGTTTTATTGCGAGCCTGGAGGGCCTGGGCGCCTTCCCTGACCCTCGATTTTTTTCCGACCACCACCCCTTTTGCGCCAGCGACATCGCCCATTTGCCCCGCCCCCTCGTCATGACCGCCAAGGATGCCGTAAAATGCCGGGAATTCGCGCAGGCCGACGACTGGACCCTGCGCATCGAAGCGGAGCTGGAGCCATCCTTTCAGCCCTGGCTGGAGCAATCATTGCTGCCCTGGAGAAGCTGATGAGTATCGACCACCGTCTGCTGGACCTGCTCGCCTGCCCGCGATGCAAAGGCAGTCTGCAGCCCTGCGCCCAGCGTCAGGCCCTCTGCTGCCCGCGTTGCCACCTGCAATATCCCATCCGCGACGACATTCCGGTGCTGCTCATTGACGAGGCCAAACCCTACGAGGACAAGCCCGCGTGAGCTTCTGCGTCCTGATTCCCGCCCGGCTGGCCTCCACTCGCCTGCCGCGCAAGGTGTTGCTGGATGTGGGCGGCGTCCCCATGATCGAGCAGGTGCGGCGACGTGCGCTGGAAAGCGGCGCAGCGCAGGTGGTGGTAGCCGCCGACCACCCCGCAGTGGTGGACTGCATCCGCAGCTATGGCGGTGAAGCCCTGTTGACCGCCGCGGAACATGTCTGCGGCACCGAGCGCCTGGCGGAGGCCGCGCGCCTGCTGGGACTGGCCGACGACGCCGTCATCGTCAATCTGCAGGGTGATGAGCCGGGCATGACGCCCGCCCTGTTGCACGCCACCGCCCAGCTGCTGCTGGACCATCCGCAACGGCAGATGGCCACCGCCGCCGTCCCCGTCACCCACTGGGATGATCTGGCCGATCCCCATACGGTCAAACTGGCGCTCAATGCCGACGGCTGCGCTCAATATTTTTCCCGCGCCCCTATGCCCTGGGATCGCAGCCATTTCCCCCTGAGCAGCGGGCAGACTTTGCCGCAAACCCCGGGCATCTGGTGGCGGCATCTCGGTCTTTACGCCTACCGCAATGCCTTTTTGCAGGACTATGCCGTCTGGCCCGCCAGTCCTCTGGAAAATATCGAGTCGCTGGAGCAGATGCGGGCGTTGGAGCGCGGCGTGCAGATTGCGGTATATTGCGCGGCAGAAGCGCCCCCAGCAGGTGTGGACACCGCCGCCGACCTTGACCGCGTGCGCGCCTTTTTTTCCTGATCATCCACAAGGAGTTATTGTATGGACCTGAAAAAAATCCCGGCCGGCCAGTCACTGCCGGATGACATCAATGTCGTGATCGAGGTACCCCAGGGTTCCTCCGTCAAATATGAACTGGATAAGGAATCCGGCGCCATCGTTGTCGATCGTTTCCTCTTCACCGCCATGCACTATCCGCTCAATTACGGTTTTATCCCCAACACCCTGTCCGACGATGGTGATCCCACCGATTGTCTGGTTCTGGCGCCCCAGCCCGTCGCTCCCGGCGCCGTGATCCGTGCCCGGCCGGTCGGCGTGCTGATGATGGAAGACGAGAAGGGCATCGATGCCAAGATCGTCGCCGTCCCCCACGACAAGGTCGCTGCCGGTTACTCCGCTATCCGGGATGTCAGTGATCTGCCCGAGCCACTGCGCAACCAGATCCGCCATTTCTTTGAGCACTATAAGGATTTAGAGCCCGGCAAGTGGGTCAAACTCAAGGACTGGGCCAGCGTGGCCGAGGCCCGCAGAATCATCGAAGCGGACGCCGCGCGCTACGCCTGAAGCTCTTGCCGCCCTGCGGCGAAGTAGGCAGACTGAGGGCGACTCGCTTATGCAGGAGAGCCCCATGTCTGTATCACTGTTGGCGCTGAAATCTCCCGAATCGACCGCTCTCAAGCCGTCTGTTTTTGCCGATCTGCAACCAGACGAGCCTCTCTGGAAAAGGGTCCCTAGCCGCGATGATGCCGGCCATCTCCTCGCCGATTTCCGTATGATCTTTCCCGGGCTCCGCCAGAAAAGCGGTATTCGCCAGCAACACACCCTGCGTATTATCAACGCCGTATTGCACCATTACGACTCCTGGGTAGTATTTGCCGATCTCAATATGCGTACGAATTTATTGTGGGTCAGCATCCGCCCACGCCCTGGTTTAACGCTGGAAATTCCCGCAGCGATTAAAACGCTGGTGCCGGAAGCGTTATTATTGGCGCCCTATTGGCGGCGGTAATGGGTGGCAGTTATGGATGGGTTACATAGTATTACATGCCACCTTGATGCCGATGATGCGGCAGAAAAGGGCGGGGTGCGACAATTTGCCGCATTTACCAACTCCCTGAACTTGCCGTAAGGTTGATCCTGTTCGGATGAATCAACTCGTTTCCATCGCTGATATCAGCGTGGTCAATAACTTTAACGATGCTTTTTGTAATAGTTATAGTTGGTGCTATACGCTATATGAAGAGTATTTCGGACTTTATATTGTTATTGCCCACGAGAACACCGTGGGATAATTAACCTGTTGGTTTGTAAAAGTAAGATGCCATTAGTTTGAAGGTCACTCTGAGGCCAAATGATGCCACCATTTCGTAATGGACGTAACGTTTGTCTTGCGCTGCTTTTAAAGCCGCGCCCACCGTGTCGTACGCGTCGTCCCGTCTGGTTGCTTTGCCTGGGGATATGTGCCTTCACCTGTCAGACAGCATCCACAGCGGATGCCACCAGTTTCAGCAACGCGTTTTCATGGAATCTGCACCTCAGCCTGGATGGCGCGGACAACTTCTCTGGGGGAGTGGCACCGGGAGCGGTGGGCAATGCTACCGGCAAAGCGGGTTTTGCATTTAATACCGCGCGCGCCGGGTGGTGGTCCGGCGGTCGGTTGGTCACCGAGTTTTTAGCGATCCAAAATAGCAGTCCGGAGAACTATGTGGGCGATATTCAAGGCGTAAACAACCTGACGGGCCTCAGCAGGGGCGCACTCTATAAACTGTATTACCGCCAAAATATAGGCAATGCCACGCTACGGGCAGGACTCATCAGTGCCAATGATTATTTCGATACAAGCGGGGTGGCGAGCCGGTTCTTGAATGTTTCCTATGGATTCACGCCGACTATTGGTGTCAATGTGCCTGCCGCGTCTTCCTATCCGTTCTCCAGTCTGGGTGTGATGGGAAGTTACGGCGCAGACGGTTGGACCGCCATGGGTGGCGTATTTGAAGGAGATGCCATCCACCCTTTACGGGACCCCTATGATCGCGGCGACATGATTTTGCTGGAGGCCGATCGGAGCGGGTCTTTGGACGGCGGTCACTATACGCTGAAGGTTGGCGCCTGGCAAAACAGTCAGCTCCCTCAATATCAATCTGCTTTGGGTAACGATACCAGTGGTCTGTATTCCATAGGAGAGTATCGGTGGAAACAGGCTGGGATGGCTTGGGGGGGATTCCTGGAGTTGGGAGCCGCGCCCAACCCGGTCAATGCCCTGCCATGGTATCTGGGTGCCGGGTTACGGCTTCGTCATTTCTGGTTGGCCCGTCCTGGCGACAGCTTGGGAATCGGCATGACGCGGGCATGGTTGCGGGGTAGACCGCACACGGCGGAAACCGACCTTGAATGCTACTACTCCGCCAAAATCATATCCCATCTCTATCTCCAGCCTGACTTGCAATATGTCATCCATCCAAGCGGAAATTATCCCAACGCCTTGGTGGGTCTGCTCAGGCTTCACATGCGACTCTCATGATTTTATTGGGTAATCTCTACCATATCGGACCTGTTATGACAATATGCAAATGATGAAGTCATCTGTCAATCAATAAACAACGTCGTTTTCTGCTGAAATACCATTTCATATCATCCTCTCTCCTTATTTTGCCCGCGTATGCGGGTATTTTTTTGAAATTAAAAAAGTTACTTTTAGTTTGTAGGGCATTCCATATGAATTTTTAGGCGACCCAATAATACTACTATTGTAGATAGCTGAACTTTCTGGGGTCCCGACTTATTCAAGCTGGCATCTGTCTTTGAGCTCCACTGTCATCTCGCCATACATAGCCGCGATGAAATCATGTTGCTCAGTTCAGTGATCAGGGACGTGGGCGCTGGTCCAGAATGGGCGATGATGCGTTGGGGACTCATTCCGCACTGGGCGAAGCCCGTCTCCCGTGTGGCGGATGAGCAGAAGACCGCGACGAATACACGGCGGAAGGCGTGTTCTGGGTGCCCTTATCGGGCCGCTGGGACAGGGTGCAGGCCGCCGCCAAACAGCCGGACATCGGCAAGCGCATCGACGATGCCATGACCGAGATCAAGGCTTTTACCGAGTCGATGCTGGCCATTGTTCCTGACACCGCGGATCGGAAGATCTTCCTCAATGAGGCTGACAAAGTGTATCGTCTCGCAATACAAGGTTTTTTCGACCAGATTGCCAAGCCATTCGAGATAAATCTGAAAGATCTGACCCGCGACAAATATGTTGTGACTACCAAGCGCAAAAAACAAATCGAAGAAGATCATTCGTGGAGCATAAAATCTAAAAATAAGATTTTATTATTCCAAGTGGGTTTTTTGTTTGGGGCAATACAAGGAAAATGTGTAGCAACACCTTGGTTGTGGCGCTGCGGGAACAGGATAAAACTCAACAGAGAAAAGCTGGAGAAAGAACTGAAAGATGAGTTTTCAACTCCGCACGCAGGAAACTGGGACCCTGCCGCTCTGATCGCCAAGTCAGTTGAATATCGTTCAACGGATAATATAGAACAGTTGAACAAAAATTTAATGTCGCCAATCTCATTTGCGCTCAAGAAGATTGTGAGGCACCTCGAACGTCAAGAAAAACCTCATAAACTCAGAAATAATTAGCCTAGGTGCGATACAGAGAAATATACAGGTAGCATAGTGAATCAATGGGGTGCGGTTCTCGGAAGCTGTTGTCAGCAGACAGGATCGGCTTCCAAACAGGACAATGACAAAAGCCACCGAACGGCAGCTTTTGCTGCATGACCGCCCATTTCGCGTTGGATCACGCGGCCTCGTGCCGCAAGGATTCGTAGCCGATGCAGGCCAGCCAAACCGTCTTCGGTATGGGTCTAGCCCCACTTTTATAGTAGGCAATCATGCGGCGGGTCATACCGATAGCCTGGGCGGCCTGATTCAGACTGAGCCGGTTTCGCTCCATCCATACGGCGAAGTCCTCGCGCGTGGGCAGGCCTGCCTGCTGGCGACCCAGGTTGTACAGTTGGTCTGCTCCCAGGTCCAGCCCGCCCGGCCAACTCAGGCCATCTCCCCAGTCATCGCTTTGGGCCTGCGCAAAAATCGCCGGATCGTGGAGAGCGGCAAAGGGG
The DNA here is from genome assembly GCF_018854775.1 of Acidithiobacillus ferriphilus. Lineage (GTDB taxonomy): Bacteria > Pseudomonadota > Gammaproteobacteria > Acidithiobacillales > Acidithiobacillaceae > Acidithiobacillus > Acidithiobacillus ferriphilus. The sequence goes on along the minus strand of NZ_JAAZTY010000157.1, from coordinate 1,307 downwards.
TCTCCTTCCCGCTTGGGACCAGTGGTGCTGCTCAGGTCTGTCACAAAGGTCTCTCCAGTCGACCATTCGATGGTGACCTGGAATGGCCCGGTGATCTCGGCTTTGCGAATTTGTGGTGCATGGTTCATGGGTTCAGCCTCCGGTATTCCGCCAGCAACGTCTCCCGACGCGCCGCTATCCAAGCGCGCACGGGAACCAATCGCTTCCGTGGTGTCACAAAGCCTGAGAGCAACTCCCCGGTTTCGATGGCCAAGGATACCCGTGATCCATCCCGGAATTGGACGTGGACGTGAGGCAACGGATGGGGCTCTCGACCGTTGATGCGCACGCGCCAATCATCCACCGGGGGATACGTCGTCATAGGCTCAGGATAGGGCATCTATTGCACTATCTCAAGGCATGGTCCTGCCTATACCTCCATTTGTTCCGCGATCTCCAGGGCGTCGTCCACCTCAATGCCCAAGTACCGGACGGTACTCTCCAGCTTGGTGTGTCCCAGCAAAAGCTGAACCGCTCGGAGATTTTTGGTGCGCTTGTAGATCAGCGTCGCCTTGGTGCGGCGCAGGGTGTGGGTGCCGTACTCGGCAGGATCCAGATCGATGGATCGCACCCACCGATCGACGATCCGCGCATACTGTCGGGTCGACAGGTGCGGAGAGTCGTGCTTCCTGCTGGGGAAGAGGTAATCGTTTTGTCGCAGACCTGCCTTTGCGATCCAGGCCGCGACCGCCGTTCGAGTGGGTTCGGTGATCTCGAACTGAACGGGGCGCTGCGTCTTACGCTGCAGGACTATCGCTCGGTATAAAAGGCTTTGTCCGTGAGCAACGTCGCTGACACGCAGGGCCACCAGATCACAGCCACGCAGCTTGCTGTCGATAGCAAGGTCGAAAAGCGCAAGGTCACGGATTCTGGACGCCAACTGCAGACGAATCCGGATAGCCCAGACCTCTTGCAGCTTGAAGGGGCGTTTTTGGCCGACGATCTTGCCCTTGTTCCAGGGCGCGGAGGACGGAGAGGTTGAACGGTCTTTGGCTTGCATGACACAATCTCCCTTGTGAGGCTGGTAGGAGGCCATTCTCTCACCGCTGCCGAATATGGCGGGAGCTATAATCGAAAGTGGTGTACGGGCAGATTACATCTGACTTGAGTGAGGTGGCGCACTGTTGCTACAAAGGGTTTGCCGACCAATGAGCAACGAGGAGTGCGCCGTGAAAGATAGTACCGTTTTTGAGAGTGGTATGGGAGAGCTGGGCCTGGGCATTGAAGGCGTACTTCGGCGAGCGGCACGTTCCCTGATCGAACAGGCC
>NZ_JAAZTY010000156.1 GCF_018854775.1 Acidithiobacillus ferriphilus | reverse complement strand
AGTGAAGAGAAATGATCATGCGCAAACAGTTGGCAATATTGATGAGCTGTATCTGGCTGGCGGGTTGCCAAACGGTGCCTGATAATCCCGCAAGCGCCATGCTGCCGGCGACAAAACCGGCGATAAAGCCACCCCCGCCGGCCGTGCAACAGGCGCTCTTGCCGCCCGTGGACAGCCTGATTCCGCGTCGCCCGTCGCCACTGCAGAAACGCTTTGATCTGGTGGTTCAGAATGCACCTGCCCGCGAGGTGTTCATGGGGTTGGGGATGAGTTCAGGCCAGAATGTCATCCTTTCTCCGAAAGTCGGAGGCAGCCTTACCCTCGATCTGCATCATGTCACCCTGGATGATGCCCTGCGGGCGATCCGCGCGGCTTACGGCTATCAGTACGAGGTTCAGGGCCGACAGATCGTGATTTACCCCCCCGCACCGGAAACCCGCATCTATCGGGTGAATTATCTGGACATCGCCCGCAGCGCCAAATCGCAACTGACGGTCGCCGGTACCGAACTAAACGGCAACTCCGGAAATAATGGCGGTGGTGGCATGGTTGGACAAGGCCAGGCCTTTGGTCAGAGCAAGCCCTCGGCGGAAGTAAAAACCGATAGCAGTTCCGACTTCTGGAAAACTCTGAAACCCCTGCTGGGGATGGTTGCCGGTAAAGAAGGCAAGGTCATCATCAGTCCCCTGTCCGGGGTGATAGTGGTACGTGCCATGCCGGACCGCCAGCGTGAGATACAGGCGTTTTTGCACCATCTCACCAATGGCCTGGAACGGCAGGTGATTCTGGAAGCCAAGATTCTGGAGGTCCAGCTCTCCAGCGGCTTTCAGGCGGGAATCAACTGGAGCACCGTGATGGGTAATGCCCAGATCAATCAACTCGCGCCCATCAATTCCAATGGCAGCTTCAATACCAATGGTTATGCTCCCACCCAGGGCACCATCACCAGTGGTGGGACCACCCCAAATCTGGGCCAATTGGCGCCGGGTCTGTTGCCCGCCATGAATGCGGTGCAACCCTTTGGCGGCGTTTTCAACGCGGTCATCAGCGGCGGCAAGGGCTTCAACGCCATCTTGGAGGCTCTCGGTACCCAGGGCAAGGTCAAGGTGCTCTCCAGCCCACGGGTGGCCACGCTGAACAACCAGACGGCCGTCATCAAGGTTGGCACGGACAACATTTATGTGACCAATGTGCAAACCAATGCCGGAACCAGTTCCGGCGTCATCGGCAGTACCGTCATCAATCAGGCAACACCCGTGCTTTCCCCGCTGTTTTCCGGGGTCGCCCTGGATGTCACACCAGCCATCAGCGGGGACGGTATGGTAACCCTTTACGTACATCCATCGGTTACCAGTGTCACCACCCAGGCCCAGGCGTTTACGGTTGGCAATCAAAGTTACGTTCTGCCTCTGGCCAGTTCTTCCGTGCGCGAAGTCGATACGGTAGTACGCGCCGCAAGTGGGCAGGTCATCGTCATCGGCGGTCTGATGAAAACCGACGAACACAGTAGCCATTCAGGTATTCCGCTGCTGCAGGACATTCCTTACTTAGGCTATCTCTTCAAGAGTACGCAACAAACAGCCATCAAAAGTGAACTGGTGGTGCTCATCAAGCCCATTGTGGTGGATAAGCGTGGCGTTTGGCAGCAGCAAATTCACCAAGCCCGCAAAGAACTGTCGGAGCACGATCTGGATTTCAACACCGCTGTGCTCCCGGCGCGACAGATGGAAGCAGCCCACTGATGTACCTCGAGTTCTTCGGTCTGCGCGAATATCCGTTCGGCCTCACCCCGGACACGGGGTTCTTTTTCGCCGATGAGAATCGCCGCGCCGCCCTCTCTTTGCTGCACTTCGCCCTGGATAATGGCGAAGGTTTCGTCAAGATCACGGGCGAGGTCGGGACCGGCAAAACCACCTTGTGCCGCACCCTGCTCAACCGCATGGATGCGCGCTTTCGCACCGCCTACGTACTCAACCCCCAACAGTCACCGACGAGCCTGCTTCGCGCCATCGCCGCTGATCTGAGCGGACTGGAATTAGAGGCCACCCAGGAGCCGCTGGAAGCCATTCACCGCAGCCTGTTGCAGGCGGCAAGCGATGGACATCGCGTGGCGCTGTTGGTGGATGAGGCTCAGACCCTATCGGATACCGCACTGGAAAGCATTCGCCTACTCTCCAACCTCGAAACCGAAAAATGCAAATTGATACAAATCATTTTATTTGGCCAGCCAGAACTGGATGTTCGTCTGCAACAGCCACAAATGCGGCAGTTGCGTCAGCGGATCGGCTTCCATCATCAGCTTCTTCCCCTTAACCGCGACGAAAGTGGCGCCTATCTGGAGCATCGGCTGCGCCATGCCGGCTATACTGGCGGCCCGCTGTTCCAGCCCAACGCCTTGCGCCTGCTCCAGCGTGGCAGTGGGGGCACGCCGCGGCTGCTCAATCTGCTCGCCCACAAGGCGTTATTGGCGACTTACGGGTCTGGCCGCCGTCGGGTGGGGCGCCGTGCGGTGCTGAGGGCGCTTGCAGATACGCCTCAGGCGCGACGATTATGGTGGAGCCTATGAGCTTGATTCACGATGTGCTGAACGATCTGGATCGCCGACAGGCGCGCAAAAGCGCCGGGCCTGAGATCCCGGCGGCATTGCAGGCGCCTCGCCCCAGATCCCTACCCCGCTGGGGAGCGCTTATCCTGCTGGGGGGTGGTTTTCTGGTGGTCAGCGCGGTTTTCTGGTGGTTTTATTTACCCACTTCCTATGAAACCACCGCGCGGAAGCTTCCGGTCAAGGCTGCGCCTGTAGCGGCGGAACTGACCCCCGCCGTACCTGACAATCAGGCGATTGCTCCAGTCTTGAGCCGTTCTCCGCGATCCCCACAGGAGGGCATGGCAACGAGCTCCGTCAATGTGCCCCAAAGCACCTTGTTGCACGCCCCTTCCCGCACGGACCAGAACCGCTCTGCACCGGGGAGTCTGGAACGATCCGCTCCGCAGCGACGTGCCCATCCTGCCAAGACATTTGCCGGTGCGCGGATGATCCCGTTTACCCACCCCCGGCATCAAGCCGTCCAGTCTGCCTCCATTCCCGGCGGCAGCGCCTGGGAAGACGAGAAATTGCGATTGGCAGAAAGTCTGTGGCAGCGCGGAGAGACGACAAAAGCCTTGGAATTGCTGCGCGAAAGTCTCCGCAGCGCGCCCCGTGATATACCGTTAACATTACTTGAAGCCCGGTTGCTGGCCGCCCAACAACAGCCGGGACAAGCCCTGTCCTTATTGCGCAATCTGCGGCCTGCACCCGCCGATAGCCCTGATTATTTCGGCATGCTGGGCACGCTGGCTCAGCAACAGGGCGATTTGCACCTGGCCGAGGGCGCCTATGCCCATGCGCTGACCCTCGCTCCTGATAGTCTGCGCTGGAAGACCGGGATGGGCATCACTCTGGCATTAGCAGGCAACGACGCCGCACGCCCTTACCTGAAAGAAGCGCTGGCAAGCGTTCAACCCGCCAGTCCCTTGGCTGACTATCTGCGCGCATTATTAGCCGCATTGCATTAAACCACCAGGCTTCTTCCTGATCTTGCCGGGGCCTTTGGCGGTGATGGTGTTGTCGATCTTCTCCGGTGTTCAGTGCTGATCGGGGAACAGGATGTTCAATTCCAGCACCTCATAATCTCCGCGTCGCTCCATGCTCACCTTGATATTTTCCTTGTCTACGGGAATATATTTGGCGATCACCGCCAGGAGTTCCTCCTGCAACGCGGGCAGGAAGTCGGGACCGTCGGCATCCCGCTCGTGGGCGAGAATCAGCTTCAGACGATCCTTTGCTACATGGGCAGTTTTCTTGCGGGAGCCGAGGAAGTAATCGAGAAAGGACATGTCAGCCTCCAAAGAGTCGTTTGAAGAACCCCACCTTGACCGGATGAATAAAGCGCAAGGGACGCTCTTCGCCGAGGAAGCGGGCGACGACATCCTTATAGGCCTCGGCCACATCGCTGTTTTCCATGTGAATGGCGGGTATGCCCTGATTGGAGGCCTGGAGGATGACCTCGGATTCGGGGATCACGCCCAGCAGGGGGGTACGTAGCAGCTCCTTCACGTCTTGCAGAGAAAGCATTTCCCCACCTTCCACCCGTTTTGGGGAGTAACGGGTCAGCAATAGATGTTCCTTCACCGGTTCTTCGCCCTGCTCCGCGCGCCGTGAGCGGGCTGCGAGAATGCCGAGAATGCGGTCGGAATCCCGCACGGAGGAGACCTCTGGATTGGTGACGACAATGGCTTCGTCGGCATGGTAGAGCGCCATGAGTGCCCCCGACTCGATCCCTGCCGGTGAATCGCAGACGATGTAATCGAATTCCGTGCGCAGTTCATCCATAACCGCTGTTACCCCTTCACTAGTCAGGGCATCTTTGTCGCGGGTTTGGGAGGTGGGTAGCACGTAAAGATTCTCACAGCGCTTATCCTTGATGAGCGCCTGCTGCAGTTTGGCCTCGCCCTGGATGACATTGATGAGATCGTACACAACCCGTCGCTCACAGCCCATGATCAGGTCGAGGTTGCGCAGCCCCACGTCGAAGTCGATAACGACGGTGCGATAGCCGCGCAGAGCGAGGCCGCTGGCAAAGGCGGCACTGGTGGTGGTTTTGCCGACCCCACCCTTTCCTGAAGTGATGACAATGATTTTGGCCACGGTTCTTTTCTCCAAGATTTATAAGGTTAAAGCAGTAATATGCAATTGCTCGTCGCGGCTGTAAATCTGCGCCGCCTTGCCCCAGAGGGGGTGATCCGATTCGAGGATGCGATATAGACCTGCAACAGAGATCAACTCTGCTTCCAGGCTCATGCAAAAAATCCGCGCACTGTCTTGGCCGTTGACGCCGGCCAGAGCGCGGCCACGTAAGGGGCCGTACACGTGGATGTTGCCGTCGGCGATGACTTCGGCGCCGGCGTTGACGGCGGCCAAACAGACAAGGTCGCCGCCACGGGCATAGCTGCGTTGGCCGCCGCGGATCGGGTGATCTATGGTCAGGCCACCCGGACTTGTTGAGACGGATTGTGCGGGCGCGGGTGTTTCTGGCTGCGGGGCGGCATTACGATCTTGGCCCCGCAAAACAGGCAGGTTCAGATCCTGCGCCAATGCCTGATGACGGGGAGCGGCATTGCGTAAACCGACAGGGAACCAGTCGGCGGCGCGCAATACATTCAAGATTTCGGTGAGAGCCAAAGGCGCTTCTTCGGGTATGGCGCTCAGATCCAGGACCACCGGCGCATGGCGATGGAAATCGGCAGCGGCGGGGTGGCGTTGATGCTCTTCGGCGATACGTTGCGCCAGTTGTTGGGGGTTATTGCTTTCCAGATGGAGGATGGAGAGGGTGAAAACGCCTCCGGACACGCGTAAAGGCGCGCTGGTTTCCGTGCCGGGGGAACGGGGATTAGCCATGTTTCACGTGAAACATCGAAGTGCGCGCGTCATGAGCGCCGCAGCAAAGGGCGCTTGTCGCCCTTACCATTCCAGGTTTCGGCATCGGGTAATGCTGCCTTTTTGCGGAGGATGACCGGCCAGTCTATGCTGAGTTCCGCATTAATGGCAGTGAAGTCGCGTTGATCAGCAGGGAGTTCATCGTCGGCGAAAATAGCGTCGGCAGGACACTCGGGTACGCAGGCGGCGCAGTCGATACACTCGTCAGGATCAATGACGAGAAAATTCGGTCCTTCATGAAAGCACTCGACCGGACAGACTTCGGCACAGTCGGTATATTTACACTGGATGCAATTTTCGGTAACAACGTAGGTCATGAGTTGGCGACGTTCTTTACAGCGCGCTTCCGTGGCGCGGGCGTGGCCGATTCGCTGGCTGATGAGGCCGTACTTTTGGACGACGTGGTTTTCTTTGCCGCCGGGGTCTTGGCTTTGCCTGGTTTTTTTACCACCGCGGACGTTGTTTCCGCCTTTGCCGGCTTGTTGGCAGCAGCCGCCGTTTTCACGGCCGTTTTCCTGGTGCTTTTCGCCGTCGCTTTACGGGCAGGAGCCGCCTTCTTGGCCGGCGGCGCGCGCTTTTCGCGGGGCGGCGGCGGAGTGTAGTCGGGCAGCATGGCGGCAATTTCCGCGTCGCTGGCGTTCACCGGGAAGTGAAAAGCGCATTCGCTCTGGGGGCAGGCGAGTTGTTCACCAAGGCGCTTGCCGCTTTTTTCGATCATTATCGGCCAGGCGCAGCGGGGACAGGCGCGTGCTATCGGGGGTCCCCAGACCGCATAGCTGCATTTGGGGTAAGTGTTGCAGGAGTAGAAGATTTTGCCGTAACGGCTGCGTTTTTCCACCAGTTCGCCTTCACCGCACTGGGGGCAAATGACTCCTGAGGATTTAGGCTGGGTTAGCGGCTCAATGTGCTTACATTCGGGATAGCCACTGCACGAGATAAACCGGCCATAACGCCCGGTTTTATAGACCAGCGGCTTACCGCAGTCCGGGCAGTCGCGACCTACGGGTTCGGCGGGTTCGCGAGGACCGTCCACCGGGCGGGTATAATTACATTCGGGGTACCCCGAACAGGCCACAAAACGGCCATGACGACCGAGGCGCAGGAATAAGGGTTTGCCACATTGTGGACAGGCCTCATCCAGTGCTTCACTGGTGGCTTCGGTGCGGCTGACGTTGGCTTTTTCGTCAAGGAGTGCGCGAAAGGGTCCCCAGAACGCGCTGAGCACCGGCTGCCACTGCTTCTCACCCCGGGAAATGGCGTCCAGTTCGTCTTCCATGCTGGCGGTGAAGCCGTAATCCACATAGCGCTCGAAATGATTGGTCAGAAAACGACCGACCACCCGTCCGAGATCGGTGGGGCGGAAGCGGCGCTGCTCGACGGCGACATATTCGCGGTTCTGCAGGGTCTGAATAATGCTGGCATAGGTGGATGGACGACCGATGCCATAGGCTTCCAGGGTTTTAACCAGGGTGGCATCGCTATAACGGGGGGGAGGGTCGGTAAAGTGCTGCTCGGAATCAATGCCAAGCACCTGCGGTTCATCGCCGGTATCAAGGGGCGGCAGAATACGGTTGCCTTCGTCCTCGTCACCGTCATCTTTGCCTTCCTGATAGACGGCCATGAAGCCGGGAAAGGTGACGGTGGAGCCGTTGGCACGCAGGGTCCAATGGGTGCCGGCGTCCATATCGACGGCGACCAGGTCCATACGCGCAGGCGCCATTTGGCAGGCGACGCTGCGCTTCCAGATCAGATCATAAAGGCGCCAGAGATCGCGTTCGAGTACGCCCTGCAAGGCCTCCGGGCTGCGGGCGATGTCCGTGGGACGGATGGCTTCGTGCGCTTCCTGGGCGTTTTTGGTCTTGGTCTTGTAGCGGCGCGGGGTCTCGGGGACGAATTCGCTGCCGTAGTGGCTGCCGATAAAGTCACGGATGGAAGCGATGGCCTCTTCGGCGAGGTTGACGGCGTCGGTACGCATGTAGCTGATGAGGCCCACAGTCTCGTTGCCGATATTGATGCCTTCGTAGAGTTGCTGGGCGACGCGCATGGTCCGGCTGGCGTTGAAGCCGAGCTTGCGCGAGGCTTCCTGCTGCAAGGTGGACGTGGTGAAGGGCGCGGCAGGCTGGCGTTGCCGGCTCTTGCGCTCCACTTCCCGGACCCGTAGCGCCTGGCGGCTGAGATCATCTTCCATGCCGCTGCGGATGGCCTCGGCCTGATCACTATTGGTGACGTCGAACTGTTCGAGCTTTTTCGTCTGCCAGTGGGTCAGGCGGCCGGTGAATTCGCTGCCGGCCTGCTGCAGACGACTGGCGATGGTCCAGTATTCGCGGCTGACAAAGGCTTCTATTTCATTTTCGCGCTCACAGATCAGGCGCAGCGCAGCACTTTGTACCCGGCCCGCCGAGAGGCCCGGACGCACCTTGCGCCAGAGCAGCGGCGACAGATTGAAGCCCACCAGATAATCGAGGGCGCGGCGCGCTTGCTGGGCGTTGACCAGATCCATGGCGATTTCGCGGGGGGTGGCGATAGCTTCCTGCACGGCTTTTTTGGTGATTTCGTGGAAGACGACACGTTGCGCGGGCTTGTTGCCGAGCAGGTGACGCTCGCGCAGCAGCTCCACCAGATGCCAGGAGATGGCCTCGCCTTCGCGATCCGGATCGGTAGCGAGCCAGAGCTTGTCGGCGCCACGCAGGGCCTTGGCGATGGCGTCCACATGTCGCTCGTTGCGCTCGATGGCAGCGTAGCGCATGGCGAAATCATGTTCGGTATCTACAGCACCTTCTTTGGGCTGCAAATCGCGCACATGGCCGTAGGAAGCGAGCACTTGAAAGTCATCCCCCAAATACTTCTGGATGGTTTTGGCTTTAGCCGGCGATTCAACGATAACGAGCTGATATGCCATGGGTCAGTGAAGAATCCGTGCGCCGTCGGCGCCCAGTAAGGCATCGACCCAGAAGGCCTCCGGACCGGGATCATTGGCCATCACCATAAAGGTCACCCAGTCGAGTGTTTCCAGATCGGTATCGTCCAGACCAAGGGCGAGCAGGCGATCGATAATGCGCTCACGCATGGCGCCGTTGATGACACCAAGCCGCTCCCAGTCATGGAGTTGCCCGCGGGCAGCCACAGAAAGATTTTGCTGTTCGTAGGGATGGTAGGCGCGCAGTGAACGGGGGCTGGTGTCCTCTTGCGCTTCTACCGCGAAGCCTTCCATCCAGTCGAGGGCGCGCTGAATATCGTCGTCCGGAAAACCGACGGCGCGCAAACGCTCTTCGACCATCTCGTCGTCTTCGTCGTCGAGATGGTCGAGCAAATAACTAATGATGTCTATGACGTCTTCCATACCGTGGCCTTAGGAAGCCGGTGGGAGGCGACAGAAACGACCGCCGGGACAGGCCGCGAGGTAACCTTGTAATTCCATGTCCAAGAGGATGGCCGAAAGCTCGGTCAGCGTCAATCCGCAGCGGCTGGCGATCTGTTCCGGGGCGAGAGGGTCGAAATCCATGGCGGCCCAAACTTTAGCTTGTGTTGAATCTTCCGGCCGCCAGTCTGCTGCGGCCTGACTGCCGCGCAGCACGGCGTACAGCGGGCCGAGTTCGCTGAGGACGTCTTCGGCGCTTTCGACCAGTTTGGCGCCGTCGCGGATGAGGCGGTGCGGGCCGCGCGACAACGGCGAATGGATGGAGCCGGGGATGGCAAAGACTTCACGACCCTGCTCCAGTGCCAGTCGTGCGGTAATCAGTGAACCGCTGCCGTCAGCCGCTTCGACCACCAATACGCCAAGACTGAGGCCGCTGATGATGCGGTTGCGGCGGGGGAATAGACCACTGCGCGGACCGGTATCGGGCGGCTGTTCGCTGATGATGAGGCCCTGTTCGGTAATCTGACGGGCGAGTTGCAGATGACTACGTGGGTAGATAAGGTTGGCACCGGTACCGAGTACGGCGACGGTGCCGCTGTGAAGGGCACCACGATGGGCGGCGGCATCAATGCCGAGGGCCAGGCCGCTACAGATGATGAGTCCCGCTTCACCCAGGTTCTTGGCAAAAGCTTCGGCGGTGGCGATACCGGTGGCCGTGGCACTGCGACTGCCGACGATAGCCAGCATGGCCTGGTTCAGACGGGCGCGCTGTCCGCGTAAATAGAGCAGCAGGGGCGGGTCAGGGATATGGCGCAACAAGGGCGGGTAATCGGCGTCGGCCCAGCGGCAGAGGTCGGTGTCGGGACTTTCCAGCCAGCGCTGGTCTGCAGGCGTGAGAATGTCCTCGGGTGCCTTCTGCAAGGCGGCGATTTGTCCCGTTTGCAGGCCGAGGTCCTGCAAGGCTCCAGCCCCGGTTTGAAAGCAGCGCTCCACCGCACCAAAACGTTCGAGCAGGGCACGCTGGCGAAGCGGGCCGAGGCCGGGGATACGGCTGAGGGCGAGCCAGGCCCGGTCTGTCACCCGTTTCCTGCGGAGCTGTCGCTGGCGGTTACCGGGCGCGGGCTAACCAGCTTGTCACCCACCAAGATGCCATGCGTTGCCATGGTAATCACGGCGTAGGAGACCGTGGGGAATACCCGAAACACCATCACTTCGCCCACTTTCTGAGGCGGCAGAGCGAAGGATTTGCCAGTCACGGCATTTTTCGTGTCTCCCCTGGTCCTTTCAATCCGCAGCAGATTACCATCGCTCAATCCGGCTTCCCGGCCTTGATCCACGATAACGGCCTGACCCACCAGGAGTTCGGGGTAGTCGCTCATTTTGGCGATGATCCGAGCGCTTACCGGGTGGGCGGGGGCGCTGGGGAAATAACGCGGTACTTTGGTGCCCGCTTCGGGGATCAGGCGATCGCCCAGCGAGATTTCCCTGCGGGCATCGGCGATCTCGACGGCGGCATGGGAACTGTCACTGCGTACGATGATGCTGCCCAGGTCGTAGAGCGCATAACCGAGCGGCTTCTCGACGCCGGGACGGCGCAGTTCCGGCCCAAGAGCGACGATACCATAGCGGGTGCCCACCGGGACCCGTTTCAGACCGGAAGCATACAGCTTGTCGCCCACGGTGTAGACGATCTGGCCGCTGTTGGCACTGGCCGCCAGATAAGGTAATGCATCGTAAGCTTTTTTGCTGGCGATAAACCCCGGCGTGCCGAGGAAGGGCATCACTTCGCCGGTAGCCACGGTGGACAAGGGTTCTACCGTCATTTGTGGATGAAGTTCGACGGCCGAAGAACCTGCTGCATGAGAACCATAAGATCTTTCTACACGAAGTTCGGGCTGGCCGTTGGCCCCATGGGTGAGCACGATGCGATCACCGGGATAAATGAGATTGGGATTATGGATGTAGGGATTCTTATGCCAGATCTGCGGCCATTGCCAAGGATGCCGCAAGAAATGTGCGGCGATTCCCCAGAGGGTGTCTCCGGATTTGACGGTGTAACTTTGTTCGCTACGTAGTTGTATGCCAGACGGCGCAGTTTGCCCCATCACCGGGGCCATGGCGCTGAGGCCAAGACAAAATAGGGTGTTGCGCCAGATGTACTTCCGCATGAATGATCTCCTCCGGACTTCCGCAAGGAATAGTATTAGTTCAAGATACGATTTTTGCCGGATGGTAATAATTGGTGACGAAATGCCCCTCTTGAAAATACTGGAGTTCCCCGATGTCCGCCTCAAGGGCATGGCCCAGCCCATAGTCCGGGTGGACAAACAGATACAGCAACTGGCCGACGATATGGCGGAAACCATGTACGATGCACCCGGTATCGGTCTGGCCGCGCCGCAGGTGGCCGCTGGTCACCGGCTGATTGTCGTGGATGTTTCAGAAAATCGCAATGATCTGCTGACCTTGGTGAATCCGGAAATTATCGCGAGCATGGGTGAAGAAGAGATGAAGGAAGGCTGTCTGTCGGTACCCGGTGTGGTGGAGACGGTGCGGCGCGCCGAAAAAGTGACGGTGCGCGCGACCACGGTGCAGGGCAGGACCATTGAATTGGAGGCCGATGGGTTGTTGGCGGTTTGCCTGCAGCATGAGATTGACCATCTCAACGGTACCCTTTTTGTCGATCATCTGTCCCGCCTCAAGCAAAACCTGATTCGCCGTAAGGCGAACAAAAGGGTGCGGCTCGGTGACTAGAAAACAGCGCATTGTTTTTGCCGGGACACCGGAGT
>NZ_JAAZTY010000155.1 GCF_018854775.1 Acidithiobacillus ferriphilus | reverse complement strand
GGCGGTTGTTGGCTGGGGAAAATCGACGGCCCGCCGATCTGCAAGCCTTGGCCGATGCCGCGCTGCTGCGCCAGTGGCAGGCAGCGGTTGCGGCGGTATTCCTGAGTCCGGAACTACAGGAAATGCTTTTGGCCCTGGCGCAACGCAGTCGTGAGGATGCGCGGGTGCGGACTGGGTTGTCGCCACGAGGTTTGCTGGCGCTCAAGGCGAGCGCACAGGCCTGGGCTTTTCTGGCGGGCCGGGATTTTGTGACACCCGATGATCTGCGCGCGGTGACGGTACCGGTGCTGGGACATCGTTTGCTGTCCAGCGCATCGCTGGGCGGCGATGAACTGACGGCACTGCTGATGCAGGATACCTGGGGTTTTGGTCCGTGAGTCGCAAACGGCGGGAGGTACGTCTTTCCCGTCCTGGTAAGGTCTTTGTCGGGCTGACCCTGGCCCTCGGCTTTTCTGCCGTGAACACCGGTAATAATGTCTTGTTCTTGCTGGTTTCCATGATGCTGGCCATCATGGTGCTTTCCGGTTTTGTCGCCATCGGCAACCTCTGGCGGGTGCATGCCGCTGTGCTGCCCGGCCAGATTTTTACCGCAGGAGAGCAGGGCGACCTGCTCCTGCGCATTTATAATCCACGCCCCTGGCCCCTGTGGCTGCTGGAACTGCGTCTGGGTGATGCGCAATGCACTCTGACTCGAGTGGGCGCGCGTCAGCAAGCCTTGGTTGCGCTGCCCTGGCACCCGCCGCTACGCGGTCAGCCGCCCTTACCCCCTCTACGGATGGGTTCCGCCTTTCCCTTTGCTTTTGTCTGGCGAGGTCTGCACCTGACGGTGGAGTCAGCGGACCAGCCCTGGGTGGCTCCCACCGCGGGCGAGCCATCGTTGCTGCCGGCAGATCTGGGTCAGCAGGAGGCTGAAGGGGGTGAGCCCGGTGGCAGCGGTGATCTGCTCTGGGTGCGGGAGCGTCTGCCCGGAGAAGGGCTGGGTGCTGTAGTCTGGCGTCGGGTGGACTGGTCTTTAGGCGCGCAGGGGGAGTTGCGCTTGCCTACCCGGGAGCGGGAGGAGGCAGGGCAGCGACGGATCTTGCTCGACTGGGAAGATGCGGCGCTGCAACACTGGCCAGTGGAGCAGCGCCTGCAAATACTCCGCGCGGCGCTGGAGATCGCGTTGGAACGGGGCTGGGCGTGGCAACTACGGATGCCTGGCGGGATGATTACGGGTCGCGGAAGATCGGGCCTGGATCAAGCCTTGCTGCTGCTGGCGCAACAGCCTCCTTTACCGATATTCCGGGAGGTCGAGCAGCGTGCTCCCCTGCCTCTGGGGTTGCGCATGGCCGGACAATGGTTGCGGCGCTTGCCGCATCCGGGAAGGGGGGGCTGATGACGCCTGGGCTGCGGTTTCCCGCGCGTATTGTGAGCTCCTTACTGGCGGCGTTGATGGGTGTCTTTTTGCTCCTCGCGCTGGGTTCGGAGGCAGCGCTCTGGGCCACAGTGGTTTGGATCGCGGCGACCGGTTTAGGGCTGTATGGGGCTTGGCATGGGCGCCTGCCCTGGTTTAGTGCGGCGCAACGCTGGATGCTGGGCCTTTTTCTGCTGACGCTGGCGTTGCTGCTGACCGGATGGGGCAACTGGCTGGCGATGGCCAGTCAGGCAGTGCTGGTGCTGCTGGCGGTGAAGGCACTGGAAATACGCAGTCAGCGCGACTTTTATCAGGTGGCGGCGCTGGTGCTGCTGGGTATGGGGGTGGCTGCGTGGCTGCGCGTGGATGTTCTGCTCGGTATTTTTCTATTGGCGGCCTTATATCTGTCCTTGCTGGGATTACTTTGGCAGCCCCTGGCCGATGCAGCGGTAGCGCGCGCATTAGAAGGGCTGCACTGGCGGGATTTCCGCTATATGCTGGCCTTTAGTCTGATCTTTCTGCTGATGCTGTTGCCAGTGACGGCCATTTTTTTTCTGATGTTGCCGCGCACGCCGACGCCGCTCTGGGCCTGGACACCACCACAGGGGGCGGCGCATTCGGGTTTCAGCGCGGATTTGTCGCCTGACAGTATTACCCGCTTGGCCCTCGACTCCACCACGGCTTTCCGGGCACAGATCATTCCGCAGTCGGCCGATCCGGAGGATTTATATTGGGTGGGAGCGATCCTTTGGCGCGATGAAGGCCGGACGTGGGTAGCGGATTCACCTGTCGCCAGGGTGCGAGGTGCTGCATCTACAGGTGTCGGCACCGGAACCACGGGCATTCGACAGGAAATCGTTCTAAGCCCGGATAATAGTGATTATCTGTTTGCCTTAGCTACGCCTTATCGTCTGAATATTCCAGTTACCTACCGGCAGCAGGCAGGTGGTGTCTTGCGTCTGAACAAGGCCTCCGGCTTGCCCATACGCTATATGGTCTGGTCTGCACCTGCCGCACCACGTGTGCTCTCTGCGGCGGAGCGCACCGCAGCTTTGCAGGTGCCCGACACGACGAGTCCGAAACTACGGGCACTGGCGGCGCATTTTGCGGGTGGCAGCGATGCTGTGGTGGTGCAGCGCCTGCTGCACTGGTTTCATGACTCTTCTTTCCGGTACAGCCTGCAGGAGCCAGCAGGTTATCCCCATGGGCAAAGCATGGCGGATTTTTTGCTCCATACCCATACTGGTTTTTGCGAATACTACGCCGGGGGATTGGCTCTGCTGCTCCGCTTGGACGGAATTCCGGCACGGGTGGTGATGGGGTATCACGGTGGCGAGTATAACCCGGCGGGTAACTATTGGATTGTGCGGCAGAGCATGGCCCATGCCTGGGTGCAGGCTTGGCTACCGGGACAAGGTTGGGTACGCCTGGATGCGACGCCGGCGACGATATCTGGTCAGGGTGGCAGCAAGACCGGTATATTAGCCCCCGCGGTAGTGCCTGGGGCGCTACAACTCTGGGACTGGATGCAATGGCAGTGGCTTAATATGGTTATCGACCTGACGCCGGCCAAACAGCGCGCTCTCTGGACGTCGGCGGGTACGCGAATCATGCAGATTGCGCAGTCGTCTGCCTATGCGCCACACTGGCCGAAAGCACGGGGGTGGTATCGACACGCGACGCTGACTTACTGGTCGCTGGGAGTGGTCAGTGCTTCGCTGCTGATGGCATGGATATTGTGGCGCCGCTATCGGGCGGGTAGGGATGTCGGATATTGGCGCCAGCGCGCGCTGCGCGCTTTGCGTACTGTGGGATTAAAAGACGAGCGACCGGGAGTGGAGAGTTTGTTCTGGCAGCGGTTGCCAGAGGATCAGCGGGAATCTGTGCGTGAAATCTATCTGGCCCAGCGTTATGGTCCGACACCGGATGCCGATGGTGATCGGCGTCTGTCTGTGGCCTTGGCCGCTCTGCGCAATCGTTGCGCGAGACTTTCTGACTGACACGTCTGGAGCCCTCTTATGTTGTCCCTTGTCCCTGCCCTCCCGCCACGATCTGCCCGCGCTCCAGGTGGATGATCTGGTCAGCGAGGCGGGTG
>NZ_JAAZTY010000154.1 GCF_018854775.1 Acidithiobacillus ferriphilus | reverse complement strand
AATGGTGGGGTGGGGGTGGGGGTGGATTCCCGTTGTCCCGAGCAAACGCGGCACCAGAAAACGCAAGAGCCAATGCAGAAACTAAAAGGGCTGACTTTTTCATGACTTCCTCCAATCAATTCGTGTTCCCAAAAGGTTCCAGAAGGATCTTCTGATCATCCTGGATCGTCGCTTTAATGCGTCCCCAAAACTTCGGGAGGGACGCCTTTCCTATAGCAACCCCTATGCCACTATTGTAACTAATTGTTTTTAATTGTTATGTTTATGGATTCAAGCGTCATTGCCGAATGCAATTTGTAAAGGATCCGCAACAATTCCTGCTCCAATTCGCTATGGGTTCCCTGAAACGCTACTGTTGCCGCGCGTAACACAGCATTCACGGTGGGTGCGAACTTGCTTCAGAAAAGATACAGGCGCTGGTGTTGCAACCATCTCTGGCGAAAACAGGGTCTACATAGCAGGAGGATATCTGGCATATTAAGGGTGTCGACGGGCGGGAGAGGTTATGCTGACAGGGTTTTAGGGCGTGGGAACGTGGGGGTGCCCGTTTGTCTCACGAATCGCGCTGAACAGGGTTTGCTGGAAGAAATCGGCCGCATCTTCGGCGACTGTCCAGTCCACCGTGCCCTCCGTCCGGAAGGCTTTGAGCGTGGCCTCCAACACCCGGTGGTAGGCATGATGGGCGATGTCGATGGTCGTGCCCGTCAACCCCAAGGCCACGATAGCGGCCGTTATGGGGGAGGACAACGTATTCAGCAGTGGCGTCGTCGCCAGCCACTGGAGATTTTTCACAGCCAACCCTTGGATCAGCCCAACAGAGGACCTCGCCCACCTTGGCGATGACCGCCTCCAAGTAGCCCAGATCCTGCAGGTCTTCCAGCACCAGTACAAATTCGTCACCCCCCAGGCGCGCGGCAAAATCTGTATGGCGCAGAGCCCGTTTCAAGCGTCCGGCCATATCCACCAGGAGACGATCACCAATGGCGTGTCCATGGATATCATTAATGGCCTTGAAATCATCGAGATCGAGCATCCCCACGGCCAGCAGTCGCTCATGGCGAAGTGCCCGGGCGCTGGCGTCGCCCAAACGCCGGGCAAGGCCGAGTCGATTGGGCAGACCGGTGAGGCAATCGTGGTGGGCTTGCCAAGCATGAGACTCTCGTTCAGCCGCCAATTGTTGACGGCTATGATATTCATCCAAGGCAATATGGATATTGCTCACCAGTTGATTTAAGAGGTTGCACAGCCGATCCAGAAAGGTCCCGACATCTTCGGCCAGATGGAAAATCAGGCCCACGACATCTTCTGGGAAGCTTTCCTCATCGCGCCGGCAAATAGAAACGATTCCCCGGTCACCTTCATTGAGATAAAAGGGCGCACCCGCAAAGCCCCCGATGCCGTTAGCGATGGCCAGATTCCGCCAGGGCGCCATAATCGGGTCGTCACGATGGCAGACATAAGGCTGCCCCGAACGGACAGACTGCCCACTGGGTCCAGCCCCTTCTGGAACGTCAGGATCAACCGATACCCGCATGCTGGCGAGGCCCGAAACCCCAGGACTCGCCGCAGCCGCAATGGACAACTCCGATTGTCCATTGGGAGCAATACCAATCCAGACCAAGGGAGCTTGCAGGATATTGGCGATCAGGCTGACTCCTCGGGACAGGATATCCTCTATGGACGACTCGGGTTGCGGATGCGTCAGCATCCGGTTTACCTGGGTAATAGCCCGATAGAATAGATCGCGGGAGGTCGCCCGCGTGCTGCAAGCACGCCCGTCGTCCGGCGTCATAGTCTGTGCCCAAAAGCGCGGCATAATGGCCCTCTATGAGTGGCAGCGCCAGCGCCAGGAAAGGCTTGCGCAGCAGGGGTTGTAGACTCTTCTCCTGATGCAGGAGTGCTGCCCAGCGATGGGTAAATGCCCTCGCCCGCGGCGCGATGGATGGACCATGGCGCCGCAGCAGAGACTCTTCGCCCGGATTAGGTACGAGAAAACGTGGCAATAGATCTGATCCCGCACCAATGAGTGACATTTAGGTTCCTCTCTTGCCACCGCTAAGGATATTTAGGGCAACATCTGGTTCCGGAGGCAGCCCCATGTCACCCGGCGGCACATTCCGCCGCTTGGTAGACATACACCGGCGCGACGGAATTCCCTACCCGCTCACTGAAATCCGCCCTGATGCGTAAAGACTGCTGCCGGTATTTGCCTTGCATCAACATTTGCACATCGGCCTCGGAACCTAGAGCATCATAGGTCAAAAAGGTGCGGGGTCCGCTGGTGTTGCCGGAAATCAAGCCCACCCACTGTTGATCGCCAGAAACATCAAGCCGTTGATAAAAGACAGGAATCCAACGTCTGACGGCATTGGCATGGACTCCGTGCCCCATCAACCAGAGCTGTAGACTCTCTAGGGGAGTATGTACCCGATCCGACAATCCGAGAACCCGCCATTGCAAATTCGAGCCGTAGAGGAAAAGCCCCAAGCGGTCCCTGGCTGCATCGTCCGGCCAGATGAGTCGGCAACCCACAGTCCGGACTTTACCCATTTCGCCCTCATTTTCGCCAATCACCTCCGCAGAAAATGGAATCTCTCCATCGGGAATCAGCAAGCGACCGCTAATTTTATCATGTAGGACCATCTCTTGCGCTAATCGCGAATAAATACGAAATCCGGAAAGCGATACGTCTTCGGCAATGGCCAGTTCCGACGGACCCGACGGATCATCAATACGCACCACAAGCGGTACGGGAAAGCGATATTCATTGCGCCGGTGACGACGCAAAAGGGTCATAGCCACCACCAGTGCCGCCAACCCGATATTCACAAAAGACCATAGTATGTTGGCCACCAGTGCGCTCGTAGGGAGCGCACCGTACCCAGATAATCCCCATATCCCAAAAGGAATAGCAATTGCATTCGCCGCCAGTATGGAATATTGGGGGATTATGTAGTGATGATCTCCATGATGGGAGCTAACATTCTTTGGCGTCACGGAAAAGGTGATTCTTCCTCTGAACCAACCCAAGGTTGACACCATGAGCGCCCAGAACCGCGTCATATTGAACTGCTCTGTCTGGAGCACACGGCCATAGCCGCGATTGATTTCCTCAAAAGCCCAGAACGTGAGCACGTAATAGGGGATGAAGTGCCACAGAAAGGTGACACTAGCAATATCAACGATGGGCAACCATCCCAGAACCAATACCAGCACCGGTGCAATATAGAATATTCCTTTCTGCCAACCATCGAAGTAGGTAATGGTTGATGCCAGATAATTGATTCTCTGGGGTATGGTCAGATCGCGAGTGAACAGAATGCCCTCTTTGCGCCACACCTGCATGGCTCCTTGCCCCCAGCGTATGCGCTGCTGCAGATAAGGGCCTATGGATAGCGGTGCTAACCCATACGCCAGAGATTCCGGATGATAGACTGACGTATAACCCTTTTTGTGCAGGCGCAGAGAGGTATGCAAATCCTCCGTGACCGTTCCCGTGGCAAAGCCACCAATACTATCCAGCGCCGTCCGGCGGATCACCGCACAGCTACCGCAAAAGAATGCGGCATTCCAGTAGTCCTTGCCGCGCTGTATCACGCGAAAGAAAAGTGACTGCTCCATCCAGATACTCTGACTGTGCGAATTTTTTATATGCTGGTATGAATCGAGATTGTAAAAATCCTGTGGTGTCTGTACGAAGGCCACATTTTCGTCGCTAAAATATCCCAGGGTATGTGTCAGGAACTCTTTTGCTGGAATATGATCTGCATCAAAAATAGCCAGAACATCCGCCTCGATATGGTGCAGGGCGTTATTTAAGGATCCGGCTTTGGCGTCGGTGTTGTCCGTGCGCGTGAGATAGTTGCACCCGATCTCCCTGGCGAGGCGCCGCATCTGGGGTCGGCGGCCATCATCCAGTAGCCAGGTCTGATGGGGATAATCCATACGGATGGCACCTAGCAATGTTTGGCGCAGCATGCCCACGGGTTCGTTGATCGTCGGTACGAGTACAGCCACCCGCAAACCGGGGGGTGCGGGCGGCGCTTTCCTTAATGTCAGACGCCAGGTCATGAACAGATGGAGCATGATGGTAAAGAAACTGAAAAGCTCCGCTCCATATAGAACAACAGAAAAAACCAGATGGTCTTCATTCAGGACTCCCGCCCGCCAAGGGAGATACCAGACTGCGGCGAGGAGAAAAATGAGGATGACGACTGTTTTTCCCTTGCCCAGGGATTCATACGGGATATGTTGAGTCATAAGGCACCTCCGTTGGCTTGTTATTTCCTACCGGTTACGCAAAGCATATACAGCCACGGCTGGCAGGGGTGGGTAAAATAAGGTGCCCTGCCCCTCGCCAATACCGCTATCCGTCACATAAGCAAGCTGGCTGACTTGTTCAACATTCTGGGCCATAAGCCGGGCTCCATATTGCCCGGCCCATTCGTTCAAATCCGCTATAGCCCCATGGACAAGAGCGGGGTCCTCTCCGACAAATATATCCATATCCAATTTGATGATTCCCGGCTTCAACATGCGCAGTAGCTTGGGGACCAGAGCAAGGTCATCCACATGATCGAGGACGATACCCACCCCCAGCTGACGAATGGCCGGCATCCGCGAAACCCATTCGGCGGGGTGTAACACCAGATCCTCTGCATTGATTTCCAGCCTGATCAGGCACGGCAACAGCGCAGACTCTCCGATCACGGCATCCAGCAGAAGGGGAAATGCGGCATCGCAGAGAAATGACGGGGACACATTAATCCCCAGATGCATTCCGGCGGTGACTTGTGGAGGCCATGACGCAAAGTTCATGCACGCGTGGCGCAAGGCCCAGGCTTCCAGGGACAGAAGGACACCATGAAGTCGCGCGGAGGGGAAAAACTGTTGCGGGTAGAGCAGTCCGTGGCGAGGGTGCTGCCAGCGTAGCAATGCTTCTACGCCACAGACTGAGTCATCCGGGAGGTGCGCCTGTGGCTGGTAGTGCAAAAACAGTTCATCGTGATTTATTGCTGTCATTAGTTCTGCGCCAGAAAACCCTCTATCTGTTGTAACGACGGAAGGGGGTGTCTGGTTGTACAGTTCCATGTCCGTACCTCCTGGACGTGTAGTCTGTAGCAAAGCCGCCTTGGCATTGGCGATTAAATCCGTGGGAGTGAGCCCATGGAGAGGATACAAGACAACACCCATATCCGAATCGATGGCACCACGCTCAGCCATAGCGGAAAAGGGGTCATCCAACAGGGCATGGAGGCGGCGTGCCAGAGACAATGCGGCTCCAGTACCCTTCACACCCTCCGCCAGGAGGGCAATATTTTGCCCGTTCAACAGGGCAACGCTGTCGATGCGCCGCACCAAGGGCAGCAGGCGGTCATAGATCTGGCGTATGAGGCCAGGATGCACAAGGACGCCACGGGTGATCTGCGACACCAGACAGTAGCGAGGGCGAATGAGCAGCAAGGCGAAGTTTCCCCCGTTTTTCTGCACTCGGCGGATCGCGCAGGTCATTCGCTGCTCCAGCGAAAGCCTGCCTGCCGGATGATCCTGCGGCAAATCCATACTGTCCCCCTCAATTCACGAACAACAGGCAATCGGTGACGTTCCCTTCCCTACATCTACTTCTCGTTGTGGAAATGGTTATACTGAACGCAAGAGTCATGCCGCGAAGCGTAACGGCGCCTGAGAGCCTGTAAACCTGACAAACGTGGCAACGAAAGAGATGTTTTGTCCCAGCCCTTTGTAACGTTATTGTGACAACCTTGGAGGGTGTCCTTTCGGGAACTGCCCTCTGCATCGGTTTATTTGGTGCTTTTTATGGCGTTAAGGAATGTTTCAGGAAAGCTACAGTCAGGACGAAGGGAGAGGGTTGCCGATGACATCACTTTGAACCAAAACAACCACCAACAATAACGAGCCAGATTCATGCTGATTCCCAGTCCGACAGACATAAAGCGAGGAGGTTTTGATGCCAACTACTCCAGCCGCCCAAAGCACTGCCTAAGCTAGGTAACTGATTGTATTAAATGCGCATGTCACCGCCGGATGTAAGGGCACTTCGAATAACAAAAATTTCACGACTTGAGAATGGAATATTCCCCCTTCCTCGCCGATTTCAGGCGATTTTTACGCATTATCCCTACTTTATCTGCGTATTTTTAGCCTTTTTCATGGGCTTTGGACGGACTGATCCCTACCTGGCCACCGATTGCTGCATCAAGCAGGTAAATCGCCGCATGTTATAGACCAGATTCATCATGCCGATTTTGACTTCAGCGCGAGCCATACCAATGGTGCGCAGAAACTTACCACCCTTATGTCTTGGAACCAGTCCCTGTGGATTGGTACCCTTCGGCTGATCCCCGGAGCGAGGCGGGCAAGACTGGTTGTCACCCAAGGAATCAATCCTGTAATGCAGATTAATCGCTCGCCTCACCTTTGCCACCCGTTCGGACGGTATCCAAGGCCTGCCCTGGGCAAGAGCCTGCACAGATAAGGTTGAACCGGCATGGTCCGTAGATCGCCGTTATCTTTTCAAGGAGATTGGCATGACTAATCCTACTCTATTCGTTGGTATCGACGTGGCCAAGACCAAATTCGATGTGGCTCTCTTGAACGCTGAGGGCAAGTATCGCAGTAAGGTCTTCCCCAACACACCCGTTGGACATCAGCAGTTCCTGGAGTGGCTGACCAGGCACGACGCCCAGGAAGCCCATCTTTGCATGGAGACCACGGGCGTCTACGGGCGGGACCTGGCACGCTTTCTGGCGCAACAGCAGATCCTCATCAGCGTGGTCAACCCGGCCCAGATCCATGCCTTCGGCAAGACAGAACTGACCCGGGCCAAGACGGACAAGGCCGATGCCCGGCTCATTGCCCGGTATTGCCGGATGCACCGTCCTGCGCCCTGGGTGCCGCCGGCTGAGGAGATCGTCACCCTCCAGGCCCTGGTCCAACGTCTGGAGGACCTCCCGGCACTGCAAACGATGGAGAACAGCCGACTGGAAGCGGCCGAGGGGCCAGCGCGGAAGTCTGTGGAGGCCGTCCTGGAATTTGTTCATCAGCAGATCGAGATGGTACGCCTGCAGATCGAGATCCATATCGATAAACACCCCGATCTCAAAAACCAACAGGAGTTGCTGTCCAGTATCCCTGGTATTGGGGACAACACGGCCGCCACCTTGCTGGCCTTTCTCAGCCCCTTGGAGCGGTTCCACTCTGCCAAACAGGTGGTTGCCTATGCCGGCCTCAATCCCCGCATTCGCCAGTCGGGTCAATGGGCAGGAAAGACCCCCATCGCCAAGGCGGGGAATGCTTTGTTGCGCAAATCCCTCTACCTGCCGGCAGTGGTCGCCAAGCGGCACAACCCCATCATCGCATCCTTTTGCGACCGGCTATTGGCCCGAGGCAAACGCCCCATGCAAGTGGTGGTCGCCGCCATGCGCAAGCTCCTGCATCTGGCTTTCGGCGTCCTCAAGTCGGGGAAACCGTTTAACCCCAAATTGGGAGTTGCATAACGCCGTCCAAGACGATATCTGACAGACGCCGACGCTCATACACCAAAGTTGACGATAGCTCGAAAAACATTCGTTTGGCAAACATCATCCACTGCCAACCTATAATATGTTATAAACAGCGGTCTTTAGGTTTTTTTCGCCGATATTCAGTAGGCCGAAAATGTCTTCTCCATATCTTTGCATGGCCAATGATGCGATGATGGACTGGCCATATTCATCGAAAGCAGCACTTATCTGCTGTCTGTGTGCATCGTTAAGTGGTAAATTTTGTAGGCTCTCCTGAAGTTCTTTATGTATGCCATCGTTGATGGTAAAACCATTTAGCAGGTTCGGCATGTGTAGTAGAGATGCACGCACGATGCGGGTTATCACCATCCATTTGGCAAACCAGCCATGGATGGTATAAGGGTGTGCTGGTTCTTTTCTTTGCTGGTATTCCGTAGCCCAGCCCGCCAATTCCGTAGCCGGCATGGGTTTGGCGTAGATATAACCTTGCAAGGAAAGGCCACCAATGCTGGCCAGCATGTCTGCAATGGCGTCATTCTCTACACCCTCCGCCACGCAGGCCATATTCAGGTCGTTGGCAAGATTTGCTAAAATTATGACAAAGTTGATAGTGTCAGGATTTTTTTCCAGAGCACATATGAAGGACTGGTCAATCTTTATTTCGTCGATAGAGAGAGCGCGTAAGCGATTAAGGGATGACTCACCGCTACCCACATCGTCCAGTGCAATACGGAATCCTGCGTTGCGCAGTAGAAGAATTTGTTCTTGGGCGCTAGCTTCATCCAAGGCACCGGTTTCCAGAATCTCCAGCGTGATTTTAAGTGGCCCCGTGCCGCCAGGATGATTTTGTTGCAACAAATTGGTGGCTCCCCATCGCGCGATTTTTTGCAGAAAGGCGGGATGCTGAAAGGCCTCGGGCGGCAGGTTGATGGACAAGGAAGGAGGGAAGATTTTTTTTGCCACCCAACGTTGGGCATCTTTATGGATTTGTTGTAGACCTTTTTCAAAAAGGGAAAGCAACTGCGTACTACCGAATGCGGGTAGGAAGAAATAAGGAGAGATGAGGTGATCGTCATCACGCAATCGCGCCAGAGCCTCAGCTTTAACGATGCGATGAGTACCCGGATTCACTACGGGTTGATACCACATTTCCAGACCATCATTTTGCAAGAGTTCTCGGTAACGACGCCGGTCCTGCAAACTGATGGACGGAGCAGTGCGGATAACGGAACTTTTTTCCAACGTCTCCAGACGATCGCCAAAAAAGTGCTCGAGAGACGCCCAAAAGCTCTGTTGCCAAGGCGGATGAAAATACCCAGGCCATGGGCTGTATAAGGTCATGAGGATTTGTGGGGCTCCGGCAAGGGTCAGGATAGGATGTATTGCCATAGAGCGTAGGCCGAGGGCTTGGGCCTTGGTCCACTCCTCAGGCGATAATTCCTTCTGAATGCTATCGATTTGAACGGGCTTTTCGTCTCGCCAAGCCTGCAACAATAAATTATCTCGCTCGATCGCACACCACTCCATGATTTCTTGGGACTGGCTTTCGTGCAGAGTATTGCCGAAACTCAACTCGCAACGCAGGCCGTAATTTTCTCCAACGCTGACGATTTCGACGCCGGTGATTCCTGGAATTTTAACAATGCGCTGCAGTGTTTCCCTTATGATGTCTTCACGATTAATGGCTGTAGAAATGATCTGCCTAATATTTTCAAGAGTATCGGCCCGTTCATTTTCGGCCTCGGTATAGGCCATGAGTTGCCATGAGAGGTCATTGCTGAGGCGCTCCATGATGATGGACTGCAGCGTGACACTGTTGGCCAAATCAGAATTGATGGTATCTTCCAGAACGGCGCGATAGACCTGAAAGGATTGGGCCAGAATGTCTGCAGGCAATCCGATCCAGGTGTGGCGCATGCCGGCCTCTCTGGCCATGGACATATGCTTTTCCCGGCTGATGCCCGGTGAGAGAACCTGCGTCAGGTAACGCACTTGGCTGGTCTTGAGATGGGCCATTTCGGCATCTGAAAGGAGACTCAGGATATGCGCCGATGCCTCGGCACGCATTAGGGTGTCGTAAAAGTCCGCAACCACGGTCTCGCTGTAATAGCACAGCAGCTCCTTCACGGCGTTGAGCCAGATATCAACACGATCGTAAGGGTCGATCATGCTGAGTCGCCTGCGGGTACTTCCAACCACATCGCCCCCTGCGGAGATGATCAGCTCCTCCGCCACCTTGCTATCGGAACTGGGCACCGATTTTTGACCGTCATCTTCACGTTCATGTTGGTCCATTATTCCAGCCTCCTGTTTTATGCCGCTATGCTACATTGTCTCGCATAACCCTCACCGCCTGCCCAAGCCCTTCCTGAAATCGGTGGCTATGCTCATGCAGTTGCCCGAGTAGCCGATGGAGTTCCTCCATGAATCAGACCGCCCTCGTAAGCAGTCGAGGCATCTGAAGTCGCCGCAGATAATATAGGCATACTTGCTAATTTCGGTTGCATCCAAAGGCAGTTTCTGACGTGCCCAGACCATCCAATCTGGAACTTCGTTTGAATATGTCTGCAAAATCCCAGTAGATACCTGAGGTAGGGTAATCGGTTGATATGTCGAAGTATCACTCCCAGATCACGGTTGCAATGCATTCACAAGAAAATCGGCAAACATTCTCTGGAGGTCGCCCTGGGAATCACCAGTCGCACTCAGCAAGAAGCTTCACCGCAGCGTATATCGGAAGTGAATCGCGGGCACTGCGCGATTAAGAGCGCGCATTATCTCATCGACTGGAACCTTGATGAGGACCGCAGTCGCGTCCGCATAGGCTTCGGCCCGGAAAACCTCACCCGCCTACGCTGCCTCGCCATCGGCATCAGATCACTGCAGCCAATTATGCACTATGAGCCCAGGCACTCGGGAAAACTCGCCCACATTGGCGCTCACCAATATGGCCTTGGCTGCCAGTGCATGGGAGGCAATAAGCAAGTCATTCGGACCAATGGGCTGGCCGCAGGCGGCAAGGTGTTGACGGATTTCCGCATAAGCCTGATCGGCCGGCGTGTCATAGGGGAGCACATCCATGGCCGCGATAACGGCGTTCACCTGTTCTGTGAGTCGGGGAGAATTTTTCTTTGCTGCGCCATAGCGTAATTCACAAACCACCACAATGGAGGTGCATACGGTCGCCTCGCCGACAACGGTAATCTTCTGTGCCACTATACCCTGTGGATGCCTGATCAAATCCGACAGAATGTTGGTGTCCAGCAGGTAGCGACGGGTCCCACTCACCATTCGATGTCATCCAGCGGGAGAAGATCGCGATCCGTATCCGGGAACTCCTCATCCAAGGCAGAAAGACTCGCCAGAGTGGCCAGAAGCCCTTTGCGTTTTACGGGCTCGATAATCAAGCGATCATCCTCACGCCGCATGATGGCCTCTTGCGCGTCCATCTCGAACTCACGGGGAATACGAACCGCTTGATTGCGGCCATTCCGAAAAAAACGTACATGGCGTTCCGTATGCATGGTAACACCTCTCTTTAGACATAGGTTTCAGCATAGGCCGCACGCCATCGACCCGTCAATGGATACATTCAAGTATCGATTGGCTGGCCTTCCGGGCGCAAAGGGACAAAATGCTGTTGCCATCACCTGTTGCCACTGCTTTTCCCCGTACCCCTCAGTCTCCCGGAGAATGGGGCCAACCTAAAATGAACCGCCCCGGGTTTCGTGGAGGCCATTTGGTTTAAGTGCAGGCCGTTAATTCGGTCTGTTCGGCGAGTTGCCGATAGTAGTTTGCCTCAGCTTCTGCCGGAGGGATATAGCCGATGGGTTCGAGCAGCCTGACATGGTTGAACCACGCCACCCATTCGAGGGTCGCCAGTTCCACCGCTTCCCGTGTCCTCCACG
>NZ_JAAZTY010000153.1 GCF_018854775.1 Acidithiobacillus ferriphilus | reverse complement strand
CGAAGGGATGCGGGCAGGCCAGTTCACGTCGCCCGACGCCTTACTCACGGCGGGATATGCCGCGCTGGCCGCCGCGGATCCCGACATCGTCATTGAACCCGCCTGGAAGGTGAGCCTGGTTTACGGCATGCCCTGCGCCATTTACCACCAACTGCCTGCGGCTTACTACCTGGCCAGTCGTTTCCGGGGAGATTATGAATCAGCCGTACTGCACGCCATCAACGGGGGTGGACAAAACATGTCCCGCGCGATGTTGACGGGTGCGCTCGTGGGCGCCCAGGTAGGTCTGGAGGGAATTCCCCGTCGTTTCATCGCCGGGCTGCGTGACGCCCAGCGCTATCTGGCGCTGGCTGCAGAACTGGAGCAATCGGCGATCAGACAGGAAACATTTTAACCCAGGGATGAGGTCGGTCATGGCAGGACTGAAAACCAGTCATTGGGCAACCGAAAAAGCCCGCAAAAGGGCTTCTGGTAGCAAGTCAGGGAGACTATGACCATGTGCACACTATCGGAGTTACGCTCTCCAGGAAGCCTCCAGATTCAGTCAGGCGTTCAATGTGACCTCGTGTACACGATATCAGGCAGAAACACAGCATCGGTTAGTGAGTTTTGATAGTTCCACAAAATAAGATCACGCATTTAACTAAATGGGCGATGCACCACTATGGTGCATGAAAACAAATTTTGCACCGTACTGGGA
Source organism: Acidithiobacillus ferriphilus (assembly GCF_018854775.1). Classification (GTDB taxonomy): domain Bacteria; phylum Pseudomonadota; class Gammaproteobacteria; order Acidithiobacillales; family Acidithiobacillaceae; genus Acidithiobacillus; species Acidithiobacillus ferriphilus. Next base: position 6,165 of record NZ_JAAZTY010000153.1, on the reverse strand, counting down.
TGTGTGAACACTTCGGTAAAATGAGCATGACACAGAGTTAAGTATTATTTTCATGATGTTACGGGTTTTTGGCGTTATGGCATGTTTTCTGCCTTCTAATATTTAGGATTCTAGGGTTCCAGCCTGCAAAGGTGATCGGACCGAGAGTTTCCGCCCTGCCGCGCAGGGTACACGGAGGGATAAAAGCCCGGGAGATAACAGTGAAAGCTGCTATCTCCCTTTTTTTTGGAGAAACGCGCATGAAAAAATTGAAGTCACTCTTATTGGCAGGAACGCTGACGTTGGCACCTTTTATACTATCTGCAAATGCGGATGCGGAACCTATCACCCTAGGTCTGAGTAACTGGCCCGGTTGGGTCGCATGGTACGTAGCTGAGCACAACGGTTATTTGAAGAAATACCACGCCGACTTCAAATTAGTATGGTTTAGCAGTTACATGACGTCAGTGGAAGCGCTCTCAGCGGGAAAAATAGATGCAAATTGCCAAGCCCTAATTGATACTCTGGCACCTGTGGAAAAAGGTGTTCCGATAAAAGTTATTTTAGTGACTGATAATTCACATGGTAATGACGCACTGATGGTGAATAACTCTATCACTATATTCAAGCAGTTGGAAGGAAAGAGCATTGCGGTTCGCATGGATTCCATAGAACAGTATCTCGATGAATATGCGCTAACGAAAAACAACATTCCAATAACATCCGTACACTTCATAAACATGTCAACAGGCGATGCGGCTGCAGCATTAATGGCGGGACGAGTAGACGCTGCAGGCGTTTGGAATCCGTGGATACAGAGAATTGAAGAGAAAAAGCTAGGGCATGCCATTTTTTCTAGTGCTAGTGCTCCAGGGGTCATTCCAGATGTTGTGGCTGCCCGTGAAAGCGTCTTGAAAGCATATCCTCAACAGTTCATAAACTTATCAAAAGCTTGGTTTGCTACTGTAAAATTCATCAAAGAACATCCAAAACAAGCGGCTGCTATAATGGCGCCACATGTCGAGTTATCTCCATCTGTTTATTTGACCGCATTGTCTGGGACACGCCTATTTGGACCAAAGTTAAATCTGGAGGCAATGAATCCTGAAGGCAAGGAAAAATCGGTTTCGCTCTATAAGAGCACCGACGATACCTCGGTTTTCCTTAAAAAGGTAGGAGCAATTTCTGCGAAACCTAACCCGACAAGCTTTCTTGATTCTGGATTTATCGAAAAGTCTGAAAAATAAGTGATATAATATTACCTGGATAATGTTGCTGCGAGCATGTATTTTTCATGCCAACTGCTAGCAGCTCTTGGCTCAACAAAAGTGAGATACGCTCATGATAGCGTTAACTAATATACGAGATTCAATTCCTCGCTGGGTATATATATCGTTTTCAATAGCTGGCTTTATAATTCCGCTGGCTGTTTGGCAGATAATATGTAATATGCACATTTTTAGTGCACTATTTTTGCCATCACCGGAGCGGGTGTTTAAATCGTTCGAAAGATGGACCGCTAGCAACCTGTGGGAGGATACCTATATAAGTGCATATCGCGTTGTCTCCGGGTTCTTGCTGGCGGCGGCCATTGGTGTACCAATCGGCATATACATAGGTACTTTCAAGATGGTTGAGGCGATGCTACAGCCGATAAATGATTTTATACGGTACATGCCGGCTTCGGCATTCATACCCTTGGTGCTACTCTGGATTGGTATTGGTGAATCTGCCAAAATTTCTATAATATTTATTGGGGTATTTTTCCAGATTGTCGTTATGGTTGCGGATGCTGTAAGAAACATTCCGCAGAAATACATTGAGGCTGCTTATACTATGGGCGCTAATAAAGGAGAGGTTCTGAACCATGTTATTTTTAAGGGTGCAGCGCCTGACATATTTAATATTTTGCGCGTTAACATGGGTTGGGCATGGACCTATTTAGTAATTGCGGAAATGGTGGCCGCAGATAGAGGGCTTGGCTTTGCTGTTTTGCAGGCTCAGCGTTTTATGGACACCCCCAAAATATTTGTCGGAATAATAATAATCGGTATTCTTGGCCTTTTGTTTGATCTGTCATTCAGAATTATGCATCGTATTTTTTTTGTATGGAGTTATAAGTGATGAGCGCTGGAGCGGTTGATATCAGCCATATATTTAAGTCATTCAGGATAAAAGAAAGAAAAAAGCTAGTCATTAGGCCGGTGCTGGATGATATTAATTTAAGCATTCGCCCAGGCGAAAAGGTTATGATAGTTGGTGCATCAGGTTGTGGAAAATCTACCCTGTTAAGACTTGTGGCTGGATTGGAGCAGGCAGCCGCTGGTTCAATATCCATAGATGGAGATGTGGTTAATGGGCCAGGGGCTGATAGAGGAGTAGTTTTTCAGCAATCAACGTTATTTCCTTGGATGACCGTGTGGAATAATATTATATTTTCCAGAAGACTGCGCATTAGTTTGAATTCGCGAGATGAACAGGTATCACGTGCTGTATACAGAAGTAATGCGTTAGTCACCCTGATGGGGTTGGAGCAGTCGGTAGAATCATATCCCAATCAATTAAGTGGTGGTATGCAGCAGCGGGCTAATATCGCCAGGGCTCTGGTATCCAGCCCAAAAGTCCTGCTGATGGATGAGCCGTTCGGTGCGCTTGACGCGCAAACTCGCGAAACTATGCACAAGGTGGTTAGTCACCTTTTTAGTGTCGAAAAAACGACTGTAATGTTTGTTACTCACGATGTCGAGGAAGCTATAGTTTTGGGTGACAAAATAATTGTTTTGAGCGCCAATCCAGGGCGTGTAGATAGTGTGTTTACGACTGAATCATTAAAGCGTGACGAAGATGGAATCGTCATAAAAAATGACTCTCTCTTTTTTGACTTTAAGGAACAGATATTGTCACGCATCAGAGAGACTAACACCTTGAGAGTGACCGCTGATCTTTTGCAAAGGGTCGCAAAAACATTGGTCTAGAATGTGTTCACGTATAATTTGTTGTTTGCTTTCTCTCAGGGCGTTCGATCGCGAAAGTTTACTGGTCAAAGGAGGTGGGTTTATGTCTGGAGAAATTATATGGGATGATTTTATCGTGTCTGGTTCACATAGTTCGTTCGTCATGAAGCGTAATACAGCGCTTAGAATTACCGATCTCGACGGCGATGGAAATCTGGTCACTCTCTTTTATAATAATGATAATAGATTAGAGCGGTATAACATGGCCGACACTCTTAAAGCTCAACATACTATTTTTTTGTCGAAGGGAAATGTTTGTTATTCTGATATGGGTAGAATTATTTGTTCTATAGTGGATAGCTCATGCGGTTGGCATGACACTATATCGGGTATGAGTAATGCCAAAACAGTCGGTAGTAAATACGGTATACTCAACTATCAAGAAGCGCGAAACGATATGCACCATAATGCTCAAGACGGGGCGCTTATTGAATTGTCAAAATGGGGTCTCGGCAAACAGGATTTGCTAGCGAACGTCAATTTTTTTAGCAAGGTCACTGCAGATGATTTTGGTAACTTGTCATTTGTTTCTGGCAATAGCCAGCCTGGAGATTTTGTAGATCTTCGATTTGAGATGAATACGCTGGTTGTTGTGGTGTCTTCTCAGCATGTGCTGGATCCGTCATCTCTATATTTGCCTAAACCATTTGCGCTTTCAGCACGGAATATTTCGACAGCGGGGCCGTACGATTTCTGCAGAAAATCCTGTCCAGAGAATGAAAGGGGTTTCTATAATACCGAACTGATCTTCAGATAGGAGGTTTATAAACGATGACTCAGAATAATGGCAGCTTTACACAGCGCAATATACTATATGACTTTGTCCTTAACGCAGGTGACTCATGGATACATGACGTGCTGGCGGGGCAGATACTACGCATTGTGGATCAGGATGGCAACCAATCAGCGGATACGCTGATATATAATTCCAATGATCCGTCTGATCGCTACAGCGCGACGGACACCATCACGGCCCAACGTAATATTTATTTGACCACCGGCAGTCGGTTGCTTTCCAATGAAGGCAATTTACTCATGACTATCGTCGAGGATACGTGTGGTCGCCATGACACCATTGGTGGTGCATGTTCTGCGGAAAGCAATACCGTACGATATTCTTTGGATAAAAAATACATGCATAGTTGTAGAGATAGTTTCTTGCTTGCAGCTATTAATTGCAATTGTCACTTAGGTAAACGTGACATCACCAGCAATATAAACTTTTTCATGAATGTTCCAGTGTGCGAGAATGGCACTCTCAATTTTGCGGACGGCGTCTCCGGCCCCGGTAAATATGTTGACTTAATGGCTGAGATGGATGTGAAAGTGCTGATATCAAATTGTCCGCAGCTCAACAATCCTTGCAATGCCTATAACCCAACGCCATTGCAGCTGATGATTTGGTGAATTGCGTGCGATGGCTGAGACGCCTCAGCCACCTTATCCGTTAGCAGGACGACCTGCCGAGCAATTGATATGTTTAATAAAATTCTTATAGCGAATCGCGGCGCGATCGCTGTCCGTATCATTCGCACCCTCAGGAAGATGGGGGTTCAATCTGTTGCTGTTTACTCGGATGCAGATCGATTAAGTCCGCATGTCCTCCTGGCCGACGAGTCAGTATATATAGGCGCCTCGCCCGCAGCTCTGAGTTACCTTCAAGAGGATGCCATTCTTCATGCAGCGCTCGCTCTTCATGTGGACGCTATTCACCCAGGTTATGGTTTTTTATCCGAAAACCCTGATTTTGCCTCTGCCGTAGAAAACGCCGGGATGGTGTTTATTGGACCATCGCCCGAGCAAATGCGTTCTTTTGGTCTGAAGCACACTGCACGGGAAATCGCACGCAGAAACGGCCTCCCCCTACTGCCAGGCACGGGATTATTAGCCGATGTCAACCATGCCATGGTGGAGGCTCAGCATATTGGTTTCCCTATCATGCTCAAGAGTACTGCGGGTGGTGGTGGGATTGGTATGCAGCTGATCTGGAGTGAGGATGCCCTGCAGGACGCCTATGCTCGAGTAGACCGCCTCGCGCGGGCCAACTTCAAAGAAGCGGGCATCTACCTGGAAAAATATGTACAGGCTGCACGTCACATAGAGGTGCAAATCTTCGGCGATGGAAAGGGCCATGTGGTACATCTTGGCGAGCGGGACTGCTCGGTTCAACGGCGTAACCAAAAGGTCATCGAGGAAACTCCGGCCCCTAATCTGCCCGAATCTATACGACATGCGTTGTGCGACACCGCAGTGCGCTTGATGCAGGGGGTCTGCTACCGTAACGCGGGAACGGTGGAGTTCGTGCTTGATGCAGACTCTGGTGACTTCTATTTCCTTGAGGTCAATACGCGTTTGCAGGTTGAGCACGGGGTGAGCGAAGAGGTCAGTGGCGTCGATTTAGTGGAGTGGATGGTGCGGCAGGCGGCGGGCGAATCACCTATTGCTGGCTATGTGCACTCAGCGCGTGGTCACAGTATTCAGGTGCGCCTCTACGCCGAAGATCCTGGCAAGAACTTCCAGCCCGCCGCTGGCATATTGAGTGAGGTGGTGTTTCCTCCGGATGCCCGGGTTGACACCTGGGTCGAGACAGGTAGCGAAGTCACGACATATTACGACCCCATGCTTGCCAAGCTCATCGTGCATGGCAGTGACCGTAGCGATGCGCTGGCGCGCATGCGATCGGCGCTGGATGCCACGCGCATTTATGGTTTTGAGACCAATCTTGGTTATCTCCGCCAGATTGTCAACGACGCAACCTTTGCGCAAGGTCGGCAGACTACGCGCTATCTCAGCGCTTTGGCCTACCATGCGCCCACGCTGGATGTGATTGAACCAGGTGTGCAGACCAGCCTGCAGGATTGGCCGGGGCGTCTGGGTTATTGGGATGTCGGCGTGCCACCATCCGGGCCGATGGATGCACTCGCCCATCGTGTGGCCAATCGCCTGCTCGACAACCCACCAGAGGCTGTGACCCTGGAAATTACCTTGAGCGGACCTACCCTCAAATTCAACGCCGACAGCGTCATCGCCGTTACCGGTGCCGATCTGTCGGTCGCACTCGATGGGCAGCCATTGGCGTTGTGGTGCAGCCATGCGGTACGTGCCGGCGGCGTGCTTAGGTTCGGTAGCCTGAGCGGCGCTGGCTGCCGCGCCTATTTGGCAGTGGCGGGCG
>NZ_JAAZTY010000152.1 GCF_018854775.1 Acidithiobacillus ferriphilus | reverse complement strand
AAGCGGCGGTGGCGGGATTCTCGCGCGAGCGCTTCCCAGCGGAGAGATTATGGACAACATGATGTCCAAGGCGATAGCTCTTGGCTTTTTATTGTTCACGATTGCCACCATCCTCGGTGCTGTGTGGGCGGCCAAGGCCTGGGGCGGTTTTTGGTCATGGGATCCCAAGGAAACCTGGGCGCTGATCGTGTGGCTGAATTATGCGGGATATCTTCATGCGCGCACCAGCAAGGGATGGCGTGGCAAGCAGATGGCGTGGTGGTCATTTATGAGTCTATGGGTAGTCACCTTCTGCTTTCTTGGCGTCAACCTCTTCCTTTCCGGATTGCATTCCTATGGCAAACTGTAACTAAACTAATATAACTTTGGTACTCTGAACTTCGTGCGGGACGACGAAGACAGCAGAGGCCGGAAGTATTTCTGTGAAGGTGTGGCATGCGTTTTTTTAAATGCCACACGAATTAGCAGAACATCATTCTCGGTATTAAAGGGTTTCAAATGAAGCAGCTGGTCATATTTGTTACTACGTTAGATATGGAGAATGTGGCCGCCATCGCGGATGTTTTCGATGGCGCCAGGGCTGCCTCTGATGATTATCATGTTGAAATAATATTGACTGGAGAATCTGGTATTATTGCAACAGTACAGGCGGCGGAAAATGGTCTGGACGTAAAATTAATGTGCTCAATATATGAATCCATGAGATCTGCAAAATCGTCCGGTGTAAAAATTAATATTTGTGAGAGGTCTATCGAGTGGTGCAATTTAAATAATAATGGGCTTATTCCTGAGATCGATGGCATAGTAAGCAGCCAGTATATTATGGAGCGATCCACGCCCGATACCTACGTTGTCTATCTATAAAACGGCTACTCGTTATGACAGGCAATATAACGCTAAGTTATTGTTGCAATTTCGGCAACAGGGCCAAAAGTTGCTTTTGGCTTACAAACCCAGTTATCAGACCCAACTTCCCTTTTTTGGGCAAATAGATGATGTCCGGCAGCTCATTGACGTCTATTTCTTGTAAGAATTTGTTATTTTCTTCTATTTTTTTGATTGCCGTGATGGTTTTCTGAGTCGCCGCCCCGATTGCGTCTGTCGCTTGTGGCAAATTGGCAGGTTTGCCGCTAGTCATGCTGTTGCCAATTTCCTGTTCGGCATGTTGCAATGCTGCTATGGGGTTGCCTTCCTGCAATATGGCAGCAGCTTCCGGCATGCTGCTAGGTTTTATTATGGCGACGGGAACATAACGGACCGTTAATTTGCCTTCACGAATAAGATCTGCTTCAGTAACATATATCAGGTGACAATATGGACAATTTGTATCGGTGAAATCGTATATTATTGGTCCATGGTGCCCTTCCTGAATAAATGTCAGGCGTTTCCCCATCCGGTTCCAAAGCTTGCTCGCGGTCATTTTATTGGGAGTGGTGGTGTCCTCTGCGGCCGTCGCGCTGTTTGGCGAAGTGGATGCGGGAGGTGCTTTTTTTGCGCACGCACTAATAAGTAGAACGGCAATAAATACCAAAAAAAACCGAACTATTAAAACTGTTGAAATGTTTGCCATTTGCCTGCCTGTATGCCTTTCATCAATATGGTATCCCCAGTTTAATCATGAGCGCTCGATGAAGGTCTATGGGTGTGGATTATCTTCCTATTGTATCAGGTTACGGGGTATACTTTCGCGGTCTTGTGCTTGCAAAAAGAAGCCGCGCCTATGCAGCTGAAGCTTGAGGACGCAGCCCGTACCGCAGTATGGGTTTCTTTCTTGGCACAGGCGGAAGAAAAAAAGATGACGCCGACCATGACGGAAATACGTACAAATGTGGAATATTTCAATGACGCTAACAGCATAAATATGATTCCTTGTTCAATGCGTGGTTTTCATGCTAACGCCATGAGGCCGGCGTATCCGAGCTAATCCAGCATCAAGTATTTGGTAAAAAGCTAACAGTTCTAAAAATGTGCATGATGCAACTGGCCTAAAGCCTAAAGCGAGTCCATAATGCTCGACGGAGCCCTTTTGCCCCATGCCGAAGCCATTATACGCTTCCTTTTACAGAATACTGCCTCAGATTGTAGCGCCGGGCAAGTGGATGGCTCTCCCGAGTTTTGGGGGCGGCGGCCAAAGCCCTTTTCCGGAATCAGCCAGGTAGCCCGCACCGCGCACTGCACCAGGCCCAAAAATTAATCGCAGCACTCTAGCTGAGCAGTTTACTTGAAATATAACAAGATCTCACTTATACATACGCCATGTGACCAGATTGCGTGGCGATAGATAGGCGTCGCAGTGCGGGGGTGTTCATCAGCGACGGGATGTGGGGGAGGCAGGCTGTTTTGTGTAGTTACGCCATACTGCTGGAAAGCGCCGTTGGTATGACTCGTCAAGTCCGGGATGAGGATGTTTCATGCCGCTCCGGAGCTGCTATTTGTCCTTTGCGGGACAAGGCAGACGGAAGCCATTATCCTCAACCAAGGCGAAGATGCCGTCTTGAAATGATATTCTGGAAACTTTTACCGGTTCTGGTACAAAATTTGCCTTTGAGGGAATAAAAAACATAGAGCTGCGTACGAGCATGGCCAAAACAGGTGCTCTGTGGAATTGGCGCGGGATCTTGTCTTTGGAGACCACTGATGTACCTGTCCACTCTTTCGAACCAATCATTACGTATGGGGGGCTATGTTTCAAGTGATTGTTGTTATAATATAATTTAAACGGTTGCACTCCATGTGATTCGGTTTTTTCCGATACAGTATTGACTACAAAGGAAAGCAAAATGGTAAAAATAGCTAAACTATCTATGGCATTTGTCGTTGTACACATGCTCTCCGGGTGTGCACTGTCTGGAGGTAGAGAACAAGCAAGCGCTTACCAAGGAATAGCATCTCAGCAAGATATCCAAAAAATTTCTGTCATACCACCAAAACGATTATCGAGAGTTGTAAAGCGTCCTAGTAAAATACCCAATCAGCAATATCGAGTAGCTAATACGCCAAAAAACGAAGCACCGAATTTAGATGAAAACCTGTCTGCTGAAACAGTGCGGTTCCGTGAACATATAAAAATTGGCGAGCAGTCCCAATGTGGTATGATTGTGAATATAAGAGGGTCAATCGCCAAGGTGCAGATGACTGATGGAGAAAAGTGGATGAAGATATCTGATTTGTATCCCGCCAATTCTGGGCGCGCATGTCAATTTGGTGCCGACGGTAGATAATCTTGGGGTTGCTCATGTATGCGCGAAGAGGCTATGGAGACACATAGAGCCTATTCAGTTTGAATGTTCCCGGAATGAGGTTCCACATGGACGGTACTGGTGGCGGCACGGAGGGCCACAGTCCAATTCCCGCCTTGACACCGCGTGGGTTTCCCATTTTGGCGTAGGGTTGCGGCATGTGAGCGAGGGCAGCTTCGGGCAAATGAGCACGGTCCGCAAGGAGGAGAGATTGACATTTGTAAATATAGTATTATAAGTATCAAGGAGCGAATTTGTGTGTTGCACATTAGCGTATTGGGATGTGCTGATTTTCTAGGGCGTGGAAGCCGTAGCTCAATTACAGTGCATAGGGCTAGCATTTCATTCCACGCGCTGGCTATTAAATTGCCTGAGAATCTCGCCTGAGATGCGGCAGTGTCGTTACCAAATTAATCCTACCATGCACAGTATCAGCCGAGACATACGAATGGTGGATGCATAATTATTAATTATATAGTGGAGGTGTCAACATGAAGAGATCGTCTGTGAATATGCTTGCATGGATCAAGGGCCTTATGGCACATCAGGCAATCGCTACGACGGCAATATTGGCGGTGTTGTCAATGTACGCTGTTGGATTTTATATGGCCGGAGAAAAACATGATTATGCTACCACATGGTTTTTGTATATAAATCCTATTATATTATTGGCTGCAATAGTAGTTATGGGGCAATATCTCTATCAATATGATAGCCATTTTGCCAACGGACGACCGCATATCGCGTGGCCTCAGTGGAAAATGTGGTCATTTGTCGCCGGGCTTTTTCTGACAATCGTTCTATGGAATTCGCCAATAAACTTTTTGGTTCATCGGTCGATGACAATTTATACTATAAAATTAATGGGCGAATTCGAGCTGGCAGCACCTCTTCTGGTGCTTGGTATACCCGTCAATGTGGCCATTAATAACAAGCGCTATTTATATGGATTTCTTCGATTCGCCCACAACCCGGCGGTAAGTAGCCTAGCCTTACTGTCACTATTGGTTTTGTGGAGCATGTCCAGCCAGATGTATCTTGGGTTAAAATACAGTGTCATATTCACGTTGTTACCAGGGGCGTACCTTGCTCTGGGGATCATTCTGTGGATGCAGTCTCTTAAGGTTTTTCCGTCATTGCCAAATCTTCGAAATCACCTGCAAAAAGCGGGTTACGTATTTGTAACCGAGTTGGTTATGATGGGGATGGGTGGCATGTGGTTCTGGAGTTCCACAAACACCAATCCTATGGGATCCTCACATATACTTTGGGGGATAACCCCGCTATCAGATGAACGTTTTGCCGGGATAGCAATGATGGCGCTATCATTGCCGACAATGTGTCTCGTAAGTTGGCACTTTTGGCGATGGATAGAGGATATTCTACATGACCCGGAAACGCTGCTTTTTGTTGATGGAGAGGACTAATGTGTTTTATAGAAAGTCAATTCTACAAGAATTGAAAGCGGTGCAGGGGACGCTCCCCACTTGATGTGTGTTGCTGATTGTAATGCTATGATTATATAACTATGTTCATATTCTGCGGTTCTCTGCTGTTAAACTATAACCAGAGTGGAGCCCGCCATGCAGGCAGAAAAAATTCGTCGAAGTGTGAGGATGATGAGGAATGGGTGCATATTTGCGCAGGCATTCATCTCATGCATTGCGGTATGCCGACAACAGGAGAAAATCGAGTGTCACGTACTAATACCAGCAATATCATCTCACCGAAAGCCAGCGCACTAGCACGTTTAGCCGCTCGTTGCTTTATTGACGGTGATCACGCCCTGCTATCGGCACTGGGCGATGCGATAGATGCGCTTCTGGTAGATGAGGATGACGAAACCCTCCAGGCGGCATCCGATGAACTGGTCGAACAGGATCTTGAGGCGGCGGCGGATTTCTGGGAATTCGCCAAAGAGCGCGCGGAGATGTTCCTGACGGAGACCGGTGAAGTGACCACCCTCTTTGCTATTCCCATTCTGGAGCCGGACAAAATTGCCGGATTTTCTGCTGATCTGACTGCCACCGCGCTGGTCCGCTACGGCCTTGTCTGCGAGCGCGCGACCGTCACTTTTTATCCTGTTCCCGTCGATGGCGGACGTTTACTGAATATGGATCCGGTGGACATTTTTCGCTTGCACCGCCAGATGGGCATGGACCACCGCCTGGTAGCGGAAATGCTGGGCAACCCGCAGACGCCACAAAATGTACCGTCCTATATCTGTTTTATAGGTACCATCACCTATCCTGCACAACTTCCAGGACCTTGCCTGGCCTGGCAATTGGATGTGGGAGAGTATTTGGAGCGGTACGGGAAATGGTCCGAACATGTCGATCAGGAAGCGTTATGGCTGGAGACCCGATGCAATGCGCTAGGTATCCCGGGCCGCTTTGTCTTTGCCGTCCGTGAAGGCGCACAGGAGTACCAAGAGCTGATGCTGGTGGAATTTATCCAGAATGCGGTAAATTTTTCGCAGAAGCCACAGCACATCCTCGCCAAACTCACAGACGGCATAATGGAAGATATGACTCTGGAGTTATACGATGCACAGCAGCATTTTGGTGCATTACAGATATCATGGCGATCCTTGGGTGAAACGCGCGCGGAAATATTGGAAAAACTCTTTGATGCGTTGCGGGTAGGCGGCATCTCCGGAATGATGTTTGAGACCCACGCAACGTCCACCAAATGCAACAAGGCGATGCATTGAGATGCATTCCCTAAACTCCAGGGGGTTAAAAGGTGCTGTGCTGTGGATGGGTGGCTAGCAGTTCTTCTGCTTCCTGGCAGAGTCCGCGTCGCTCCAGGATGGCGCCGGGCAGGTGACCACCCGCCTGGCGCCACAAGACCGCCGCACGAATACCGCTGAGCAGGAGGGCGCGGATGCGCGCGGCATCGTCAGGGTCGCTCAGAAAGCGGCTTTCACCGCTGACAATGATGCGCGGGCGCAGGGTACCGATGGCCTCGGTGTAGGTCTGAGCGAGTCCGGCAATAATGCTGCGCTGTGTCGGATCGCTAAAATGGACGACTTGGCGCTGTGCTTGTTCGATGCCTTCCTGGACGCGTCGGGTAGCGGACGAATTTTTAAGCAGACGCTTGCCAAGAGTGGTTAGCGCCATGCTGTAGCGTAGCAGTTCGGCCTCTTGGGCATTGCCGGGGCCGCGTTGTAGCAGAGGGCAGAGCAGAGCCAGGGACTGACGCAGGCTGTCGATATCGCCCAAGGCACGCAGGCTGTCCTGGCACTCCAGAGCGAGAATGCTCTGAATACAGATCTGCAGCAGTTCTCCAGGCTGAGTACCATTACGCGCAATGTTCTGCACCAGCAGGGCGCTGCGCAGGACGCCAGCGAGGGCCAGGGCGCGGTCGCGGCGCCGCCGGGCATCAGGAAGAAGGAATGACCACATGGTTTTGAGCCTGTCTGGAGAAAGGGCGGATGTGTTGCTGGAAATGAGCGCGTGCCTGACCAACCTGCATCGCCTACGCGGCCTTGCCGTTCAAAATATTGCCCAGGGTTTGGGTCAGTGCTTTGGCCTGTGCGTCCGTCAGTTTGTGCCCACACTCGTTGAGGATGAAAAAGGTATCTTCTACCCGTTCACCAAAAGTGGAGACTTTGGCACCGTGGATATTGAGTTGTAGGGTGCGTAGTGCCTCACCCACCTGATAGAGCAGACCCAGATGATCAGCGGCACGCACCTCCAGCAGGGTATAGCGAGGTAGGACGCGGTTGTCTACCCGGATCTCGGCGGGAATATGGGCAAAAAAACGATGACGTGGGTCGCGATGACGTAATCCAAAGCGGGGTTTGCTGGCGGTCTCGCCATCGATGACCGCGCGCAGCTCGGCAGCGAGGTCAACGTGGGCCTGATCGCTGTGGGCGAAGGCGTGGCTGTTGTCGATGACCAGAAAGGTATCGATAGCACGCCCGTCTTCGCTGGTATCGATCCGAGCGTCGATAATGTTGAGGGACTGCCGATCCAGCGCGCCGGTAATTTGCTGAAAAAGCCCCGGCCGGTCCGAACCGTAAATCAGAATTTCACTGCCGTCGGGCGCATGGGGCCGTACGGCGACGAGGGTTTTGTGGCCCTTGTGCGCCAGTATTTCCCGGCAATGCCAGAGCAGTTCGTCCTCGCTGTAACGCAGGAAATAAGGACCGGAAAGATGTTGCCAGAGGGCGCGTGTCCGCAACTGGCCCATACTGGCGATGCCCTCTAAAACAGCGCGCTGTTTGTCGGCGACGATTTGCGGAAGATCCCGTGTCTGGCGATCTTCCCGCTGGAGTTCGCTGGCCGTCGCCCGGTACAGCGTGCCGAGCAGTAACCCCTTCCAGTCATTCCAGAGATCCGGATTGGTGGCTCGCATATCGGCGACGGTGAGGAGCAGAAGATAGGCAAGATGCCGTTCATCCTGGACCAGATGGGCAAAATCGCGGATGACCTGCGGATCTTCGAGGTCACGTCGCTGGGAGACGCCGGACATTTGCAGGTGTTGTTCCACCAGCCAGACGATCAGTTCCGTATCGCAGGGCGACAACTGTAAACGCCGGGCAAAACGTCGGGCTTCCTGCGCCCCGATTTTGGAGTGATCACCACCGCGGCCTTTGCCGATATCGTGAAAGAGGCCGGCCAGCACCAGCAACTCCGGTTTTTCGACCTGTTCCCGGGCGGCGTTGGCAAGGGGCATCTGTGCTGTCTCGCCGGTCCATATCTGACCAAGGTTGCGGAGCAGAAAGAGGGTATGCTGATCAACGGTATAAACGTGGAAGAGGTCGTGCTGGATGCGTCCGGTAATCTGTCCGAAAGCGGGGAGTATTCGCGCCAGAATGCCACATTGCTGCATCATTTTAAGGCTGCGATAGGCGCCCTCTGGTTGGGTGAGAATGGCGAGAAATTCCCTCCGCGCAATGGGATCGCGATCCAGGTCACGCGGGTGAATAGCGCTCCGTAACCCGTAAAGCTGGCGCTGGGTCTGGGCATCGAGGGTGCGCCGCCGGCAGTCCTCCGCCAGGCTACGGAACAGGCTCAGAATGTGTTGGAGCAATTGCGGATCATCGCGGCGCAGCGTGGGCAGGGGCAGGGCGATGCGCTGGTCGGTGTCCACTGGTGCCGCCTCGCGGGTGGCCAGTTGCTGTGCGATATTTTCCTGCGCAATGGCAGAGACGCGCAGGATGTCGGCGAAGGCGCGGTAGAGCTTTTGCATTAATTGTTCGACGGCGCTGTGCCCGGGGCGGTCAGTGTAGCCCAATTGCCGCGCCAGCGGCACCTGCAGGTCGAGGCGCAGACGGTCTTCGTGGCGTCCAGTGGCATAGTGCAGGGCGATCCGCAGGCGGGAGAGCAGGGCCTGGGCGCGTAGGAGTTGGCGGTATTCCTCACCGGTAATGATGCCCTCATCGCGCAGACGACGTAGGCTGCCCTCCCCAAAAGCACTGGCTGCGAGCCATTGCAGGTGATGGATATCGCGCAGTGCGCCGGGACCTTCCTTGATGTTGGGTTCGAGATGAAAGGCGGTATCACTGCACCGGGCGTGGCGATTTTCCTGTTCCGCCAGTTTGGCGGAGAAAAACAACGGTGGAGGCCATGGGGGGGTATCCTGCAAGGCGCGAATCAGGTCTTGCAGCAAGGGACGTGATCCCACGAGATAGCGGGATTCCAGTAAGGTGGTAGCGACACCCAGATCCTGACGTGCCTCCTGTAAGCACTCGTCCACGCTGCGGACACTGTGTCCCACCTGCATTTGCAGATCCCAGAGGCTGGTCAGGAAGCCTTCGATGAAGTTCTTTTGTATCGCGGTCAGGACGCTGGGGGTCAGGATCAAAAGGTCGATATCAGAACCGGGGAAAAGCGCACCACGCCCGTACCCGCCTACGGCCACCAGGGTGAGTTGTTCAGCGGTTGGCATGTCTGTGCCCGATGGTGCCTGCCAGAGCGTGCACAAGGTGCTGTCCACCAGGCGACAGTGCTGGCGGAGCAAGGTGCTGCTGCTCTGCCGTGGAGAAAAGGCGGCTTGCAGCGAGCCCTGACCCTCGCGCAAGGCTGTATGGGGTATGGGCGTTCGGGAGGCTTGCGCGGCGCGATTCGCCATTCTTAGATGGGGTCGCCGGGTAGTTGAGTCAGTATTTCGTAGCCATCGTCGGTGACCAGAATAGTGTGCTCCCATTGGGCGGAGGCACTGTGATCCTTGGTGACGATGGTCCAACCGTCGGGCAGGGCCTTGATATGGCGTTTGCCGGCATTGACCATGGGCTCGATGGTGAAAGTCATGCCAGCTATCAATTCAATGCCTTCGCCGGGATTACCATAGTGCAATACCTGCGGTTCGTCGTGGAAAACGCGGCCAATCCCGTGCCCACAGAACTCCCGCACAATGGAGCAATGCTGTGCCTCAGCGTAAACCTGAATGGCGTGGCCGACATCGCCCAGGGTCGCGCCGGGCCGGACCTGCTGAATGCCGCGCACCATGGCTTCGTGGGCGACTTCCATCACCCGCCGCGACCGCAAGGGCACCTCGCCGACAGTGAACATCTTGCTGCTGTCACCGTGATAACCATCTTTGATGACGGTGACGTCAATGTTCAGCATGTCGCCATCCCGGATGACGCGGTCACCAGGGATACCGTGACAGATCACATGGTTGAGGGAGATGCAGACGGACTTGGGGAAGGGTGGATATTCCGGGCTGGGCTGATAGTTGAGCGGCGCTGGAATGCCTTGCAGATCATTGACGATATAATCGTGGCAGATGCGGTCCAGTTCACCGGTGGTGATGCCGGCTTTGACATGGGGGCCGATCATTTTCAGCACCATGGCCGTGAGTTGGCCGGCAACCCGCATTTTTTCGATTTCTTCCAGAGTTTTGATGCTGCCTTGGGGTGATTTTTTGCTACGTTGCAACATGCTGTCCTCCTGAAGCGGCTAAAAGAGAAGCGTTTCCGCCGCGCTTACGGTCATTTTATCAGGACTAACGTGGGTCCGGTAGGCCAGAATTTCCACACCATCGGCGCGCGCCTGGCGCAAGGCCTTTCCATAGGCTGGATGGATGGCGTCTGCGGGGGCAAAACCCTGGCCATCTTCCCGCCCAATCAGAAAAAACATCACCGCTCGCCCGCCGCTATGGACCACCTCGGTCAAGGCATTCAGATGGCGCAGGGCACGGCTGCTGACCGCATCTGGAAAGCGAATGACGCGGTCGTCCTCCAGCAGCGTGCAGGATTTTACCTCTACGTAGCAGGGTGGCTGGCCTTCGGCGCTGAGCAGGATGTCAACGCGCTCATGGTTGCCATAAGGTATCTCCCGACGTAATTGCGTGTAATGTTGCAGGGTGGGTATTTTACCCGCCGCTAGGGCTTCGGCGACCACCGCGTTGGGGCGCTGGGTGTTGATGCAGACCCAACTGGCGCCGCTCCAGTAGAGCTCCCAGGTCCAGGCCAATTTGCGTTTGGGGTTGTCGCTAAGAGAAATCAGAATGGGCTGACCGGGTTCGGCACAACTGCGCATGCTCCCGGAGTTGGGGCAATGCACGGTGAGTATTTCGCCGCTGGCCAACTGGCAATCGGCCAAGAAGCGTTTGTAGCGGCGCAGCAGCGTGGCGGAGATTAGTGGGGGTAGATCCATCGTGGGTAGCTTAGCGCTACGCTGTGTTACAGGCCAGTGGTGGTCATGCGATAAAGAAGCTTCTCTTCGGTCATCTGTGTCAACGCCCAGTCACGCCATACCGGTGCGTCGGCAGCATGAAGGTCAGGAGGAGTCACCCAGCCCAACAACCGCAACGTCTCCTCCCAGGCCTGACTGGGGTCGCCAGCCCAAGCGGGGCTATCGGTGCTTTTGGAGAGCTTGCTGCCGTCGGCATTGCAGAGCAGGGGCAAGTGCCCATATTGCGGATGGGGCAGGCCCAGGGCGCTTTGCAGATAACGCTGGGTACCAGTGAGCGTAAGCAGATCGCCACCGCGAATCACTTCGCTGACGCCTTGCTCCCCGTCGTCGGCGACACAGGCCAGGATATAGGCGAAGTAGCCGTCGGCACGCAGCAGGATGGGGTCACCCTGTGGTGCGGGCAGTTGTTGCGGGCCATGGAAACGATCCTCCCAGGGGGGCAAGAGGTCGGGCACCCGCAGGCGCCAGGAACGGGTCTGCCGTCCGGGTGGCAGACCCGGCCGGCAAATGCCCGGATAACGTTCGCCGAAGCCCCGGATTTCCTGACGGGTGCAGGCACAGGGGTAGACCATGCTCTGTGCCTGCAAAGCCGCCAGCGCTTCCTGGTAGACATCCTTGCGGGCGGCCTGGGTTTGCACCGGTCCGTCCCAGTCCAGCGCCAGGGCCTCCAGTTGCCGGAGAATGATGTCGGCGGCACCGGGACGCACACGGCCCTCATCCACATCCTCCAGGCGCAGCAGCCAGCGCCCGCCCTGACTGCGGGCGCTGAGATAGCTGCCAATGGCGGCGATGAGTGATCCCGCATGGAGCGGGCCGCTGGGGGAGGGCGCAAAGCGTCCGGTGACGGTGGGGGTGCAGGGCATGGCTTCCTTCAGGTGATGTCCTTGCTATAGTAGCGCGAGTATCGGCAAAAACGGAGTGAACATGGCGGGCGGAGAGTTTGCGCTCATCGAACGGTTACGGAGCCGTCTGGGCACGGAAGGCAGGGGCGTGCGGCTCGGTATCGGTGATGACGCCGCCTGGCTGGACCCCGCGGGTCGACAACTGGTGGCGACGATGGATACCCTGGTTGCCGGTCGCCACTTTTTCCCCGATGTCAGCCCGGAAGACCTCGCCTGGAAAGCCCTTGCGGTGAATCTCAGCGACCTGGCCGCCATGGGTGCGGAGGCGCGCTGGTGCCTGCTCAGCCTGGCCCTGCCGCAGCGGGAGAAAGGCTATGAGGCGTGGATTGAAGCATTCGCAACGGGCTGGAGTGCACTCGCCGATCGGTATGGCGTTACCCTGGCCGGTGGCGACACGGTGGCTACGGATGGGCCGCTGACCCTCTCCGTCACCGCATTGGGGCTTACCGGTCATGGGGTGATGCGCCGTGACGCGGCGCGGCCCGGAGACGTGATCTGGGTCACCGGCAGTCTCGGGGACGCGGCCGCGGCCCTGAACCTGGCTTTTGTGGAGCGCGGCCATGACGGGCAGGCCTTTCCCTGTTCGGCACCACAGCGGGACGCATTGGAGGCACGACGGCTGCGTCCCACGCCCCGTCTCGAATTCGGCGCAACGGCACTGGCAAGTGGTGTGCTTTGTGCCGTGGATTGTTCCGATGGCTTTCTGGCCGACCTTGGCCATATCCTGAAAGCTTCGGGTGTCCGGGCGCAGGTCGCCCTGGATGCGCTGCCTTTGAGCCCGGAACTCGCGGATCTGGCGCGGACCGACCCGGAACGCCTGCAACGCTGGCCTCTCACCGGCGGCGATGATTATGAACTGATCCTCTGTGCCGCTCCTGTCTTATCGACGGCAATGCAGGAGGCCGCCCGGACGCTCTCCCTGCGCCTGACGGCGGTGGGCAGCATCTTGCCTGCGGCCCCCGATGCCCGGACCACGATCACCTTGACCTGGCGGGATGAGCCGCTGCCGCTGCCTTCCACCTGGGGGCATGTTCATGCACTCTAGGCCCTGGTATCAGTGGCTGGCATTGGGCGGCGGCAGCGGCCTGTCGTCCATCCTGCCCGGCACCATGGGCACCATCGCTGCCATTCCCCTGTATCTGCTGCTGGCCCTCGTGGTGCAGAATAATATGGTTTATACGCTGGTGTTGGTGACGATGATCGCCGTGGGGCCGTGGCTCTGCGGGGAGACCGCGCGGGAGATGCAAAACGGCGCTGGCAAAAGGGCTCTGGATCCCCCGGCTATCGTCTGGGATGAATGGGCGGGCCTGTTGCTCACCCTCTGGCTGGTGCCTTTCGGCTGGTGGACGCTGCTCGTCGGGTTCCTGCTCTTCCGCTTTTTTGACATGCTCAAACCCTGGCCGATTTCCTGGCTGGATAAACATATTCATGGAGGCATGGGTATTATGCTCGATGATATCGCGGCGGCGATCCCGGCACTGATTCTTCTGCGACTGATGCTGTGGGCGGGCTGGCTGTGACGAATACCCATCCTATGGAGTCCTTGCAGATATTTCTGCCCATGCGCCCCGCGACCCTGCCCGATGCCCAGCGTCTGGCGGCCTGGGCCAGGCGGGCCGGGATGGATGTCCGGGTGGAACTCGTCGCCACATTGCCCGATTGTTCCGGCATGGCAGTGGCCATTGGCGAGTTTGCGAACGCCGCGGACTGGATGAAATCATCATTCCGCACCCATCTGCCGGCCGGTGACTGGGTCGCGTTGCGTGATTGGGCAAGCGCGCATCTGCCCGTTTGCGATGTGCCTTTGAGCCTTTTCAACGATAACGGCACCATGCCGGAAGTTTTGCCGGGCGAGTATTGGGTCGAGGCCGGAACACCGTGCGCCATATCACTGCACATGGCACCGCCGGAGTGGTCCTTACTCCAGCACGCCCGTGCGCGGGACACCCGCCTCGCCCTGGCGGAGTCTTGTACCGGCGGTG
>NZ_JAAZTY010000151.1 GCF_018854775.1 Acidithiobacillus ferriphilus | reverse complement strand
CCCGCTTAGCCTTTACCATTCCCGCCGCACGCTGATTTTTGAGGCGGTAGCTTTCACCTGCAATCGGCACGATGCGTGCGTGGTGCAGCAGACGATCGAGCAGCGCAGCAGTCAGCGTGGCATCCTCGGCGAAGGTCGCATCCCATTGGCCGAACGGCAGGTTGCTGGTGACGATCAAGCTGCCTTTTTCATAACGCGCCGCGATCACCTGGAAGAACAGGTTGGCCTGCTCGCGGTTCATCGGCAGATAGCCGATTTCATCAATGATCAGCAGGCGATAGCTGTTGATGGCCCGATGCATGACGCCCTTCAGCTGGTTTTGGAGGTGCGCGGTGGTCAGGGTCAGCAACAGATCGGCGGCAGTGGTAAAGCGTGTCTTGATGCCGGCCTGCGCTGCCCGGTAACCCAAGGCTATCGCCAAGTGGGTCTTGCCCACCCCCGAGGGGCCGACGAGCACCACATTCTCATTGCGCTCCACAAACCCCAGCCCGGCCAGCTCCTCAATCTGGCTGCGCTTCACCCCTTGGGCAAATTCATAATCGAAGTCGTCCAGCGTCTTGATCGCCGGGAAGCCCGCCAGGCGCGTAAGCATGGTCTGCTTTCTCACGTTGCGTCCCGCCGCCTCGGCCCGCAGCAACCCCTCCAGGAAGTCGCTATAGGCGGTTTCCTGCTGTGCGGCATCCTGCGCGGCCAGCGGGTACCCCTGCGCCACAAACGGCAGGTTGAGCGATTCACACAGTGCCAGCATTCTTTCGTGTTGGAGGTTCATACCGCTACCCCCGGCTCATTACGGATTTGATCAAGAAGCCGCTCGTACACCGCCAGGGGGTGTTGCGCTGGCAACACCTGGGCAATCCGCTCGATGACCACCACGGGACGCGCTGTTACCTCGACAGCGACCTCGCGCTGGGGGCGCGCCGCCCGGATGTCGCCACGCCAGGGGCTGGGTAGCGGTTGCAGGCATTCTTCCGGCAAGCGTTGGGCGGGGCGCATTTGTGTCGTGCCATGGATGCGTTCATTGGCGATGTCCTTTAGCCAGCGCCGCACCTGGGCATTGGCGGTGACCGCATCCAGGGTCAGTCCGGCCTGTTTGAGCTGCGCCACCAGGGGCACGTAAAACGAGCGCCGCAAATAGCCGTTGAAGCGCTCGACCTTACCCTTGGTCTTGGCTCGATACGGGCGGCACAGCTTGATCACAAAGCCACAGTGGCGGGCGTAATCGAGAAATCCGGCGTGGAAGCGATGTGCGCCGTCACCCATGGCATCACGCTCGATCACCACGGTCTTCATGTTGTCGTACAGAATGCGCAGGGTGACGCCGCCAAACGCATCGAAGGCGTGCTGGTGGCAGGCGATCAGCGTCTCCACTTTCATGTCGGTGACGAACTCGACAAAGCTCACGCGGCTGTAGCCGAGTGTGGCGCAGAAGGCGTAGAGCGGGTTGTGGCCGTGGCGAAACTCGACCCAGTCGACTTGCGTCTGCTCGCCCGGCGCGGTCTCGAACCGCACTACCGGCTCTACCGGCAGTGTCGGTTTGAGGCAGTGCATATAGGCGCGTAGCTGGCTGTGACTGCCGAGATAGCCCAGAGCTTTGATCTCGCGCAGCAATACCGTCGCCGGTATCCATGCCGGATGGGCGGCTGCCTGGCGTTCGCACAAGTAATCCACAAACGCTGACAGCTTGGTCACGCGCTGTGTGTTGCGCTGGTAATGCGGCCATGTCTCTGCTGCCAGGTGGCTGCGTACGGTGTTCACCGCGCACCCTACTTCTTCGGCAATCTTGCGCAGGCTCATGCCGTGCTTTCTCAATAATTCAATCTCCACATACACCTCGTCTGTGATCACGGCCAACCTCAAAATCCGGCCATTTTCTTAAATCGGTGTATCAGTTTTCAATCGGCGCTCTGTATCAACTTACATCCGGCGGTGACACACGAGCCTGCAGGTCGCGCAGAACCTCCAGCCAGGAGGCCTTGGATTCGCGCAGGCCATCGCTGACACTGACCAGTTCCTTCTTCCCGTCCGCCGTCACGCCAATAATCACCAGCAGGCAGATGCGCGGATCCTCCTCCGCACGTAGATTGGTATAGACGCCGTCCACCCACCAGTAGGCATACCGTTTACCTTCCA
>NZ_JAAZTY010000150.1 GCF_018854775.1 Acidithiobacillus ferriphilus | reverse complement strand
CGCCGCCGCGGTAGCCGCCGAGTCTTCTACCGGCACATGGACCACGGTGTGGACCGATTTGTTGACCGACATGGATTACTACAAAGGCCGCGCCTATCGCATTGAAGATGTGCCGGGCGATGACACCTGTTTTTACGCGTTCGTTGCCTATCCCATAGATTTGTTTGAAGAGGGGTCCGTGGTCAACGTCTTCACCTCCCTGGTCGGTAACGTGTTCGGCTTCAAGGCCGTGCGTGCGCTGCGCCTGGAGGATGTGCGATTCCCGCTCGCCTATGTCAAGACTTGCAATGGACCGCCCCACGGTATCCAGGTCGAGCGCGACAAAATGAACAAATATGGCCGGCCGATGCTCGGCTGCACCATCAAGCCCAAACTCGGTCTATCCGCCAAGAACTAT
>NZ_JAAZTY010000015.1 GCF_018854775.1 Acidithiobacillus ferriphilus | reverse complement strand
CTTTCGACAGCGGAATGTGAAAGTTGTTTTCCGGTTGCGTGGAACCTGTCAGCATGGCCAGTTTCACGGGAATATCCGCGTTATAAAGGGCTGCCGCACAAAACACGATAATCGCCGCATGCGTTAAGATATAGCCAATGCGGCTATAGCGACCCTTGCGGCCAAGAATGACCATACCGCCGTCACCACGGTCGTGCAGCTTCGGTCGATAGCCGCGTCCACGCAGAACGGCCACCACCATTTGTGTCGCAGAGTCCATGGGCAACGACGAAACGATTTCCGTCTTATTGGCCATACCCTGCGGGTCATATGCCGATGCCATGGCCGTATCCGGCTCGCGCATTTCCCTGATCATACGCGGTGTATTTCGGATCAGGCAGGTGCTGGTGGACAAGACGAGAAAACCCACAATAGCCAGATACCAATTCGTCCGGTAAACATTGTATAAACCAAGATCGCGAAAAACATCAAACCAGAACGGGCCAAACTTTAATGCATAGTCCTCGTAGGGTTGTTGCTGATTCAAAATCGTCCCAATAACAGAGGCAATCGCCAATAACACCAGCAGACTAACAGCCAACCTCATTGAACCAAGAAAGTTTACTACCGAACTGATTCGTGACGGTCCGGCAATTCTGGTAGTAGACTGCTTGGTCAAAGAGTGATCCCCTGATTAATTCGCACACAACCGGGTGCTAATATGTTATCCGTACCATTGGCTATTCTCTAACCGATGAGAGTTACCGAGCACCGCGTAAAACTTACTTCTTCGTCTTTTCCACTGCAACTTTTTCCAACCGAGAAACATTCATCATAATGCTGGTGTTAGGCGTCTCTGGAAGGGTTGGCATGGTCTCTTTGGGAAACTTGCCCGTGAGGCTGTCCAAAAAGGAAACAATATCGCTCACCTGCTTGTTCGTGACCGTCAGACCCAACTGGCACGCTGCCATGACTCGCACTGCAGTCTGCAGAGTCCCCACGGAGCCGTTGTGGAAATAGGGCGCTTCCAGGGCAACATTGCGCCAACTGGGAACCTTGAATACATGCATGTCTGCCGCTTTGTGGGTCACGTCGAAACGACCTGGATCATCCATGAGATGATATTTCTGTACATATTTGGCACAGACCGGATTGTGCGGCTGCACCGGGAATTTCTGGAACCACCCAGTTCCCATGGGCGTACCGGGGTTGTCAAACATCGGTCCGGCGTGGCACGACTCACATCCGAACGACCGGATTGTTTTCATGCCTGCTATGGCGCTGCTGCTAAGCGCCGCCTTATCGCCTTTGACGTAACGATCATACGGACTGCCTGGTGTTACCAGTGTACGTTCATAAGTGGCGATGGCCTGTGCAACGTGCTCGAAGGTGATAGGATTCTTGTCGCCGAATACCTTAGTAAATTCATCGCGATATCCGGGTATCTCTTGCAAGCGCTTGACCAGGTCCGCTGCATTTGGCATTCCCATTTCCACATGGTTGAGGATGGGACCTTTGGCCTGGGCCTCCAGGCTATTCGCACGACCATCCCAGAACTGCACGGTATTGAAGGCGGCATTAAAGACCGATGGCGCATGGCGAGGCGTGTCCACCCGGCCAAGCACCCCGAACGCAAGGGGCAAACCGTCACTGCCATTGCCCATGACGTTGTGACAGGTTTCACAGGATACATCGCCGGTAAGGGATAGTCGTGGATCAAAAAACAGTTGCTTACCAAGCGCGATTTTTGCGGGTGTCATCGGGTTGTTTGCCGGCACTGGAACCTTCAACGGGAACTCGCCGCCAAACGCGAATGCCACCTCGATGCCGCCCAGACAGATACCTACCGCCAGAACCGCACGAGCAATGACCTGCCTATACTGACGATGATCATATAGCTTTGCACTCTTTCCCATATCCCCTCCCAAATAAACAGAGCCGTCCCTTAGATTCATTATAAAAACAATTCATGGCATAAGTCTAGATCTGGTCAATGTGACGCGTTCGGGATCTCGGTCATGCTGCGCTGTTCCGCATGGTCTTCACCGCCTGCCTGGAAACCTCCTGGAGAGCGTAACTCCGATAGTGTGCACATGGTCATAGTCTCCCTGACTTGCTACAGAAGCCCTTTTGCGGGCGTTCTTGGTTGCCCAATGACTGGTTTTCAGTCGGGTCTGCCACGCCCTCTACTCTATCCCAAGGTTAAAGCGTTTCCTGCCTGACCGCCCATTGCTCCAGTTCTGCAGCCAGCGCCTGATAGCGCTGGGCGTCACGCAGCCCGGTGATGAAACGATGGGGAATTCCCTCCAGACCTACCTGGGCGCCCACGAGCGCACCCGTCAACAGCGCGCGGGACATATTTTGTCCGCCCCCGTTGATGGCGTGCAGTACGGCCGCTTCATAATCTTCCCGGAAACGACTGGCCAGGTAGTACGCCGCAGGCAGTTGGTGGTAAATGGCGCAGGGCATGCCGTAAACCAGGCTCACCTTCCAGGCGGGTTCAATGACGATGTCGGGCGACGTGAACTGACCTGCCTGCATTCCTTCGCCACCCTGCGACGGCGGAGAAATACTGGTCCAACGGGAAAATGCCCTACGCCAGGGATCTGACCACTTTTCGGCTTGGGATACGGCCAAGACGAACCTGCGCAAAAGCACCCTTTCCCATGATGTCTTGTCCTTCGGAGTGGGTTGATATGCGCCATAACTCTAGTTATCATAAGTGCATCCGCCCCTTGGCAGTAAGCACTCCCTTCCATCTTGGGGGTATGCTGATCCCTAGGGGCTTTCTTATGTCTGGTGACCAGATGATACTGCCGTCACTATGGCGGTCCGACGAAAGCCGCCGGCATTACGGACCAGCATGCGCTGAGCCCGCATCTCGGGGTCAGTTGCTGCTTGCAGGTAACTGCACTCACCCAGAGTCGGGCAACGGATCGATTCTCACAGAAAAATCAGGATTTCCGAATCCATCCAACCGAACAGCGCTACCGAGAGATCCAACTCAGAATCGTCTTTCCGAGTAGGGCTGACGAGTTGTGCGAGGAGAATGACGGTGGCCCGTGGATGCATTGTTTCTCGTCGAGCGATTACTTTCCATGCTTGCCACGACGATTGATGCTCGCCATTCACCCGCCTTGTTCTGATGGTTTACGGACAAGGTAATAGGGGTTTTGCACCGACACATGGATTCCTGATCCACCGATCCGGAAGGGTTTTACTGTGCCACCCGCCTGTGCCAATGGTTTTTATGATGGATTTTTGTGATGCAACTTACTGTTTTAGATGGTGCCCAGGGACGGAATCGAACCGCCGACACGAGGATTTTCAGTTTTGTTATATTTCAAAAAGTTATATTGTTGCGAATTGGGCGTGTTCGTGCACACTTATTCCATCCTATTATTTTCATTAGGTTTATAACGTTTTCCATTGTGTCGCGTTGGCATGGCTGCTGTACCGCCAATGTACCGTGCACTCTGGCCATGACCGTTATGGGGTATTGGCTTCGCCGCGCTTTCATGAGCACGCACCTTGCAGCGATTCCCTGGCAAAGTAAAGTACGCAGCGGCGCTTTTACAAAATCCCGCTCCATCCGCATCGAGGCAATACCAGCTTGACCGCTTCGACCCGAAACCCAGCCGTATAGCTCTGTACTTTCTTCCCCATAAAATCCTCCTCATCCACTATATCCAATCGAGTTAGAACTTCTTGCTCACCAAACGCAGGAACAACCGAGACAACCGTTCGGGCAAGTGCCGGAGGTTATCCAGAACCAGAAAATGTCCCGCACCAAAAATGTGTTCAACATATCGATCAGCGCCCAGATCGAGACTGACGCAAAAAATCTGCACACCACGTTGACGCGCCTCGATCACGGCATGGCGTGTATCCAGCAGCAGATGTTCGGGGTCGAAAACATCAATATCCGAAGGCTCGCCGTCGGTCACGATCAACATCACCCGATTGTGCGCGCCTTGGGTGAGCAACGACCAAGTCGCATGCCGGATGGCTGCGCCCATACGTGTGGAATAGCGCCCCTCTAGCCCTGCAAGGCGGGACTTAGCCTCAGCATCAAAGGGCTCATCAAAGCCCTTGACACTCAGATAATCCACCTGATGGCGCCCTTGAGAGTGGAACCCTGCCAGAGACAAAGCGGAACCCAGATCCATCGCCGTCTCAGCCAGCAGCAGAACCGCCTCGCGGGCCAGATCCAGAATGGGGCGCCTGCTGATTGGATCGAGGGTATTCACCGACTCGGAAAGGTCAAGTAGCAATGACAACGCCAGGACTTGGTCCTCCTGCGACCGCATGCGAATGAACACTCTTGGATCCGGTTCTCGCCCGTTCCGAATATCCGCCAGCGATCTCAGCGCCGCATCCAGATCCAGTTCATCCCCTGCTTCCTGCTTGCGAAGGCGCACTCGATGCCGACTGCGCAAGGCGCCGACCACACGACGCAGATTGGCCAGTAGCTGGCAGTTGGCAGAAAGAACAGCCGGCGCCCAATCTATATCGCCTTCAACCGCACTTCGTTCGAGCACAGAGCACCAGTTTTCCCGTTCGATACCCAGTCGGGCAAACCACTCCGGATAACTGAATCGATACTCCTCCTCATCTTCCCGTGTCCGGAAAAAAGTCAGTTGTGCACTCTCCGCGACCTCCTCGATTTGATAGCCAGCCTCTGTGTTTATTGCCGACAAGGGTACTTCGGTGAAGGCCAATTGCCGCCCCTCGGAAGCCTCCTCGAACTGCGCGCCCGGCTGTTCGCCCTGCGTGATTTCTTCGGCAGACCGCTCATCCTCTGGCAAAGGGTGCTCCTCATACCAGAGATGCTGATTGTCATCTCGGTAGACGGCCATCGGCGGCATGCTACCCTCGTCCATCGACAAGCGCATCTGGCCGATGTCGTGTGCCAAACGCAATCCGATTTCGCGGGCCATCCTTGGATCCTCAATTTCGGCGTACCGCTCCTGAAAGAGCATCACCGCCTTGCGAACCAGGAAGTCATCGTCGGTGGACCATTCCAACTTAAGCAGTCCGCGGGAAAGACGCCACACGAGTGTCGCAAAGGGGGTAGGGTTCGGCGGTACGGGTGGGTGCAAACCCAACCAGAGCCGACGCAACCCCGGGAAGAGTGAAAAGGCGAGGTGCTCGACCCGAGCGTCCTCAACTAGTTCAATCAAATGCCTCTGACGCGCATTCAGTGATTCCGGGTTCAACGGCTGGCTATACATGCGATGTGCGGCCGCATGAACCGCAGCCGCAATATAGACTCTCCGCGCCGTCACCGTGCCCTGTGGGGACAGCGACGACGGAAGACGAATGAATGTCTGATCGATATTCGGGCGGACCGATGCCGTCGAATCCGGCTGGGATGTCAATCCAACCAGATTGAATGGCTGCCCCCAAAGCGCAATCAGATACAAATTTAATAAATGTCGAACGTCCTCAAAGGACTGAGACGACGTGATTGAGTCCGCTTCCGATTTTTGAGGAAAAAAATTAGCCGTAGTGGTCTTCATGGAAACGGACATAAGCATTCGGGGTTATCGAAACGAAGAGACATCCTGAACATAGTGCCGCAGGGCCTGATGACGACCGAACGGTCTGGCCAAACCCGCATGCTGACTCGACCACAAGTCAGAGCCTGCGATATTTCAGGCAAATCGTACCTTCGGCATCAGTAATCAAGCCCGTGTTGTGTGGGTAGCCATCCGGGCTGTATTCCAATGGCCTGATGAGCATGATCTGAAAAACGGTGCCCCCGTTTCTAGTGGATCAATACCGTGCTGGGCAATCTCAAAACAGGCCTGTCCGGTGCTTATCATGCCTTTTAAGTTTCGGAAATATGCGCAACGTTATCTCTCCACCATGACTTACCGCTTCAACCGCCGTTTTAACCTGGCCACGTTACCCATGAGTTTGCTTCGTGCAGCCGGCAACATAAGACCCCGACCCGAGCACTGGCTCCGCGCAGCGGAATGATCGTGCTAATCAGGTTCTGTTTCATTTGTGACCACCCATATCCTGCTCGCTCGGGATACCCTGGATCGGGCATTCAGCGGTGCCGGGTGTCGAGCGCGTGATCTTCTCAACGTTTTCACGCGCCTTTGCCGGATCGGTGATCCAGGTTTTGTAGAACTCGTAAGGGCATTCCCCTGCGCCGTTCATGTCGTCGCCGGAATTGATCATGCCGGTGTAGCCGCGGTGCAGCAGCTTGTACAGGTGGTTCTGGCTCTGCCAGTTCTTGCGTGCATCACGAATCTGGGAAACGGACAACTCTGCGTACTGGATGCCGTATTCCTCTTCGCCACACTCGCCCAGCGTGCGGCCGTCAAACCCGACGATGGCCGAATGGCCGAAATAGGAATACACACCATCAAAGCCCGTGGCATTGGCAACGGCGACATAAGTGTTGTTCATCCAGGCCATGGCTTTTGCGACCATCACCTGCTGATCCTTGGCCGGATACATATAACCCTGGCAACGAACGATCAGTTCGGCGCCCTTCATGGCACAATCGCGCCAGATTTCAGGATAGTTACCATCGTCGCAGATGATCAGGCTGACTATCATTCCCTTGGGACCCTCGCTAACGTAGGTCTTGCCACCGGGATACCAGCCTTCAATCGGGCACCAAGGCATGATCTTGCGGTACTTCTGTACGATTTCTCCCTGATCGTTGATTAGAATCAACGTGTTGTACGGTGCCTTGTTCGGGTGCCCTTCGTGACGTTCGCCCGTCAGGGAGAACACGCCCCACGTCTTTACCTTGCGGCAGGCGGCGGCAAAGATTTCTGTCTCTTCGCCCGGAACGGTAGAGGCCGTTTCATACATTTCCTTCGGGTCGTACATGATCCCGTGGGTGCTGTACTCGGGGAAAATGACGAGGTCCATGCCCGGCAGGCCCTGCTTCATGCCCACGACCATATCCGCGATCTTGCGGGCATTGTCCAAAACTTCGGCCTTGGTATGCAGGCGCGGCATCTTGTAGTTGACGACGGCGACGCCGACCGTGTCTTTGCTGCTGGAAATATCTCCGTGACGCACAATGTCTCCTTTGTCTTTGTTTCCTAGGGCTCAGTGGCTAATCATCCATGGGCGTTTGGTGGGGAATCCCTTGGTACCATCGGCCGCGCACAACGTGGTCTTGGAGCCGGTGCCACAGCAACCGCAGCCTGGCGGATGCTTATGGGCGCGATACTCGCCGCTAGTCATAGGCGCGTGTGACGCGCGCTCGTTGGTAGCATGGCCTATACGCACGCTTGTCGACAGGGATGACATAGCCGGCGCCGATGCGATGACACGGTAAGCCTCCCGACCGCAAACTGGGCAATTGCAACTAGTGTTGCGCTGCGCCATGGGGCGAAGCGTATCGAAGATACCGCAGTTGTCGCACTGATATTCGTAAGTCGGCATGGAATGCTCCGAGCGGGTGTAGCCAGAACCGCACGTCTACTGCGCGGCCCGGGCCAGGGTAGATCAATCTTCGGAAAGCGGCAGGTCCACCCCGCCGGCGATGTGCTTGACCGGGCCTGCGGCGCTGGGGTTGATGTCGAACTCGAAGATCTCAGTGGGCAGCCACAGCGTGGCGCAGGCGTTGGGTATGTCTACCACGCCGCTGATATGTCCCTGCACCGGCGCTGTGCCAAGGATGGAGTAGGCTTGCGCCCCTGAATAACCGAACTTCTTTAGATACTCAATAGCGTTCAAACAAGCCTGACGATAGGCCACATGCACGTCAAGGTAGTGTTGCTGGCCCTGCTCGTCGACGGAGATGCCTTCGAATATCAGGTAATCCTTGTAGGTTGGGGTGATCGGGCTGGGCTTGAAGATGGGGTTCTGAATGCCGTACTTGGCCATACCACCCTTGATCAGGTTCACACGCAAATGCACCCAACCTGCCATCTCGATGGCACCGCAGAAGGTGATCTCGCCGTCGCCCTGACTAAAGTGGAGATCCCCAACTGACAGACCGGCACCATCCACGTAAACGGGGAAGAATATCTTGGACCCGCGCGACAGATCCTTGATGTCGCAGTTGCCTCCGTGCTCGCGCGGCGGCACGGTGCGCGCGCCCTCGGCGGCCGCCTTGTCGCGTGACTCACCCTTGAGCTTTCCCATGTGGGCGGTCTTGGCGAACGGCGGATTGGCCAGCGGTGGAACGCGGTCCGGTTTGGTGGCGATGAAGCCAACCTCCCGCTCGTTCCATATGTCAAGCATCTTCTTATCCGGCAGGCAGCCGATCAGGCCCGGGTGGATCAGGCCCGCATAGCTCACTCCCGGAACGTGGCGCGAACTAGTGAACATGCCGTGAAAATCCCAAATAGACTTCTGCGCCTTGGGAAAATGCTCAGTGAGAAATCCACCTCCGTTCTTCTTGCTGAAGAAGCCGTTGAAACCCCACAAACTGTCGGATTTAGCGCCGATGTCAAGCAAGTCCACCACAAGTAGATCGCCAGGTTCGGCATCCTTCACTCCCACGGGGCCAGAAAGAAAATGCACAGTGCTAAGATCAATATCACGCACATCGTCCGCACTATCGTCGTTCTTAATGTAGCCCCCAGTCCAATCGTAGGTCTCTAGGATAAACTCGTCTCCAGGTTTGACCCACACCGCCATTGGGATATCAGGATGCCAACGATTGTGAACTTGCTCGTTTTCATATGGCGACTGGCGCAGGTCAACAGATATTAGCGTTTCAGGCATAACTATTTCCTCACAAAGATGACAGACAGTCAGCAAGAAATGGACTTAACAGGAACGCCTTTAATTTCAGACTTACAGACATCTCCACATGTCGAATCCAGGCTACAGCACAAAGAGCAAATTGGCCCCTCGTGATGAGGACAGCACGCCATGTCCTCTTTTTCATACTCAAAACCGCAGGAAGAGCAAGTCAAAATATCATGATGTGTTCCCGCATGATACTGCGCGTCACGTGCAAGGTAATATTTACCCTTAGTTAGTATCGCGATGATCGGAGAGCAAATAAATGCTACGAAAAGCGCTATGAATGCACTGAATGCCGCTGCATATGCTCCAAACGCTCCAAAAAACGCGGCCACAGAAATAATAGACGCAATGACCATCGATCCAAAACCAACAGGATTGAAGTTATAAAGATGTGCACGTTTGAATTCTACATAGGAAGGGCTCAGCTTCAAAATGGGTTTATTGATAACAAGGTCGGCAACAACGGCACCAATCCACGCAACTGCAACATTGGAATAAAATCCAAGAATAGTGCCCAGGATGGAGAACATATTTCCTTCCATCAACGCAAGCGCTATCCCAACATTGAAGAAGATATAGATAACGCGTCCGGGATGCACATGAAGGATGCGAGAAAAGAAATTAGACCATGATAAAGATCCCGAATAGGCATTGGTTACATTAATCTTTATCTGCGACAAAAAGATAAACGAGGCTGCCACAGTCAACGCTACCGCAGCACTAGGGAAAACGTAACCAAAACTCGCAATATACATATGCACAGGCTGGTTCGCAGTAGCCAGTGGTGTACCGTGCGTAACCGCCACAGAAGAGAAGAAAGAGCCCATCAGCTGCTTGCTGGCTCCAAGAAGCACCCAACCGGGGCCAGCTGCCATCACGGCCAACCACCACATCCACTCCCGACCCTTTTTCTTCGCCGGCATGAAGCGAAGATAATCTGCCTGCTCGCCAATTTGTGCAATGAGAGAAAGAGCGATCCCCGCCGCAGTCCCGTAAAGCAGGGGATTGAATCCCGCACCACTAGGCGATTTTCCAGCAAACTGCATCCAGTTCGAAATACTAGAAGGATCTTTAATCAATACCGCGAGAACGGGAATAATCAAGAGCGTAATCCAGATAGGTTGCGTCCACTTCTGCAAAACAGAAAGCAAGGTCATGCCGAATACAACCAGCGGAATTATGACTAAAGATGATATAACGTAAGCAACTGCAAGCGGAACACCAAAAAAGATGTTGAACGCCTGTGACATTACGGACCCTTCTAGAGCGAAAAATATAAACGTAAATGACGCATAGATTACGGAGGTAATAGTTGACCCCATATATCCAAAGCCGGCTCCACGTGTCAGCAAGTCGACATCCACGTTATATTTTGCTGAATAATAAGCGATTGGAATCCCGGTAAGAAAAATAATGAGCGCTGCCGTCAATATCCCCCAGAAGGCGTTAGTGAAACCAAACTGAATTGCCAGAGATCCGCCTATGGCCTGGTCAGCCATATAGGCTATACCTCCCAAAGCAGCCATGGCAACGCCATATTCTGACCATGTTCTAAAGCTGGATGGTGCGTAGCGAAGAGAATAGTCCTCTAGTACAGGATTATTGACCAGCCCACCGAATACCCGTTTTGATCGGGATGTCTTGATGTTTTTAACATCAGAAACCATATCATCATTCTCCATAATTTATTTGCGTTAATTTTATCTACGTGTCACAACCGAGATAAGGACCCTAAGTTTCAGCTAGTCCCGCACCACGCGGTATCACAACAAATAAACACAAATTAGAAGCTGTAAACCATTTGAACTCCCACAAGACTGCTGTGGTTAGATAACCCATAAAGATTTCCACCAGCCGCATCCGCAGCATTTTGGTATAGGCCAAATGTTTTGTGATCAGACCAATCATAACGATATTCAATCTTACCGAGCAGCTCCGGAGTAAACTGGTAAAGGCCCGCCACAGTGAGTTCTTGGCGTACTGGACCACGGTTTGGATCGTTCGGGTTTGGCGCGAATCCACCTTGGTAGTTATAAGCGCCTGGCGAACCGGTAACAGAGGCTAGTCCGCCATTTTTGGTGTCATTGAAATAGTCGTAACGTAGTGTCACGCTCGCCGCGTCGGTAAGCTTGTAGTTTCCCAGCAACTCCGTACCCCAAGCTTGTCCGGTACCACCGTTTACAGCTCCTCCAGACGCGTTCTCAAGGAATAATTCCCAGCCCAACGTAATCGGACCACTGGCATATTGGCCGTCGAGATCGTTATAAATCAAATTGTACGTGGGTCCTGGAGCGGGTGTGGTGTTGGTATCTGCGACGGCTCCATAAAGCCAAAAACTCCATGGCGAGGAGCTGGGACTGTATCCTAGATAATATTGAAAGCTGGGAGTCTTTGAACTAGCGTTGAAAGCTGTATTGAAATTCCCTACCATGAATTTTGCTGAATAATGTCCGGCAATATATTCCGCGCCAAGGCCAGTGTAGTAACCGGGTTCAATATAGTCATAGGCGAGACTTTGGGTGACTGTTAATAGGGTGGGGGCGTAGGAACTTTCATACCCATCCCATGCAATGACTTGGCCGCCTGTTAATGTCCAATGATCACTTAATGGAACCTTAAATTGGGCTTTTTGTATTGGTTTGTTATAACCCATATTTGGCATAAAGCTTAAGTAGATGCCACTGCCATCTTTGAATGTTTTTGATACGTTCAGTTGAACTCCACCGATGGCACCTAAATTGGTTGAATAATATTCGTACGGGCCTGGCGCTGTTGTGCCTAAGTAAAAGGAGCTGATGTTTTGGTCTTGGCTATAGATGTAGGTTGGAGCAACATAACCAGATATATTAAATCCACCACCGAGGTCGCCACTTGCTGCATAGGCGGTCGCGCTGCTTGCCAGCAACCCAAAAGCAAGGAACTTTACTGATTTTCGTATGCGTTTTCTGCGGGTACACATAAATGCCAGTCTCCTATTGGTGTCAGCTTTAACATCACTGGAGGTTAGGCAAATATGGTGCCAGCTTAGTAGCAACAACTATCCCATTGAATGCAAGATACTTTTCATCATAACCATGCTAGTTTTTCTTGTCCGTTGCATCATGGTGGTGCATTACCATGCAATCTGAACCGTTAGGGTGCATTACCATTGAAACAGCCGAGTTCTGGCTCAGGTGACAAAGCGGAACCAGGAAATGACTTCTCGGACTGAGGCGCAGAAGAGGTTTGTCGATCCTTATAGACACAGTGCAGCGGGTTTCTAGGAGCAACGCGATCCCTCAAACAGCGACTACCGGATGCGCTCAGATATGTAAGCTGCTATCTGTGCAAGCCCAATACCGGTTTTAAGATTGCTAAATAGAAAAGGGCGGTCCCCACGCATAAGCCGCGCATCGCGCTCCATTGTCTCCAGGCTTGCCCCGACGTAGGGCGCCAGATCAATCTTGTTGATGACTAAGAGGTCAGAGCGTGTGATCCCAGGGCCACCTTTTCTGGGTATTTTGTCTCCAGCGGCGACATCAATGACGTAAATACTCAGATCCACTAACTCCGGACTGAACATTGCGGCCAAATTATCACCGCCACTCTCCACGAACAGCAACTGGACGCCTGGAAAGCGTATTTCCAAGTCCTCTAATGCCGCCATATTCATGGAAGCATCTTCGCGTATCGCGGTGTGCGGACATCCGCCCGTTTCCACCCCAACGATACGATCAGCGTCCAACGCCCCATGACGAACCAGAAACTCGGCATCTTCCCGCGTGTAAATATCGTTAGTCACAACCGCAATGTCATACCGCTCTCGCAAGTAATTGCACAGCGCCTCAACCAGTGCTGTTTTCCCAGACCCAACCGGTCCAGCTATACCTACGCGCAGAGCATCCATAGCAACTCCTTCAGAATGGTCGCCGAGAAAATGTAAAGTTAGGTGTTAACATCAACTCCGAAAGAGTCTACTGTATTGGGACTCATGGCTCATGGCAGCCAGCGACTGGCCAGCACCCCATACATAGAGTTCGTCATCGGTCACAGTTAGTGCATATGATGCGGCGTCTTCCAATCTATCTTGCAGTTGCCAGAGAATTTTTTGTCCACTCATTTGGCCGATGGGTATGAGTTTTACTCCTGCAGTTACCAGGTTGTTGAGCCAGCTGTGCAGGTAAGCAACGATTGCTGCATGCACGGGGATACCCCACTGCGCTGTCAACACAGCATATACTGCCGTGAAATTAGCCAGCGGTTTCTCTGAAAGCGGTGCATCGTGGACATTCATCGCAATCCGCCACAATGCTCGGCCCATGGTCCAACTCTGCTCACGCAGCTCCTCGCTCTCCCTACTCGCGGAAATCCAGGCATCCCAGTAATGTTGGCCTGCCATATCGTCGTTTTTTCGCGCGTCGAATACCCGTTTGACGATCGCGGCATCCACGCGAATCGCACCATAGCACAGTGAGTCGCTGAGCCAGCCAGCGAGATCATCGGGTTTTCGGACAATCTCGGATTCCACAAGATGTTCCAACCCTTCTGAATACGCAAACGCACCCACCGGTAGCGCAGCGCTGCTCAATTGCAGCAATCTCCCCAGAGCGGTGACATCAACAAGGTCCATATAGTTCAGGCATGATGGTGTCTATAGGCTCCAGCGTCTGGCAGGAAGGGGGTCATTTCGGACATCACCTGCAATCCACCCAACCCCTCTAACAAATGCAGTAACACATGGTCTGGCTTGATTCGTAAATATTCCTGGGTGATTTCCATCGCTATGTGGCGATTTCCCAGATGGTAGGCCGCTCGCAGTAGCGACAGTGGGTGATCCGCGCGGATGGTGTAGACGGCCTCATCCTGCGCCAAAACGCGCACCACAGGTTCGCCGGAAGCCGTCAGCAGGACATCACCCGGCTGAAGGACCGTGCCGCGCGGCAGTTGCAGTTGAATCGGCTCTCCGCCGGGAATGAGCAAACGGTGGCGAGCGCGTTCACGTTCCTCGGCGGCCAGCGGGATACCGACCAGATCAAGGCGGTCGGCAGATTGGGAATGATCGCGTGCAGTAATCGTCAGCATAATCAGAACAAAAAGTAGCGTTGGGCAAGTGGTAAGTCTACTGCCGGATCACAAGTCAGCAATTCGCCGTCTGCCCTGACTGCGTAGCTTTGTGGATCCACCTCAAGATGTGGCAGGGCATCGTTGTTCTTCATATCCTGCTTGCCAACGGCTCTGGTGTTCTGTACGGGCAGCACGCTACGCTGCAGTCCTAATTGCCCGGCCATGCCGTTTTCCCAGGCAAACTGGGACATAAAGGTAATCGAAGTATTCTGAAGAGCCTTTCCGAACGCTGCAAACATGGGACGTCCGTAAACAGGTTGCGGAGTAGGAATACTTGCATTGGTATCGCCCATCTGTGCCCAGGCAATCATACCACCCTTGAGTACGAGCTCAGGTTTAACCCCAAAAAATGCGGGCCGCCACAATACGAGGTCCGCCAGTTTGCCAATTGCAATAGAGCCGAGGTGATCCGCCATACCGTGGGTGAGTGCTGGGTTAATCGTGTACTTCGCGATGTATCGTTTCACCCGCAGGTTATCATGGGTGGCCGGATCCCCCGGAAGGCTGCCGCGCTGCTCTTTCATCTTGTGGGCTGTTTGCCAGGTGCGCAAGATCACTTCCCCTACTCGCCCCATAGCCTGAGAGTCTGAGGCCATCATGGATATGGCGCCCAGATCGTGCAGGATGTCTTCGGCCGCGATGGTCTCACGACGGATACGGGATTCGGCAAAGGCGAGATCCTCAGCGATGCTAGGATCCAGATGGTGACAGACCATGAGCATGTCGAGGTGCTCTTCCACAGTATTCACCGTGTAGGGCCGTGTGGGATTGGTGGAGGATGGTAATACATTAGATTCGCCGCAAACTTTAATGATATCAGGAGCGTGCCCTCCTCCGGCACCTTCTGTATGGTAACTATGAATGGTACGACCTTTGAAAGCGTTAATGGTATTTTCGACAAATCCGGCTTCATTCAGCGTGTCTGTGTGTATGGCTACTTGCACGTCGTAGACATCAGCAACAGTCAAACAGCAATCAATAGCGGCTGGGGTAGTGCCCCAATCTTCGTGTAACTTCAAACCGATAGCTCCTGCTTCAATCTGCTCGCGCAGGCCCTCCGGGCGAGAAGAGTTACCTTTACCCAAGAAACCCAGGTTCATGGGAAAGGCCTCGGCAGAAAGCAGCATTTGTTGCAAATACCACGGTCCGGGCGTACAGGTCGTCGCATTGGTGCCCGCGGCAGGGCCGGTACCACCTCCAATCATGGTGGTAATGCCTGACGCCAGCGCCGTTTCTATCAGTTGCGGGCAAATAAAGTGTATGTGTGAATCAACACCGCCGGCAGTAAGCACCATTCCCTCACCGGCAATGATTTCGGTGCCGGGTCCGATGATGATAGTCACACCCTCCTGCGTATAGGGATTACCTGCTTTACCAATGGCAGCAATACGCCCCAACCGTATGCCGACATCCGCCTTGATGATGCCCCACCAGTCAATAATAACCGCATTGGTGATGACGAGGTCCATGGCACCATCCGCATGGGTGATCGGAGATTGTCCCATGCCGTCACGAATGACCTTCCCGCCGCCAAATTTAACTTCATCGCCATAATGGGTCAGATCCCGTTCGATCTGAATTAGGAGCTGCGTGTCAGCCAGTCGCATGCGGTCTCCTGTAGTGGGGCCGTAATGCTCGGCATACGCACGTCTATCCATTTGCGCCATAGTTTTATGCTTCCTTCAGCGGACCGTTCACGAATCCGTTAAAACCAAAAACCTGACGAAGCCCGCCATAGGGGATCAACGTCACCGCCCGCTCGTCACCAGGTTCGAAACGAATAGCCGTTCCCGCAGGGATGTCCAGCCGCATTCCGTATGCTACTTCCCGATTAAAAGTAAGGGCAGCGTTGGCCTCGTAAAAATGGTAATGGGAACCCACCTGTATCGGCCGATCACCGACGTTGGTAACCTGCATAGCAACGCGCGGGCGTCCAACGTTCAGTTCAATCGCACCATCTGCACTGATAATTTCACCGGGAATCATTTCAAATCAATCCTTTCCAATGCGGCTAGCGGATAGGCAGATGAACAGTCACTAGTTTGGTTCCATCCGGAAAGGTAGCTTCTACCTGTACTTCCGCAATCATCTCTGGCACCCCGTCCATAACCTCTTCACGTTTCAATACTTGGCTCCCTTCGCTCATCAACTGACTGACAGACTTGCCGTCTCGGGCGCCCTCCAGAATCGCTGCAGAAATATAGGCAACGGCTTCGGGATAATTGAGCTTGAGACCGCGTTCTTTACGCCGTTCAGCCAGTAAAGCGGCTGTAAAAATCAATAACTTGTCTTTTTCCTGCGGGGTAAGATGCATAAAATCCTCTTATTCAGGTGCTCCAGACACGCGGTGAGCAAGCCGGTCGATGCAAAAATTGTCGGCGCACGATATCCCAGATGGCCACGAACCACGCTCGTGCGTTAGCCGTAGACGGTCCCCGGTAACGCGCTGTCATTCCACATTCGAGTCGAGTCACACCCGCGTCACCTTCCCAGTCCCGAGATCGCCACCATAACCTGCACGCCTCAACGAGCTCCCGATCAACCGGCGCACCTACCCAAGCCAGCGTGGCCATAACGGCATTCCCATTCAACCCAAAAGGCGAGCCCAGAAGTCCGCTACCTCCGTCTAATCGCTGCCGGTCTATCCAGAGTGGGCGACCTTTCCGCCATACTTCTGTCGTTGATTTCCAGCAACCCCGCGAAAATCTCTCACCAGAGGCACTTCGCCCAAAACGGGTAATTTCCCAGCCTAGCCAGAAGCCTTTTGCATCCAGCTCGATCCGCGACTGCTGATGCCAATATGCACCATCAAAAAGTATGGTCTCCTGTGGTAGCCATTCCAGACAAGCATCAGTACCCACCGTAATTTCCATACTCTGGTATGCATTTGTGGTACTACGATACACCTTGGTTGCTCCGGGACTGGTGAGCAACACGTGGGTATCTTTGGCGAGATCAACATGGATATGTAATTGATCGTCATTGGCCACCCCGCCCGGGGGATGGAGAATGATCCCATGACAAACCTCCGGACCTTCTGGATACAATGGCCGTTGAAAGGCCAAGGGCAAGACCGCCTCTTGTCGCTTTAACATGGTGTTGCCTTGTCTAGCCACGAAGGACAGCGAGAGATTCCCTTCCCAAGAGCACAACTTAATTTTTTCACCTCGCTAAAATATATTGCGTCCACTCCGAAGTGTCGTAGGGCGCGATATAAAGAAATCGTCTACCATAATTTTCTATGAAACCATCCAGAAAATTGGGCGGCTATGCCGCCCGAAGCACTTCTTAGGGAGTCACTCACAGTCATGGAGTCCACCACTAACGCCATGACTAGAAGATAATAGCAAATACCGCGCCACAACTTGCGGGCTAGTGTTTTCAGGCGACGTTCGCCAGCACGGAGATATCGGCCCAATGATCATTTTGTGTGTTATCATTCTAATTCTATTTAACATGCTAGACTGCGAAAATATCCTCGTAAGGACTTTTTCAGCGAACAACAAAGTCGGACGCACGAAGCGCCAACTTCTGCCGATCTGGGAAAGCCATACCGTATGCGCACCGATATGGTGCATACTCGCGAAAAAACTGCTTTCCGCTTTGTTTTAGTGCATACCCTGACCCCGGGGGCCGGGGGCTGCTATTAACGCTGTAATTTAACAAGATACCCCCCTCAGCCCTGTATGGAACGCAGATAAGCACGCCATCCTTTGAAATCCGTGATGTCTACGGCATTGGCGATGCCAACACCCTCGCATATGAACCCATTAACATGGCTGCCATCGAAGAGTTCGACGGTACCGATGCCTAGCGGCGCGGGGATACCGTTGACAAAGGATCCGAAGGCCGCGGCAGACATCTCCCACACCTCGCAGCCGATCGCCTTACCCCCATGGGCAACGCGGATCAGCCCGGGACGCTTGCCGTCGGTCAGGGCGTATAGCCGATAGCAAGAGGCAGTACTGGTGTCGCTTATCAGCCGGCCACCGCGTGAAGTGATTTGATGATTGAGCGGTAGCCCGCTGAGGTGGGCACCGACCACCGCGACCCGCACCTGCCCGCTGGGCGCTGCTGCGGCCACAATTTCCACTGGTGGCGGCATGGTTTCCACAGCGCCGTTGGGCACGGAGTCTGTCAACTGCCAACGCTCAGCCAGATGTAGCAGCGGCACATCCTGATGCGCTTGGGAAAACAGCGTGACGCCGAACGGCAGGCCGTCAACGCGGAATCCGGCCGGCACCGCCACTGCCGCGTAATCCAGCAGATTCATGAAATTGGTATAGTAGCCCAGGTCGGTATTCCTAGCCACGGGTTCGGCCAGCAGTTGGGCGCGGGTAAAAATAGTGCCTGCTGTAGGTGTAAGAACGCAATCCACCTGCTGCCAAATGCAATCGCATTTTCGCTTGAGCTCCTGTAACCGGTAAAGCGCGGCGAATGCATCTGCAGCCAGCGGCTTGGCTCCTCCCAGGGTGATATCGCGGGTGACTGGAAATAATGTATCGGGGTAAGTATTAATAAAACTGCGGATGGCATGGTAACGTTCAGCCACCCAAGGGCCGCCGTAAAGCAGACGAGCGGTTTCCAGGAAGGGGGCGAAGTCCAGTTCGACGCGCTCGCCGCCCAGCGATTCGAGCCGCGTCACAGATGCGTCGAACAAACGCCCGTATTGGTCGTCCCCAAAAAAGTTCAGGTCCTTGGCCGCTGGCACGCCGAAGCGAAAACGCGGCGCACGGCCAAAGTCAAAACCGTGGGGCTGGATCGTGCGTGAATAAGGATCAGATGTATCCTCCCCCAGTGCAGCCGCAAAGACCCGCTGGGCGTCCTGCGCACTCAGAGCGAATATCGATACACTGTCTAGGGAACGGCAGGCTGGTACTACGCCGGAGGTAGACAGCAGGCCGCAGGTCGGTTTGAGTCCAACAAGATTGTTGAAAGCCGCCGGTACGCGGCCAGAACCGGCAGTATCTGTGCCCAATGAAAAACTCGCCAGACCCAGCGCTACAGCCACCGCCGATCCGGCACTCGATCCACCGGAGATGTAGTCCGGAGCGAAGGCGTTGCGGCAGGCACCATAGGGCGAGCGTGTGCCATTCAAGCCGGTGGCAAACTGGTCGAGATTGGTCTTACCCATGGCGATAGCGCCGGCATCTATCAGCTTCTGCACCACCATAGCAGAGTTCTTGGGCGTATAGGCAAAGTCAGGACAGGCACAGGTAGTAGGTACGTCAACCAGATCCATGTTGTCCTTGATGGCGAAAGGCACCCCGTAGAGCGGCAGTCCCTCCATGTCTTGGCCTTCCAACTCCCGCGTGCGCATGAGCAAATGTTCACGCTGCGGCGGAGTGATCCAGATTGCATGATCCGTATAGCGGGCAGAACGCTCAAGCAACTCCTCCACCAAACTCGTCGGGGTAAGTTGCCCGGAGCGGTAGGCTGACCGCAAGTTGTGTATATACAGGCTACTAGACATTCAGATCTCCATCAGTGTCAGCACGTTCTGTCCAGCACTCACCGCTTCGCCTTCGCGGCAGAGCAGACGATCAATGACACCAGAGGTAGGCGCCTCGACGGTCATCTCCATTTTCATGGACTCTAAAATAATCAGCGGATCATTGGCCTGTACTCGTTCACCCGCTTTGACCAGAATCCTCCACACGCTGCCGGCGATAGGGCTAACCACTGGGTGCGCACCGGCGGTCAGATCCATATCCATGTCACCCGCGTCCTCATCCACCGTTGCGTCGCTGATCCAGTTAGCTTGGCCAGATTGGGTCCAGCGCTCGCGCTCCTCGGCGAAAGCCTGACGCTGGCGATCCCGAAATGCGGCGATATCGTCAGCATTGTCGGTTACAAAACGCCGATAATCCGCAATACGAAAAGTATCTTCACGAATATCCAGAAGGTAGCGTCCGTGCATGAAGTCGGTGCGGATGGTTTCCAGCTCTGTCGTACTGACGGGGAAGAAACGGATCTGGTCGAAAAAACGCAGGAGCCAAGGCTTACCATCGGTAAATTGCGCAGTCTGCCGCCAGCGGTTCCACATCTGCAGGGTGCGGCCTACGAACTGGTAGCCGCCTGGCCCCTCCATACCGTAAACACACATATAGGCACCGCCGATACCCACAGCGTTTTCCGGGGTCCAGGTGCGCGCTGGATTGTATTTGGTGGTGACCAGGCGGTGACGCGGGTCCAGTGGCGTAGCCACCGGCGCGCCAAGGTACACATCGCCCAGACCCAGCACCAGATAGCTGGCGTCGAACACGATTCGACGTACATCTTCCATGCTGTCCAACCCGTTGATACGGCGTATGAACTCGATGTTGGATGGACACCAGGGGGCCTCTCTGCGTACCCCTGTCATATATTTCTCGATAGCCAACCGGGTGGCGGGATCGTCCCAGGACAGCGGCAAATGCACGATGCGCGTTGGCACTTCCATGAGATCCACGGCAGGCAATTCATCTTCGGCGCCGCGCAACACCGCAAGGAGTTTTGTCAGCGATAACGTGCGATTGTCATAATGGATTTGTAGCGATCTAATGCCTGGGGTGAGGTCGATAACGCCGGGCAAGTTGCGCATACGCAGGTTTTCCATCAGCGCATGGACGCGAAAGCGTAGCTCCAGATCCAGTACCAGCGGTCCGTATTCAACCAGCAGGTGTTTATCGCCGGCTACGCGATAGGCCACTCCCACCGGATGTCGCGGCGTGTCATATCGGCCGACGATAGGTGATTCCAATGCCGGTGTTGCGTCCAGCGGCGGGTCCAGAAAAGTGGACAGGTTTTCGAGCGCCGCGTCTTGCGCGCATTCCAGGCGGGTAGCTTCTTCCAGACTAACGGGCACGAAGCGTACGGTATTGCCTGGCCGCAACTGGCCCATCTTCCATAGGTCAGCAGCAACAATCACCGCGGGACAGACAAAGCCACCCAAGCTTGGGCCGTCCGGGCCGAGCAGAATCGGCATGTCACCGGTGAAGTCCACCGCGCCGATGGCGTAGGCATTGTCGTGAATATTCGAAGGATGCAAACCGGCCTCGCCACCGTCGCTACGCGCCCAGCGCGGCCGCGGGCCAATGAGACGCACTCCGGTGCGGTTGGAGTTGTAGTGCACCTCCCAGTCGGTGGCGAAGAACATCGCCACATCAGCGTCGGTAAAAAAATCCGGCGCGCCGTGCGGCCCGTAGCGCACAGCGATTTCCCAATGCTCGGTATAAGCCGGCAAAGCCTGTGGCGCCACGCGTCGCCCAGACTGAGACTGCGGGTTGGCACCTAAATGCAGCACATCACCGGTGCGCAGAGTGCGCCCGGCGTGACCACCGAACTGGCCGAGCGTGAAGGTGGCGCGACTGCCCAGATAGAGCGGCGTGTCGAAGCCGCCCGCCACTGCCAAATAGGCGCGGCAGCCAGCGCCGCTCAGGCTACCGAACCTAAGCACGCCGCC
>NZ_JAAZTY010000149.1 GCF_018854775.1 Acidithiobacillus ferriphilus | reverse complement strand
CTGGTCGGTAACGTGTTCGGCTTCAAGGCCGTGCGTGCGCTGCGCCTGGAGGATGTGCGATTCCCGCTCGCCTATGTCAAGACTTGCAATGGACCGCCCCACGGTATCCAGGTCGAGCGCGACAAAATGAACAAATATGGCCGGCCGATGCTCGGCTGCACCATCAAGCCCAAACTCGGTCTATCCGCCAAGAACTATGGTCGTGCAGTCTACGAGTGTCTGCGCGGTGGCCTGGATTTCACCAAGGACGATGAGAACGTCAACTCGCAGCCTTTCATGCG
This sequence comes from Acidithiobacillus ferriphilus, assembly GCF_018854775.1. Classification (GTDB taxonomy): domain Bacteria; phylum Pseudomonadota; class Gammaproteobacteria; order Acidithiobacillales; family Acidithiobacillaceae; genus Acidithiobacillus; species Acidithiobacillus ferriphilus. The sequence goes on along the minus strand of NZ_JAAZTY010000149.1, from coordinate 378 downwards.
CTGGCGCGATCGGTTTCTGTTCGTGGCCGATGCGATCCACACGGCCGAAGCCGAAACGGGCGAGCGCAAAGGACACTATTTAAACGTTACCGCGCCATCGCCCGAGGAAATGTATGAACGGGCAGAGTTCGCCAAGGAACTCAATATGCCCATCATCATGCACGACTTCCTCACCGGGGGCTTCTGTGCCAATACCGGTCTGGCGCGTTGGTGCCGGAAGAACGGCGTCCTGTTGCACATTCATCGTGCCATGCACGCGGTGGTGGACCGCAATCCCCATCACGGCATTCACTTCCGCGTGCTGGCCAAGGCGCTCCGTCTGTCAGGCGGTGATCACCTGCACACCGGCACGGTGGTTGGCAAGCTGGAAGGTGACCG
>NZ_JAAZTY010000148.1 GCF_018854775.1 Acidithiobacillus ferriphilus | reverse complement strand
CAAGGCCAGTTGTGGCACCGGAGCGGGGCAGGGAGATCTGGCACCGGAAATCTGGGAAAAGGTCAAGAATCACCCCTGCTATAGCGAAGAAGCGCATCATCATTACGCCCGCATGCATGTCGCGGTGGCGCCCGCCTGCAATATCCAATGCAATTACTGTAACCGTAAATATGACTGCGCCAACGAAAGTCGGCCAGGTGTCGTCAGTGAAAAACTGACGCCGGAGCAAGCGGCCAAAAAGGTGCTGGCCGTGGCCTCCACCATTCCGCAAATGACCGTGTTGGGCATTGCCGGTCCGGGTGATCCCCTGGCCAACCCCGAGAAAACTTTCAAGACCTTTGAACTGATCTCGAAAACAGCGCCGGATATCAAGCTCTGCCTGTCCACCAACGGCCTGGCACTCCCTGACCATGTGGATACCATTGCCGGTTTTAATGTGGACCACGTCACCATCACCATCAATATGGTGGATGCGGATGTAGGCGCACAGATCTATCCCTGGATTTATTACAAAAACAAGCGGTACAAGGGGCGTGAAGCGGCGCAGATACTCACCGACCGGCAAATGCAGGGACTGGAAATGCTGACCGAGCGCGGCATTCTTTGCAAGATCAATTCGGTCATGATCCCCGGCATCAATGATCACCATCTGGTCGAAGTCAACCGGGCAGTCAAGAGCCGCGGCGCCTTCCTTCACAATATCATGCCCCTGATTTCCGCCCCTGAACATGGCACGGTTTTCGGTCTGAACGGCCAGCGTGGCCCGACCGCGCAGGAACTCAAAGCCCTGCAGGACAGTTGCGAAGGCGAAATGAACATGATGCGCCACTGTCGGCAATGCCGGGCGGACGCGGTGGGTCTGCTGGGCGAAGATCGTTCAGCAGAATTCACGACCGAAGCCGTAATGGCGATGGATGTGGAATATGACCTCGAATCGCGCAAGGCCTATCAGTCGCTGGTGGAGCAGGAACGTCAGGCGACGGCGGACGCCAAGCGGGCGGAGCTGGAAACCCTGGCCGGCGAGCAATCCGATGTCAAAATTCTCATCGCGGTGGCGACGAAAGGCAGCGGGCGGGTCAATGAGCACTTCGGCCATGCCACCGAGTTTCAGATTTATGAGGCGAGTGCGTCCGGGGCGAAGTTTGTCGGCCACCGTCGCGTGGACCTCTATTGCCAGGGCGGTTATGGCGAAGAGGAAGCCCTGGAAACCACCATCATCCGCGCCATCAACGATTGTACGGCGGTTTTTGTCGCCAAGATCGGCGGCTGTCCGAAAGCCTCGTTGGAGGCGGCCGGAATCGATGCGGTGGATCGTTACGCCTTTGAATATATCGAGCAGTCGGTCATTGCCTACTATCGGGATTATCTCGATAACATCCGTAGCGGGACCATTGTCCATGGTCAGCGTGGAGACGCGGAGATTCGGCAGGGGGCGTATGTAGCTGCGTAAGGTCATCGGGGGAGATATCCTCCCCCATTTTGTGAAAAGGAGAAACATCATGGCTTTTAAAATCGTTAGTTCCCAATGCACCAGTTGTTCGGCCTGTGAACCGGAATGCCCGAATATGGCCATTTCCGAAAAGAACGGCACCTTTGTTATCGACCCGGCCAAGTGTACTGAATGCATAAATTATTTCGATGAACCCCAGTGTGTGGCGGTCTGCCCGGTGGATGACACCTGCATCATTGATAACAACTATCCCCGTTACGTCGCTTAGGAGTCTGTCATGGAACTCACCTTTACGCCTAAAGCGGAACGCTTTATCCAGCGGATGATCACCTTTGGCGGTGGCAACGCCACCAGCGCTTTCCGCCTTGCGGTAAAGCCAGGCGGGTGTTCCGGCCTCTCTTACGATTTTCGCATTGTCGACGCGGCGGAGCCCGGCGATGTGGCCATCACCAGTAATGGCATTCAGGTACTGCTGGAACAGAAGAGTGTCCCTTTTCTCAACGGAGTCGTCGTCGATTGCGAGGATAACCTGATGAATACCGGGCTGGTCTTTACCAATCCCAATGCGGCGGCCAGTTGCGGTTGCGGAACTTCATTTACGCCCAAGTAATAATGCCCCGTACGGATATGGCAGAGATTGGAGAGGGAGAAAAACATGGAAACCTGGATCGTTCATCATACGAATACGACTATCCATCGTTGCGCAGCGAATACGGCAGCACTCCCCCCGCATCTCGACGATATCGATTTCCGCGGTGCGGAGATATTTACCCGCATACCGGCCAGGGAGCAACGTCATCTCGCACGTGCTTACAGCAGTTATGTCTGTTGTGAGGAGTGCGAAGCGGCTCTGCTCAACCCCGTGAAGCATAGGGGTGCGGCATGAGCAATATCTGGGACGATGAATGGTTGAACCGCCGTTACTATGAAGGCCTCCTGCCGAAGGCGGCGGAACGCCATCTGCATCTCGCGGCGCGCTCTTATGCGGACGATGTGCGCGCCGAGGACCATCTGATGGATGCCATCGCCATCGCGCCAGAACACATGGTCGTTTACCTGGGTTTATACAAATTTTATTTTTATAAAGGCCGACTGAGCGAGGCGCTGGCTACGGCCCGCATCTGTCTGCAGCGCAGCGCCGCGGAATTGGGTATCGATCCGGACTGGCGCAAGGTAAGGGAGCGGCAGGCGGACTTTGGCAGTTTTGATGCTCCGCGGGCACGCTTTTATATGTTCGTGCTGAAAGCTTATGGTTACCTGCACTTGCGTCTGGGTCACCTGGCTACGGGCAGCAAAATCATGGACAAACTCATCGAACTGGACCCGACGGATAAAATACAGGCGCGGGTGCTGCTGGAAGTCCTGCAAAAAAAAGAGGCCGACGATGAGGATGAATGATCCCGACGAGGCCATCGATTGGCAGGGTTGCGCCATCTCTTGTGATGTCTGCGCGGAGCGCGCGATACCGGATCTGAAGTGCGAACCGTTGCACGCCTGTGTGCACGATCGTTACGCCAAAAGGGTGGATCGCTTTTTTCGCTGGAATCCGCAGATCGCCAAGGATTATCTGCAACACGGCTACTTTGAGGTGCGGGCTTGCGCCGTACGTTATGCGGATATTTTTCATCTGCCCGCGCTGATGAACGATCCCGACGAAACCGTGCGCTGGGCGGTAGCGCAACGGCTTCCACAACGTTATCTGCTGCGGATGATCCACGATCCGCATCGGGAAGTGCGTATCCGGGTAGCCACGCGGCTGGGTGACCGCAACCTGTCGGCCATGATGCACGATGCGGATTATTACGTGCGTCTGGAGGTGGTGCGGCGTCTGCCCAAAGGCCTGTTGCCGCTCATGATGCATGATGCCGATGTGGAGGTCCGGCGGGTCGTGGCCAAACGCATCGGCGTGGATGCTCTGGTCAAAATGCTGCAGGACGATGATCCCGGGGTCCGTCTGGATGCCATTGAACGGGTACCTGTGTCGGTCCTTTCCATGCTGGTTGGCGATGCGGATTGGCGTATCCGCTACGAGGTGGCCGCGCGCGGGAGCCGGGAAGCGGCAATCCGCCTGCTGGCGGATGCGGATTATGAGGTGCGTCGCTGCGCCGCGGAACGCTTGGGGAAAGACGAAGCGCTTTCCAGACAAAGATGGCCAGGGGAGGGTGGGATATGGCCGGAATGAGCAGAGACAGCGCAACGGTGGAGTTAGGCGCGGAGCCCGAGTTCAATTATGGCGATAAAGTCCGTTCCCGCAAGCATGTGAAAAATGACGGGACATTCACCGGCGCTGAAATTGGCGAGGTGATTGTTACAAAAGGCGATGTCGGTTTTATCATCAGTATCGGGACCTATTTGCAGCAATTTTATATTTATGGCGTGGATTTTTATGAACGCGGTCATCTGGTCGGGATGAAGGCCCGTGAATTGGAATTGATCGAATACAATCCGAGTCAGGAGGAGAAAATCTCATGATGGATTTACGTTCCCCCCGATTTGATTGGGGCCTCAGGGTATTGGCTGGCGATGATATTTTTAATGACGGGACTTATCCGGGGGAGGCCGAAGGGGCCTTGCTGGTGGCCAAGGACAGTCCGGGAGAAATCGTGCGGGTAGGACATCACGAGGAGAGCAACACGCCTCTCTACCTCGTGGAGTTTGCCAACGGCATGGTGGTGGGTTGTCTGGAAGAGGAAATATTACCCCTCGGAGAATCGAAGCCATGAGCATGACACGCAGCATTTATCTTGATAACAATGCGACAACGGCTTTGGCTCCGGCCGCTCTGGACGCCATGCTGCCCTATTTGTCCACGGAATACGCCAATCCTTCCAGCGCCTCGGAAGCGGGCGTAAGCGTCAAGAAGGCACTGGGTGAGGCGCGGGTCGCGGTGGCCCAATTGCTGGGCGCCTCGCCCGCGGAGCTGATTTTCACCAGCGGCGCGACCGAGGGTAATCATACGGCGATCCTGGGCGCGCTCTCCCTGATCAAAGGCAGACGCCACCTGATCACCAGCCAGGTAGAGCACCCCTCGGTGCTGTTGATGTGTCAGCATCTGGAGCGCCTCGGGATAGAAGTGAGTTATCTGCCAGTGGATGCAGAGGGGCGGCTGGACCTGGCGGACCTGCGTGCCGCCTTGCGTCCGGATACCGCCCTGGTTTCCCTGATGTGGGCGAACAATGAAACGGGTGTGCTCTTTCCAATTGTTGAAGCGGCGGCCATCGCGCATGAGGCGGGTGCCTTTTTCCATACGGATGCGACTCAGGCCCTCGGCAAGCTGCCGGTGAATGCCGCCGCATCCGGTGTGGATTTCCTGTCCTGCTCCGCGCATAAGATTCATGGGCCCA